>CBJOJD010000052.1:0-20074 GCA_966443485.1 uncultured bacterium | reverse complement strand
TCAACTTGCCCGCCGGCGCTCCAGCTCCCCTGCAACTCACGGCTCAGCTTGCCGCCAGGGGCTTTCAGGTGGGAGTGCATGGAACGGCCACCCTTGCCCGCTTAGCTGAACTTGCGCATGTGGCAGGCATCGGCAACGCGTCTGTATTGCATGCAGTCACAGGCGACCCCGCCGATTTGGACCTTCAGATCCACGGTTCATGGCTTCCCTCCGTGGTGACCGCGTTCGGCTCGGGTGCCAGCCCATCATCGCCAGAGCAGATGAGCGGCACACTCACGCTTCAGAATGCTTCCTGGAAAGCGGACTATCTCTCCAACCCGGTTCAGATCAACTCGGCGACTCTGCATCTCGAAGACGGTGGTCTGCGATGGGACCCGGTCGACTTCACGTATGGCCCCGTCGCTGGATCGGCTGCGCTTGAGCTACCTGCGCAGTGTCCAAATTCACAAGAGTGCCTGCCAAAGCTGGAGCTGCGCTTCGGGACTCTCGATGCGGCTACGCTGCAATCGGCTTTGCTCGGCGCTCACGAATCAGGTACCTTGCTCTCGACGCTCCTGTCCCGCTTGCAGTCCAATGCCGGTCCAGTTTGGCCGAACCTCGAGGGCACCGTTCAGGCCGACGTACTTGCTCTGGGGCCATTTACCTTCAGCGGCGTCTCAGGGGCATTCCACCTACTTCCGGCGGGGGCAGAGTTCACTGCGATCGACGGCAGCGTGTTGGGAGGATCCGTGCATGCGCAGGCGTCGATGTCTGTGGACGGCAAGCCCGATTACAAAGTGACGAGCACCTTCGCTCAGCTGAATCCGCAGCAGGTGGGCGATTTGGTCGGCATGCAATGGTCAAGTGGAACGCTCGCCGGATCATTGCAGTTGGAACTGGCCGGGTACACTGATACGGATCTGGCCGCGTCCGCCAAGGGCACGCTTCACTTCGACTGGAACCGTGGCTCAATCGCAGCGCCTCCACCGGCACCCGCGTTGTTGAGCCATTTCGATCGGTGGACCGGGGACGCACTCATCGCCAACGGTTCGTTGAAAGTGCAGCAGAATCAGGTGCAGCGGAGCACGCGTCAGGCGCAGGTTGACGCTTCGGTGACCTTCGGCTCTCCCCCCAAAGTCACGCTGTCTGCTGCTCCGGAGACTCAGGCCTCGCGTCGATAAGCGTGAGTTGCGGTCTGGAGTGGGCTGCGCGGTACAGCACGCAGCCAGACCAGGCAGCACCGGGACGCCCCAGTAGAATGACCTTATGTCTTCATCTGCTTCTCGTTCGTCGGTTGTTGTGAAATGCCAGGGCCTGCTCTTCGACATGGACGGCATCCTCATCTCCTCGCTTGGATCCGTGGAGCGTAGCTGGACCAAGTACGCAGAGATGCGTGGCATCGATCCGGCCAAAGCCATGCGCATCGTGCACGGTCGGCGCGCAATCGACAGCATCATCGAACTACTGCCGGACGCCGACGCTGAGGCCGAGCTGAAGATCCTCGAGGATATCGAGTGTTCCGACAATGAGGGATTGCAGGTGCTGCCCGGGGTCCTTGCCCTGCTCAATTCCTTGCCGAAGGATCGCTGGACTGTGGTGACCAGCGCCACGGAGAAGCTGGCCCGGGTCCGCCTGGCGGCGGGCGGAATCCCCGTCCCGGAGCGCATCGTGACTGCCGAGGCCGTCACCTGGGGCAAACCGCACCCGGAGCCGTTTCTGGCGGGCGCGGCTGTACTCGGTTTCAAGCCGCAAGATTGTGTCGTCTTCGAAGATTCGGCCTCCGGAGCAGAGGCGGGCCGGGCTGCAGGCTGCACCGTGATTGCCACCACGTTCTCGCACACTACCGAGAGCCTTGAAGTAGCCAGCTATCTCGTCACTGACCTTACAGGCATCTCCGCCACCGCCTCGACCGACGGTCTAGAACTGCGGTTCGATCCGCTGGAACGCTAAGACGGACACCCCCTCAACAGCGTTTGCCCAGTTCAGCTCCAGTCCTGCAGCCCATGTGAGCCTTGGCGTCCGCACAGCCGTGAGCAGACTTGCGGACGCCTTGATGCCTACTCATTGGCCTCGATCTTGCGGCCATGCGGATCCTGGAGCCCGCGAGAGTTGATGCGATAGATAGCGGCGAACTGGCGCAGCTGTTCGCGGCTGATTGCTATCGGTTGCTCCATGACGAACCAGCGCACACCCTCGGTGCATGGCGGAGCCGACAGAGAACCCATGTAGGTCCAGTAACCACGGTCTCCTGGCAGAAGCCCACCGGGATTGATCAGACTATCGATCTTCTCTGAGGCGCCGGATTTCGTCGGCAGATGCTCCCAAAGCGCGGCCAGGATAACATTGGGCGAACCGGGATCTTCCACCAGGCGAACGGCGATGATCGCCAATTTGCCGTCAGCACTCTTGTGGACCAGATGGATGTCCATGTCGGGCAGCTTGCCCTTGACCGCCTCTTCACCTGGATGGTGGAAATCGAAGTCCTGCAGCTCGTAGCGCACTCCTTGCCACACGATGTAGCTCCCCGGATGCACAACGGCGCGAATCGTGTTGCCCGTGTTTTCGAGCGTAAGTGGAGCGCCCAGGTAGTGGAATTCGATGTCGGGCAGCGACTTGTTCAGGTGCGCGCCGCGAATGTCAATGGGAGACTGCTCATGGCCGTCCCGGCATGTCTTGTACGAAGGATCGAGCTTGCCCCAGTTCAACGGACCGGTATTGCCCTGGTAGCTCCAGGGAGCTGTGGTTTGCGCGCCCGCCATCACCGTGACGCCGAGCACCAGTCCCATAAGCGCAGAAATTCGCATCAATCTCTCCTCGAAACGGTTCGGGTCTGTTCCCCGTGCATTGTATTTTCTCGGACGCAGGCCGCACAAAAAGGAAAGGAGGAGATGTCTCTGGATCGCCCCCTCAGAGCTGGCTTGGACTGGCATCTCGTCCCACCCTGTCGCGCTCCCTCCTTTCGAATACCGTAAAAAAACAGAGAATCAGTCTTCCCATAGACGTTCGAGTGAAGTACTATCCCTTCCATAGTCATTCGAGTGGAGAGTGAGAATGGCGCTCAATCGACCACCGCAAGCAGGGGAGATCCTTCAAGGAACTCTCGACATGCTCATTCTGCGGACCCTGGTGTTAGGCCCGGCACACGGCCACACCATCGCCCATGCCATCGAGAGCACCTCTGAGAACGCCCTTGAGGTGGAGCAGGGCTCCCTGTACCCGGCACTCCACCGCCTCGAAGATCGTGGCTGGGTCTCCTCTGAGTGGGGAGTAAGCGAAAACAACCGTAAAGCCAAGTTCTATCGGCTGACTGCCAAGGGGCGAAAAGAGTTGAATGCCGCAGCTGACCGCTGGCGGCGCATGACTCGTGCCATCGGTCTCATTCTCGGTGAGTCTTTCGAGTAAGTCGGAAGGGAGCGGGTGATGGGCTTGCACAGATTTACCAGTCGCAATCGGCGAGATCAAGACTTTGCTGAGGAAATTGAGTCTCATCTCGCCCATGAAGTGGACCTCAACGTGGCGCGCGGCCTCTCCCCCGAAGAGGCGCGCCGGCAAGCCCGCGTCCGATTCGGCAATCCGCGGGCGGTTCGTGAGCGGGAATGGAGTTATCGTTCCTTCCCTTGGATCGACAGTCTATGGCGCGACTTCCGCTTTGCACTGCGCAGCTTGGCCAGCGCCCCGAGCTTTGCCATCGTTGCCGTGGTGGTCATCGCCGTCGGGATCGGCGTAAATACCGCCGTGTTTTCCGTCATCGATGCTGTCTTGTTGAAGCCGCTGACGTACCCTCATCCTGAGGAACTCGTCTCGCTGGTCAACACTACGCCCAACGGCAATTTCGCGGGAGCCAGTATCCCGCGGTTCAGCGTCTGGCGCAATCAAACCGAAATCTTCCGGCAAGTAGCGGCCTTCGACTTTGGCGCAGCTGGTCTGAACATCACAGGGAGTGATCATCCCCAGCAGGTGCAAGGGGTACACGTCTCTGCCGACTACTTTGCAATGTTTGGGGCACCCGTCCTTGTGGGGCGCACCTTTACCGCACAGGAAGATACTCCGAACGGCGGTCGCGTCACCGTCTTGAGCTATGGACTCTGGAAGAGACGGTACGGCTCGAATCCGAAGATTGTCGGATCAACCATTCAGCTTGATGGTCAACCGTACGTCGTTATCGGCGTGATCGGGCCTGGATTCGTGACCGACTCGCCAGTCGACCTTTGGATCCCCTACCAGTTCGACCTCAACTCCAAAGACATGGTCCATTTTTTTACCGTTGCCGCTCGACTCAAGCCGGGCGTCACGGTGCAGCAAGCCAACGCTCAACTGCGCCTCGCAGCAAAAGAGTACCGGCGGCTCTACGGTGAGGACTCGCTTCCTCCCCGGGCAGCCTTCGGAGTTGTTCCGCTCCAAGAGGAGGTCATCGGCGACACCGGTTCGCGTCTTCTCGTGCTTTGGGGGGCGGTCGCCTTCGTTCTTCTAATTGCCTGCGCCAATGTCGCCAATCTTCTTCTTGCTCGAGCCGCGGCCCGTAAGCGGGAGTTCGCAACCCGCGCTGCCCTTGGGGCAGGCCGAGCGCAGATCATCCGGCAGCTTCTCGTGGAAAGTCTGACCTTGTCACTTACCGGGGGCGTCATCGGTCTTGGCCTGGGATTCGTGGGTGTCCGGCTGCTGCTCAAGATGAATGCCGGCGACATCCCTCGCATTGGCGAAGATGGCGCGGCAATTACGCTTGATCTCCGCATCGTGCTCTTCACGCTCGGGCTCTCCGTCCTGACTGGACTGCTCTTCGGGCTGTTTCCCGCCATCAGCGCCTCTCGCGCGAATTTGTCGCGTGCCTTGAACGAGAATGGCAGCCATGCCAGCACTGGTGTCCGCAGCGGCAAGCTCCGCTCGGCCCTGGTGATCGCGGAGATGGCTCTTACTGTCGTGCTCGTGATCGGCGCGGCGCTGCTCGTTCGTACCTTCATGAATCTGCAGGCGGTCAATCCGGGTTTCACGATGCACAACGTCATCAGCATGACGATGTCTGTGAGTGGCGATCGCTTCCAGACTACTGCACCTGTGGCACAAGTGATCCAGGCGGGAAGTGATCGACTTCACGCGGTCCCCGGCGTGCTCGATGCAGGCGTGAGCAACTGCTTGCCCATGGGCGGCGGGTTCGGCATGATGTTCGACGTCGTCGGCCGTCCCAAGGGAGGTCCAATCTCCTCCGGCGGTGCGGGTTTTTGCTCAACCTCGTATGGCTACTTCAGCACCTTGAAGATCCCGCTCGTGCGCGGTCGCACGTTTACCGCACAGGACATCGCTGGCGCGCCGGGTGTGGTGGTCATCAACGAGGCAATGGCGCGCCGCTATTGGCCCAATGGCGATCCTCTGAAGGATCGCATGCTGATCGGCGCCGGTGCCGGTCCTGCCTTTGCCGAAGGATCGCGGCAGGTCATCGGAATTGTGGGTGACACGCACGATCGTGGGCCTAGGGCCGATCCCACTCCCATGATGTACATCCCCTTGGCCCAGATGCCTGACCTCGAGACTGCCCTCAACTCCCGCGTCGCGCCGCTCTATTGGTTCGTTCGAACCCAGGCCGATCCGCGTTTGCTCACGACCGCCATCTCTGCGGCTCTGCGGGAGGCAAGCGGCGGCCTGCCCGTGGCACACATACGCACGATGAATGAGGTGGAAGCGGAAAACATCGCACGCCAGCGACTGAACATGCTCTTGCTTTCCATCTTCGGTGCCGCGGGACTGCTCATGGCCGCCATCGGCGTCTATGGCGTCATGTCTTACACCGTTCAACAACGTACTCAGGAATTGGGTATTCGGATGGCGCTCGGAGCGCAAGCATCGAACCTGCGCAACATGGTTATCTGGCGAGGTATGCTTCTCACGCTGATCGGCGTGCTGGCAGGCGGAGGCGGCGCCTTATGGCTTACGCACTTTCTCACCAGCTTCCTCTTTGGAGTCAAGCCGCTCGATCCGGTCTCGTTCATCGCAACTCCAATAGCGCTGAGCTGTGTGGCCTTCTTCTCCATCTGGATGCCGGCAATGCGCGCCACTCGGGTTGATCCCATGGCCGCACTGCGCATCGAGTAGTGCTCGAAAGTATGGGTCGGCCGCGAGTGTACTGAAGCGCGCACGTGGACGGCAATAAAAAGGGGACCCGTTAGGGTCCCCTGAGTTGATTCTGCAGGAAGTCTACTTGGATGCGAGCACAGACTTGGCCTGTTCGGCCAGGATGGCGGCCTTATCGGTCGCTTCCCAGGTGAACTCGGCTTCGCCCCGGCCAAAGTGGCCGTATGCCGCGGTCTTCTGGTAAATCGGACGGCGCAGGTTGAGGCTTTCGATGATGCCCTTCGGTGTCAGCGTGAAGTTCTTGCGAACCAGCTCAGTCAGCTGCGATTCGCTCACCTTGCCCGTGCCCTGGGTATCCACCAGCACACTCACCGGCTCGGCCACGCCGATGGCGTAGGCAAGCTGAACCTCGCAGCGATCCGCCAGACCGGCGGCGACGATGTTCTTGGCGATGTAGCGCGCCATGTAAGCTGCGGAGCGATCCACCTTTGTCGGATCCTTGCCCGAGAACGCTCCACCGCCGTGGCGGCCCGCTCCTCCGTAGGTATCCACGATGATCTTGCGGCCGGTCAGGCCGGTGTCCCCCATCGGTCCGCCAATCACGAAGCGCCCAGTCGGGTTGATGTGATACTTGGTGTTCTCGTCCAGCCACTCGGCGGGAAGCTCGTGCTGAATGACGTGCTTGAGAATATCCGCGTGCAATTCGTCATTGCTCACGGTCTCCGCATGCTGGGTGCTGATCACCACTGCGTCGATGCGCACAGGCTTGCGGTTCTCGTCGTACTCCACCGTGACCTGGCTCTTGCCGTCAGGGCGCAGATAAGGCAGTTTGCCGTTCTTGCGCACTTCGGTAAGGCGTCGGGTAAGCTTGTGGGCTAGCGAGATAGGCGCTGGCATCAGCTCCTTGGTCTCGTTCGCCGCATACCCGAACATCATGCCCTGATCGCCGGCACCGCCGGTGTCTACACCCTGGGCAATATCCCCTGACTGCTTGTTGATGGTGGAGATGACCGCGCAAGTATTGGAATCAAATCCATACGTCGCGTTGTCATAGCCGATGGACTGCACCACGCCGCGTACCAGCGACTGGAAGTCCACATAGGCCTTGGTCGTAATCTCGCCCGCGATCATCACCAGACCCGTGGCGGTCAAGGTTTCGGCGGCCACGCGGCTGTAGGGATCCTGCTCCAGGCAGGCATCCAGAATTGCGTCGGAGACTTGGTCTGCAATCTTGTCCGGGTGACCTTCGGTCACGGACTCAGAGGTAAACAAAAAACGGTCGCTCAAATTCAGACTCCTGCCCAATGAAGGGACGTACCACTCTGCCGGGCATAGAACTGTTCACAACCCCGGCCTGCCGCAGAGGCCCGAAGGCCCAGTACGGCATTCTTCCATGGTAATTGGGGTCAGCAATCCCGGCCAAAAAAGAACAGCGAACGGCAGTTTCCAGACCCCGAAATGTCACCAGGCCCTCCAGACGGCGGAACGTACGATTCGAGCTGTTTCTGCGTAGGAGAAAAGTCGCGCAAATCTCTGCGATCGCATGAAATCAGTCTTCCTCGGCAGCGCTTTTTCGGACCACCGTTGATTGATTCTGCCGATAAGTCCTATTGACGCCTATCCCGAACGGCCACGCTCACTCAATCTTCGTCGCCTGCCGTTCGCGTCCGGCTGATCCGCGCAGCCGAAAGTTCAAATAGGAGGCCCATTTGGCCGTCCAGGTAATCGTGCCCCATCCCGCTGTCGCCGACCCATCCCCTTCGGCGGACCGCATCCGCCGCGCCGAGATCCTTTCCGCCCTTTCCTTCGCTCTGGACCTCACGGAAGGTGCGGTGCCGGGGCACGCTTTACGTAGCTGCCTCTTCGGAATGCGTTTGGGAGCACGCCTTCAGCTCAACCCCTACCGCATGGCAAGCCTCTACTATGCGCTCTTGCTGAAAGATATCGGCTGCAGCTCGAATGCCGCCCGGCTCTGCCAGATCATTGGCGGGGGCGATGAGCGCCGGGTCAAGGCGGGCGTGAAGCTCGAGGACTGGACACGCCCCGGCCGGCCAAAGCTCTCCACCTTGCGCCTGCTATGGAGCAGCGTTCTCCCGGAGGCGAATCCCTTGCACCGGGTCGCCGGAATCGTGGGGATCGGGCTGACTCAGCATCGCAACAACGAAGAGATGATCACCTTGCGCTGCGACCGTGGCGCCAGCATTATCCGCAAGTTAGGCTTAGGCGACGTGACCGCCGAGGCAGTGCGCGGCCTCGACGAACACTGGGATGGGAGCGGCTACCCTGAACGTCGCATCGGCAAGCAGATTCCGCTCGAGTCGCGAATTCTCGCCGTGGCCCAGCATCTAGACGTCTTCGCGTCAGAGAAGGGCATTGAGCCGGCCATGAACGTGCTGGCCGAGCGAAGCGGACGCTGGTTCGATCCTGAGCTCGTGCGCGTTGCCACCTCACTTCACAACGAGGGCGAACTTTGGAATTACGCAACTGCCGACACGTCCGAACGCGATCTCCGCGATGCCGTGCTCGACCTCGCCCCAGATTCCAATGAGACGGCGACCGCGGCAGGTATCGACCTCATCTGCGAGGCCTTCGCCGATGTCGTGGACGCCAAGTCCTCCTTCACCTTTCGCCATTCCATGGGGGTCACCGATGCCGCCCAGTGCATCGCCGCACAGCTTGGTCTGAACGAGGAGCGGCAGCGCTTCGTGCGCCGAGCGGCTCTCCTCCACGACCTGGGGAAGTTGAGGGTGCCGAACTCCATCCTGGACAAGCCCGGCAAGCTCGACGCTGCGGAGTGGGCGGTCATGCAGGAACACCCGCGCCTCACTCAGGAGATCCTTCTCCGCATTCACGCCTTCCGAGAACTGGCCGTGGTTGCCGGAGCTCACCACGAGAAGCTGGACGGAAGCGGGTACCCCCATCACCTGGCAGCATCGGCGATGCCGCTGGAGGCTCGCATCATCGCGGTGGCTGACGTTTACGGTGCGCTGACGGAAGACCGTCCTTACCGGGCCGGGCTCTCCATGGAGCAGGCGCGGGACATCATGATGCGCGACATTCCTCACAAGCTCGATCCAGATTGCTTCGAGGCACTGATGCGGGCGGTTAATTGACGGATTGCGTGATGGATTGCCCCCGTTCCGGGGTAGAGAACTCGTTCGGCGCTTGGAGAGACTAGGAAACCAGGTGCAAGACCCAGGAACGCACCGAGATATAGGCGGACTCCAGTTGCGGGACAATCGGGTTGGGCGGCAGCAAAGTGGACCACCAGCCGGCGCGAACCCCGACGTAGCGGACTACTAAGAACCCACCCGCCAGAACCATGAACAGGAGGAAGAGAGCGCCAGCCCAGCGCACGCGAAACTCGGTGGCTTCATGGCGCTGCATCCGCGCCTTGCCCACATTGGAGGCAAACGCCTCCCAGTCATTGGCGTCATCGTGTGCCTGCCCGCTGGCCGCGTAAGCCCGCAGAAAGCGATCGGTCCAATCCTGCTGGTCCAGGCCCACCGCGCTAGCGTAGCCGCGCACAATGCCCTTGTTGAGAATGCCACCCGGCAGTTGACGAAACTGCTCCTGCTCCAGCGCCACCAGGTGGTGCTGGCTGATTTTGGTGACTGCCGTGATGTCTTCCAGCGCCAGGCCGCGGGTAAGCCGCTCCCTGCGCAGGTCTTCGCCAAAGCTTCCCATCAGATAACCGAACCGGGTCGGGACCCTGCTACCTGGGATTGTCCCTCCACCATAAATATAAGTAAAGAAGGCGTCAAAGAGAATTTCGGGGTTTTTCCCAATTTTGACCTGTTTCGTCCGGCCACGCTCCGAGCTGTCCTGAATTGGAACCCACCTCCTCCTCCCCTTGCCAGCGCCTCCCCCCTCCCCCCCTCCCGCCATCCTTCTCGCTCCCCTCCGGCTGTTACCCTGAGAACGGCGCCGAAGTCACGCTCGGCCCGCGGAGTCTGCCGTCGCAATGAATAAGCTCGTTCTCGCCAATCTCTTGCACCGCCCCCTGCGCTCTCTCATCAGCGTCCTGGCGGTGGCCATTGAAGTGATCATGATGCTGACCATCATCGCCATCATGTTGGGCCAGCTGACCGGCCAGAAGCACCTCAACAACGGCATCGGCGCAGACCTGATCGTTCGACCCGGCAACACCGCTTTTTTCAATGGGGTAGGTGGCGCCCCCATCTCCGTCAAATTGGCTCCCGTGCTCGGTGCCTTGCCCCACGTCACCGTCGCCTCTCCCGTGATCACCAACCTCACCATGACCGATGGGCTGGAAGTGCTGTGGGGCATCGATTACGCAAGCTACAGCCGGCTCAGTCCCTTTGCTTTTCTCTCCGGCGGCCCTCTCAAGGACCCCTATGACGTCATGGTCGACGATGTCTACGCTATGAGCGGAGGTGGCCACCATGTGGGCGACACCATCACCATCCTCAAGCACCCCTTCCACATCTGCGGCATCTTTCAGCATGGAAAGGGCGGCCGCAAGCTCATCCAGATCGAGACTCTGGGCTCGTTGATCGGATCTGAAGGCAAAGCCTCCGTCTTCTACCTGAAAGCCGACAATCCGGACAACCTCAGCCTGATCACCAATGAAATCCTCTCCACGCGCGGTCTGCAGAACTACCAGGTGATGACCATGGAAGAGTGGATGTCGCTGATGACCCCGGATCGCATCCCCGCCTTGAATACTGCGATGAATGTGGTGATTGGCATCGCCGTGATCATCGGATTCCTGGTTATCTTTCAGTCCATGTACACCTCGGTGCTGGAGCGCACGCGGGAGATCGGAATCCTCAAGTCCATGGGCGCCTCCAAGATGGCCATTGTGGGCGTGGTGCTGCGCGAGACCGCCATTCTCGCAGCCCTGGGCGTTGCCGTGGGAGTGGCCCTGTCGTTCGCCGCTAAGTCTCTGCTTTCCGTACGTTTCCCAACGCTCTTCCTGGACATGAACTCCACCCTGGTGGTCAAGGGGGCCGTGATTGCCCTGGTCGGCTCGGTTTTAGGCGCCCTGTACCCGGCCTGGATGGCGGCTCGCAAGGATCCCATCGACGCTCTGGCCTACGAATAAGCCTACCGGCACTTAGACTTACTCTAAGGGGCCTGCGCGATATACTGGGGACGCCCCCTCCGAGACGTTTCACGGTGCTGCCGCGGTCTCTGTTTGCCAGGGATGCTCGCGGGCAGAACCCGTTCCGGAAAACCTCGCGGGAGAACCTTAATTGACTGATTCAGTGCGACGTTGGGCCTACGCGATCTGGCTCATCGCGATCCTGGCTTTTGCCGCTGTACACGCCCTGCACCTGTCCGCAGACTTCCCCAATCACTCTCCGTGGATGAGCGACTGGGCCAAGTACACCGACGAGGGCTGGTACGGAAACGCCGCTACTCGCGCCCATCTCTTCGGCAACTGGTACGTCCCCGGGGACTTCAATCCAGCTCCCGCCGTTCCCGTCTGGCCCTTTCTGGAGTGGGTGGTGTTCTCCTTCGCGGGTGTCTCGATCGTAGCGGCCCGAGGACTCTCGGTATCCTTCTTCTTCCTGGACCTGATCCTCGGCTACACGCTGTTGCGTGCGCGCGGCCCGCGCTGGATGGCATTCCTCGCGCTGAGCATGGCGGTAACCAGTCCATTTCTGTACGCTTTCTCGCGTCTTGGCATCCTGGAACCGATGCTCATGGCCTTTTTCCTGGCGGCCCTACACCTGGCCGTCCGGCTGCCCGCCGCACGCCGGCCAGTCGTCACCTCGGCCATCATTGGGCTGCTATTCACGCTTATGCTGCTCACCAAGACGACAGCCGTGTTCCTGCTGCCAGCTCTGGGGTGGGCGATGCTCTTTCCTCTGCGGGGGCATGTGTCTCGGGCTCTCCGGTGCGCCGTCGCCGCCGGGCTTGCCTCGGCCTTGAGTTTCGGGTTTTGGATGGCCTTCGTCATCCACCGCGGGCTCCTGGCCGACTACCGCTACCTGTTCTTCATCAACAAGTACCCCAAACCTACCGAGTTCTACTGGCCATTGGTAAGTTTCTGGTGGTCGTTTCATGGCGGCCTGTGGGCTGATCGCGTGCTGATCCCGTTGGCAGGCATTGTCTTTCTGCTTGTGGTTCTGGCCCGACGCTCTGCCGCGGGCTTCGCGCTCTTTCGGGATCCCATCTTTGGCGCTTCACTGCTGTCCGTCGCCGGCTATATCGGCTTCATGACCTACCAGGACCACCCTCAGCCGCGCTACTTCACCGTGGTTGCGATGTTTGCCTTCTTCGCTCTGGCAATGGGGGCGCAGGCGTTGGTGAGGAGGGAAGCCGGACGGCAGCCCTGGACATCCCTTGCCGGCACAATCGTGGTGGGCGCTATCGCCCTGACCGCCCTCTTCAATGGTGTCTGGACCCTCCAATACGTGACCCATCCGGAGTACACCTGGATCACCGCGGCGCATCAGCTTGCGAAGTACGTGGACCAGCATCCCAACGGCAAGCGCCTGGTGGTTTCTATCAGCGGAGACGACCTCACCATGATGGCCCACATTCCCACTCTCTGCGACGACTTCGGCACGCAGGATCTGGTATCCAAGCTGGCGCGTTATCAGCCGGGCTGGTGGGCGACATGGAACGACATCGATCCCGGCACCTTGGAGGACCTGCACAACCACTACAGCCTGGAACAGGTCGCCAGCTTCAGAGCGCTCGACGACCCGGAACGGAATGTGCTTGTCCTATTCAAACTTCATCCCCTGCCGGAAGGCGTCAACCGCGAGATCTCAGCCGCGCTGCAGGCTCCCTTGAAAGACGACAAGATCGAGATCCCTGTCGAGTAGTCGAACTCGGGCCGGTCGATCTGATCGACCGGCAGATTCGCTCTGCATGCGGCAGTTGCGCCCATGCCGGCTTTAGACAAGCAATCCCCCCTCTGACCGAAGCGGCGCCGTGACCCATCCAACACCATCCTCACGGCTTTGCCACCATCACCTCGGTCGCCTTAATCACCGCTACCGCAAAGTCTCCTGGCTTCAGTGAAAGCTCGCGCACTGCATCGGCGGTGATGATCGCCGTCAGACGATGATTGCCGACTGCGATCACTACTTTCGCCAGCAAGCCTTCCACTGCCACCTCCAGAACCGTTCCAGGGAGCTGATTTCGGCTGCTGATGCGAGTGCGCCCGGGCCGGGCAACGGATTGAGGAAGGAACTCCTCCAGCGCTTCTACCGGAACTCGGTGGTGTCCGCCAGGGGTTTTTACGGTGCGGATGCGCCCGGCTAAAATCCAGTGCTTCAGTGCCGGGTAGCTGATGCCAAGCTTTTCCGCTGCTTGGCGCGGCGTGAGCAGAGGGGACGACATAACTGCACAACCGCCTCCTGCACCCGTACTTTACACGGTTTCTTGCTCGCCGTCGGTCCGCAATCGCTGTTCCTGAGAACTCTTTCGGAGTGCCTGTGACCACAATCACTCGACAGCGGAGAAGTCGGATGGTACAGTTCCCGTGGCTTTTTCCCCGGTGTTTCTGAGGTCGCGTATTTCTGGGGTCGTTTACTTAACGGTCTCAAACCAAATTTTGGAGGACTCGTGACAGCACAGGGTTGGGTCAATTCTTTTCTTGCCGTAAGCGCGTTTTCGCTTCTGGCCGCGTTCTTAACCGGCCGGGTCATTGCTTCGGACTTCGGCAATGAAACCATGCACCGCATCTTCGCCAGCCGGCAACGTGCCGGGGCATTCCTCAGAGGTCCATTCAAAGCAGCGGCTGCCCTGCTCGGGTTGCTCTTACCGACTCTGGCGCACGCTCAGGGCGAGTCCTCCGGCGGCGGAGAGGCGAGCCTGGTGCTGCCCGACCTGTCTAGCCAGTCCTTCCTCGGTGTCAACGGACATGCCCTGCTGATGATCGGCCTTCTGTTCTGCGTCGGCGGCCTCCTCTTTGGTTTGGGAATCTACGTTCAACTGAAGAATCTGCCGGTCCACCGCACCATGCGCGAGATCTCGGAACTGATCTACGAGACCTGCAAAACCTATCTGTTCACGCAGGGCAAGTTCATCCTTCTGCTCTGGGCCTTCATCGCAGTCATTATTGCCCTGTACTTCGGTGTCCTGGCACCGGTGGGTAATGTGGCCGTCACGCTACCCATCATTCTGGCCTTCTCTCTGGTCGGCATTGCGGGCAGCTACGGAGTGGCCTGGTTCGGCATTCGCGTCAACACCTTCGCCAACTCGCGGACGGCCTTCGCTGGATTGCGCGGCAAGCCGTATCCCTGCTACGCGATTCCTCTGAAGGCAGGCATGAGCATCGGCATGGCGCTGATCTCCGTCGAACTGCTCATCATGCTCTTCATCCTGCTCTTCGTTCCAGGTAATTACGCGGGCCCCTGCTTCATCGGCTTCGCCATCGGTGAATCGCTCGGCGCGGCTGCATTGCGTATCGCCGGCGGCATCTTCACCAAGATTGCCGATATCGGCTCTGACCTGATGAAGATTGTCTTCAAAATTAAGGAAGATGACGCGCGCAATCCTGGCGTGATTGCCGACTGCACCGGTGACAACGCGGGTGACTCAGTCGGACCCTCGGCCGACGGCTTCGAGACCTACGGCGTGACCGGCGTGGCCCTGATCACTTTCATCCTGCTTGCGGTGCACGATCCCAAGACCCAGGTGCAATTGCTGGTGTGGATCTTCGTGATGCGTGTCGCCATGCTTCTGTCCAGCGCCGGCGCTTACTTCCTCAATGGCGTGATCGCCAAGGCCAAGTTCGCGAATGCAGACGAGATGGACTTCGAGCATCCGCTGACCTCCCTGGTGTGGATCACGTCGGTGCTCTCCATCGCTTTGACCTACGTCGTGTCTTACCTGTTGATTCAGAACATGGGTGACGGAACGATCTGGTGGAAGCTGGCCTCCATCATCTCCTGTGGCACGCTTGCCGGCGCGCTGATCCCTGAATTCGTCAAGGTCTTCACGTCAACCAGTTCGGCGCACGTGCAGGAAGTGGTCACCTCCGCGCGGGAGGGTGGCGCTTCACTCGGCATTCTCTCTGGCTTTGTGGCCGGAAACTTCTCCGCCTATTGGCTGGGCTTCTGCATGGTAGCCCTCATGGGCACTGGCTATTACTTCAGTCTGGGCATTCCAGGAGCCCTGATGCTCGCTCCAGCCGTCTTTGCCTTCGGACTGGTAGCCTTCGGCTTCTTGGGCATGGGCCCGGTCACGATCGCCGTGGACTCCTACGGCCCAGTCACTGACAACGCGCAGTCCGTCTACGAGTTGTCATTGATTGAGAACGTCCCTGGCATCGAAGCAGAGTTGAAGAAAGACTTTGGCTTTGTACCCAACTTTGAAGCAGCCAAGCACTGGTTAGAGGCAAACGACGGCGCTGGAAATACCTTCAAGGCGACGGCGAAGCCGGTACTGATCGGCACGGCCGTTGTAGGCGCCACAACCATGATCTTCTCCATCATCATGGCCCTCACCGGCGGCTTGCAGCAGAACGTCGATAAGCTCTCGCTGCTGCACGCCCCCTTCATGCTGGGCTTGATCTGCGGTGGTGCCATGATCTACTGGTTCACCGGCGCGTCCACCCAGGCGGTGTCCACTGGTGCTTACCGCGCGGTCGAGTTCATCAAGGCCAACATCAAGCTCGAAGGCGTAGAGAAGGCTTCAGTCTCTGACAGCAAGAAGGTCGTGGAGATTTGTACCAAATACGCGCAAAAGGGCATGTTCAACATCTTCCTGGGTGTCTTCTTTGCCACCCTGGCGTTTGCGTTCGTTGAGCCGTTCTTTTTCATCGGCTACTTGATCTCGATCGCCATCTTCGGCTTGTACCAGGCCATCTTTATGGCCAACGCGGGTGGCGCCTGGGACAACGCCAAGAAGGTGGTCGAAGTTGACCTCAAGCAAAAGGGAACTCCCCTGCACGACGCCACCGTGATCGGCGACACCGTGGGCGATCCGTTCAAGGACACCTCTTCAGTGGCCATGAACCCCGTCATCAAGTTCACGACCTTGTTTGGCTTACTGGCTGTGGAACTGGCCGTAACCCTCAGCGCCGGGAATCCCATGTTAGCCCATGCGCTGGCTGTCATCTTCTTCCTGATCTCCATGTTCTTCGTGCGCAAGTCGTTCTATGGCATGAGGATCGGGTCAGAGGTTGCAAGTGCTCAGACCAGCGTGGAAGTTAGCCGGGAGAAGGTCACCACCCACTAATCACCGGCTTTGGTAAAAATAGGAGACGCCGCCTGGCAAGGGCGGCGTTTCCTGTGTATATTGATCTGCAATCTTTGTTGCTCGCGCTTTTCGTCGCGTGACTACTGTCTTGGTCCCCAGAATCTTCGGCCATCGCGCCCAATAGAAAAGGCTCGGCTACCCTCGCCCCCGCGAGACTGACCGAGAGGACATCTCCCCAATTCCAGTATTTGCCGGTAACTTGACGGCTTTTGCGTGATCTCGATCGCTTCGTGCGCGTGAAACGGTCCAGCCGGCTTCTTTGCTCCTGCTCGACTACTCGCGAAATCGCTGGATGAATGGCATGCGCTTCACTCTGTTTCGCTCGTGGGTATGCAGACTTTCCCTACCTGAGGAGATTCGCCAATGAGGAGTCCGAAAACCTGGGTCAAGCGGTTCATGACCTATCCGTTGCGCGTCGTGGTGAAAGACATCGACGCCATGCGGCAGTATCAGTCCTTGCAAGAGACCGTGGCTTTTATCGACACAAACCTTCCCCTGACGCCGAGCTTCCCTGACCGGTTTCAGCTCATGCAATTCGCGTTGAGCCAATCCCGTGTGCGGGATGGGCTAGTTTGCGAGTTCGGAGTTCATCAAGCGGAGTCCATCAACCATATTGCTCGTTGGAAACCCGAGGCGGAGATTCACGGGTTCGATTCGTTCGAGGGACTTCCGGAAGAATGGCAGTCCAACATCGGCAAAGGCGCATTCGCTCTAGCCACTCTGCCCAAGGTGGCCCCGAACGTCAGGCTTCACAAGGGTTGGTTCGATCAGACGCTGCCTCTCTTCAGCCAGAGGTTTCCCCGCCCTATCGCCTTTCTGCATGTGGACGCCGATCTCTACAGCTCGACCAAAACCATCTTCGACGTGCTGGGCGACCAGATTGTGCCCGGAACTATCATCCAGTTCGACGAGTACTTCAACTATCCCGGCTGGCAGCAACATGAGCACCGGGCCTTCCGCGAATTCTGTGAGGAACGTGCGGTCAGCTTCGAGTATCTTGGCTTTGCCCGCTGCGGGGAGCAGATCGCTGTAAAGATCACCGCTCTGACCGTAGCCAGCCAACCGAAACTGTCGGCGCAGATTGCGATCGAATCCGACGTAGCCGTGCCTTGCCCAGCTTAAATCAAGGCGCGAAATACTCGGACGTGCGGCGATCGAAGAGATCGCCGCTGCATCATCCTTTGCCTGCTGCTTGATATCGCCCGCACATGGTCAGATAAGTAAGCAGCTGAATAGATGACTTGCGCTCAGCTTAGCCGACGAGCACGCTTTCTCCTTCCTCCGCTCAGATGTTAGGATGGCTTCGCAATTCCAGAAACAAATCAAGCGCCGCAAAAGAACGCGTACGCGGTGAACTGTGCTTGCGGAGGTGGTAGATGCAGTTGCGCGCAAAAGTTCGGGCGGCAGTTAGCTTCGTGGTCGTCATGATGCCGGTGCTGGGCCTCGCTCAGAAGTTCAAGGAACCGAGCAGGGAAGAACTCGCCATGACTTCCGACCCCTCGGCGCCGGGAGCATCGGCGGTATTTCTTTATCGCGAAGAAGTCGCGGATAACCGCAGCCACTTCGTCAGTGAATACGCACGCATCAAGGTGCTTACAGAGCGTGGTAAGGAGCGGGCCACCGTTGAGGTGCCCTATGTCCCCGGGGAAACCGCAGCCCCGATCATTGAAGCACGCACCATCCATCCAGATGGCACGGTGGTTCCCTTGACCGGCAAACCCGAAGAACTGCTGGTGTACCGAGATGTCAGGGACCACGTCAAAGCTGCTGTTTTCAATCTGCCCAGCGTAGAGGTCGGCAGCATTCTCGAATATCGTTGGACCATTCCCTTGACCGGTGTGGCGCCCAGCGGGAGCGGCGAGAAAGTTGGAGGCGTTCGTGGAGGAGAGGGTGAGGAGAACTTTTATTCATCGGCTCTGGCTTCTTCCATCCCGACCTGGAGAGTGCAAAGAGATCTCTTCGTACATAAGGAGCATTTCTACTACAACCCTTACAACGACCTCCAATCCAACGTGTTGGGTTCGGGGATAACCCTGATCGTGGATGGTGAACGGGCCAATTATGTGCTCTTCACAGAGCACTTGCCGTCAGGCTTCCATGCAGTCCGACGACCCAAAGGGGATTTCTCGCTCGACATCGAGAACGTTCCTCCGGCACCACACGAAATGTACACGCCACCTTCAGCTTCCTTCTTGTATCAGGTACGTTTCTATTTCTCGCCATATAACTCTGCCGCTGAGTATTGGGACAACGAGCAGCGGCGTTGGGCCAAAAAGCTCGATCAGTTTGCGCTTCCTAGTGAATCTCTGAAAGCAGATGCACAGCAGATCATCGCGGGTGCGGCCTCTCCCGAAGAGAAAGCGCGCAAGCTTTACGATGCGGTACAAGGTTTCAATAACGCCGACTTCTCCCACGTTCAGATCGAACCGGAACAAAGACAGTTGAATCTGAAATCGCGGTTCAATAATGTGGAAGACATTTGGAACGGGAAGAGCGGATCGGGTTACGACATCGCTGCTCTGTATCTGGCTCTGGCACGGGCGGTGGGGCTCGAAGCCTATGGGATGGCAGTAGCGGACCGAGATCAGCGGATCTTCGATCCCAACTACCTATCTCTCAATCAGCTCGATTCGCTCCTGGTTGTGCTCCGTATTGACGGCAAGGACCTGTACCTGGATCCAGGACAAAAGCTGTGCCCATTTGGACAACTGCGTTGGACCCACGTCTTAGCCGGAGGGTTGCGAGAAGGAACTCCTGGACCCTCGTACACTCCACCCAATCAAGCGAAGGACGCTATCACTGCTCACACAGCTGACCTTACCGTCGATTCGACCGGTTTCGTGAATGGAACCGTCAAAATTCTGATGAATGGTCCAGCAGCTCTCGATCTGCGTCAGTTCAACTTGACCCATGATTCCGCCGAGGTCAAGCGGCAGATCGCGGATGGTCTGCGCGCCATTCTGCCTCCGGTTCTCTCTGCGGAGGTGGAACAGCTGCAGGGGCTTGACTCTTCCACCGGCTTCGTTAGCGCGACGGCAAAGGTGAGCGGTCAGTTGGGAAAAATTGCAGGAGCGCGTGTCTTGCTGCCGGCGTTCCCGTTTTCCGCCAGCAAACAGACTCGGTTCGTATCTGAGGAGAAACGCGAATTGGCCATCGATCTACACTATGCCGAACAGTCGATCGATGACGTCATCTATCGGCTGCCGGCGGGCATGAGTGCCGAATCCGTACCGCCACCCAATCAGTTGAGTTGGCCGGATCACGCCGCGCTTGTCACTCGACCCGTGAGCAATGCAGGATCTGTGGACATCAAGCACATCTTCGCGAGAGCGTTTTTGTTGCTCGAGCCCAAAGACTACTCTTCGCTGCGTGACTTTTACCAGAAGATCGCGAGCAACGACCAACAGGAGCTGGTACTCGCCCCATCGCGGCCGGGTGGAAACTGAGCCTGCGTGCTTATAGTCGAGGGGGTCTTCCTAGGCTGCTGCGTTGTCTGCCCTTGGCGTCAAAGTTCGCGGGGTCCAGCCATGCCTCAAACGCCTGCTTGCGGGCTGGCCATTCGTGGTCCAGCATCGCGAACCAGGCGGTATCGCGATTGCGCCCTTTAACGACCATGTGCTGGCGAAAGATTCCCTCGAAGGTGAACCCGTAGCGTTGGGCGGCCCGGCGGCTGGGCTCGTTCAGGGCGTTGCACTTCCATTCGTAGCGCCGGTATCCGAGATCCTCGAAGGCGTGCCGTGCCATCAGATACATCGCCTCCGTGGCTGCAGTCGTCCGCTGCAGCCGGGGCGTCATCAGGATATTCCCCACCTCGATCACGCCGTGGGCCGGTTCCATGCGCAGG
>CBJOJD010000051.1:0-20514 GCA_966443485.1 uncultured bacterium | reverse complement strand
GAGTTCGCTTGTGCGCCTCGTGATCTGGCCCGCCTCATCTGCCTCTGTGACTTCGGTTCTTAATCATTTCTCAGCGTAGGCCGATGAGGTCTGGCGAGTAGCATTCCAGCTGCTCGTCCCTTTCGGTTGGGCCCCCTCTCACAGGTAGTGACACCAAGCGGTACTCGGACCGCTGTGTCTTGGCATGAATGATGCGGCTGGGTCACGCTGCTGCGTTCTCCGGCTGACCTCGGGCCATCGGCTCATGGGCGCCAGATTGGCGTCTTCCATGACCTCGGCGTCCTGCGCCCCGCGCAACCGGCGCGAGACAGGCAAAGCCCCTGAAGGAGGAACAATGTCACGACCTCAATCATCAAAAAGCGCCATGTGGGGCCGCTCCATCCTGACCACGAGTGCCCTGCTCTTCTGCGCGACCGTTGTCTTCGCGGCTCCCCGCAAGATGGCCAAGGATCTGGAAGGCAAATCCGCCGGCGACACGCTGGACATCATCGTTCAATATCGCCATGCGCCCACTGCGGAGCACTATCAAAAAGCGCTGCGGCAGGGAGGCGGCCTGAAGCACGAGCTCCCGCTGTTGAACGCCGGAGCCTATCGGGGAATACCGGCGCGCATGCTCGCCGAACTGGCCGCCGATCCCGAGGTGACGTTCATCTCGCCAGATCGCCCTCTGCGCAGCTCCGGCATGACTCTCCCCACCGTCTCCAAGCTGGACTACCACAACGAGACGGTGAACACGTCGGCCGCCTGGGCGCAGGGTCTGACCGGCTCGGGAATCGGAATCGCCGTCATCGATAGCGGCATCGCCGCCGTACCGGATCTCTCCGCCCGCATCGCCTACAACCAGAGCTTCGTCTCCACCGTCGCCGCGGATCAGTATGGACACGGCACGCACGTCACCGGGATCATCGCAGGCAGTGGCCAGGGATCGAACGGCAACAACAAGCTCTACACCTTCTATGGGGTGGCGCCGGACGCCAAAATCGTCAACCTGAAGGCGCTGGACGACTACGGCCAAGGCACCGACAGCAGCGTGATCGCCGCCATTCAAACAGCCATTCAGCTGAAGTCCAAATACAACATTCGCGTAATGAACATCTCTCTGGGACGTCCCGTCTTTGAGAGCTATCGCGACGATCCGCTGTGCCGCGCGGTTGAACAGGCCTGGGCAGCAGGCATCGTCGTAGTCGTGTCGGCGGGCAACGAGGGACGTAACAACACCGCCGGCACCAATGGCTATGGCACCATCACCGCCCCGGGCAACGATCCCTACGTCATCACGGTGGGCGCGCTGAACACCAAGGGATCGGCCAATCGCACCGACGACGTGCCTGCCAGCTACAGTTCGAAGGGGCCTTCTCTCTTCGATCAGGTGGTCAAGCCCGACCTCGTCGCTCCTGGCAATCTGGTCGTCTCGCTGTATGCGCCCAATGTGCGCCTCTACCAGTCCAACCCCACCAACGCAGTTCCCAACTACCTGTTCATTCACGGCGGCAACAATTCGCCGTCGCCGCAGTACTTCGAGTTGAGCGGAACCAGCATGGCTGCGCCCATCGTGAGTGGCGCTGTGGCGCTGCTGCTCCAAAATGATCCCACCCTTACGCCGGACCAGGTGAAGGCTCGCCTGATGAAGACTGCCTTCAAGGACCTGATCCCGTTTGCGGTAGTGACGGATCCCAAGACCGGTGAATCCTTCAACGAGCAGGCCGACATCTTTACGGTCGGCGCGGGAACCCTCGACATTGCCGCGGCGCTCGCCAATAGCGATCCCATCCCAGCCACGCCCGGCATCGCCGCTTCGCCTTCCGCGGCCCTGGACGGCGATGGAAACGTGGTGCTGATCGTCAGTCCGGACTCGATCATGTGGGGCACCAGCATTATGTGGGGAACCAGCGTGCTTTGGGGCAGCAGCATCATGTGGGGCACCAGCGTCATGTGGGGCACCGATGTGCTGGCGGGAGCGAATGCCTCGGGCCAGTCGGTGCTGTGGGGCGCGAATGCGCTAGCCGGGCAAAGCATTCTGTGGGGAACCACGAGCACTGCCGCAAACAGCATCCTGTGGGGCGCCAACACCGCGGCCTCAGAAGGCTCTGTTCTAGAAGACCTGCCCTAGAGACAGGTGACGGTGAGGCTTGGGCATCTTCCTTCCCGGAGGATGCCCTTCTTTTTGCTGTCGCCGCAGAACCCGGAGTCGTCTCTAACTCTGGTCCGAGGTCAGCCCTCTGTCGGCCCGGGCGTCAGCGTTGCCAGCGCTAATTTCCAGGTGTTAGCCTTCCCATTGAACGTTCGCCGGAAGGGAATCTACCCAACACATGCAAACAACCTACAACGGCCTGGCATTGCCCGCCGACGGGCAGCCTATCGAGTACAGCAACGGTCAATTCACCATTCCTGACAATCCCATCATTCCTTTTATCGAAGGTGACGGCACCGGCCGTGACATCTGGAAGGCCTCGCAGCGGGTCTTCGATGCTGCAGTAGAAAAGGCTTACGGGGGCAAGCGCTCCATCAAGTGGTTTGAGATCTACGCCGGCGAAAAGGCCTATCGGCAGTTCACCAACTGGCTTCCCGACGACTCGGTCAACGCGGCTCGCGACCTGCGCGTCTCCATCAAGGGACCCTTGACCACTCCGGTGGGCGGCGGAATTCGCTCTCTGAATGTGGCGTTGCGGCAGATCCTGGACCTGTATGCCTGCGTGCGCCCCGTGAAGTACTACCAGGGCGTGCCCAGCCCCGTGAAGCATCCTGAACTGGTCGACATCGTCATCTTCCGCGAAAATACCGAGGATGTGTACTCGGGCGTGGAGTTCAAGGAAGGCTCCGAAGATGCCGCCAAGCTGATCGGCTTCTTGAATAACGAGCTCTTGTCCAAAACCAAGAAGAAGATCCGCACCGATTCCGGTGTCGGCATCAAGCCCATCTCCATCTTCGCCACCAAGCGGCTGGTCCGCTATGCCATTCGCCACGCCATGGAGACGGGACGCAAGACTGTCACCTTGGTGCACAAGGGCAACATCCAGAAGTTCACTGAAGGCGCCTTCCGCGAATGGGGCTATGAAGTAGCGACCCAGGAGTTCCGCGAGCAGACCATCACCGAGCGCGAGAGCTGGATCCTGGGCAATGTGGAAGCCAACCCCTCACTCACCGTCGAGCAAAACGCCGCTCTCATCGAGCCCGGCCTGGAGTTCGGTCCGCAGAGCTTCCGTGATTCGCTTTATGCCGAGGTCAAGGGCGTTCTGGACTCCATCGGCAAGTCCCACGGCAATGGCGCTTGGAAGAACAAGATCCTCATCAACGATCGCATCGCCGACTCCATCTTCCAGCAGATCATCATCCGCCCTTCGGATTACAGCATCCTGGCGACTTCAAACCTGAACGGCGATTACATCTCCGATGCCGCTGCCGCGCAGGTGGGCGGATTGGGCATCGCTCCCGGTGCGAACATCGGCGACGGTTATGCTGTATTTGAGGCCACTCACGGCACCGCGCCAAAATACGCCGACAAGGACGTCATCAATCCTGGCTCGGTGATACTGTCCGGCGTCATGCTGCTCGAGTTCATTGGCTGGAAGGAAGCCGCCAAAATGATCGAGACGGCCATGGAGAAGACGATCCAACAGAAGTTCGTCACCTATGATTTCGAGCGGCAGACCGCCGGCGCCACCAAGGTGGGCACCAGCGAATTTGCCACCCGCATTATTGGCAACATGTGAGCAGTTGGCAGTGTGCAGTTCACAGTTCTTAGTTCGCAATTGCGAGCCGTCTAGAAGAAGCGGCTTGCTGCAACGAATCAAGTGTGAACTGCTCCCTGCATGCCGCCGACTGTGAACTCTGAACTGAGAACCGTGAACTTTGCCTAGGAGATCATTATGCGTAAGAAGGTTTCGATTGTAGGCGCCGGCAACGTAGGCGCTACGGCCGCACACTGGATTGCTTCGAAGGAACTGGCCGATGTGGTCCTGATCGACGTTGTGGATGGCGTACCCCAGGGCAAAGCGCTCGACCTGCTCGAAGCCATGCCCATTGAAAAGCGCGACGTCCATGTAGTCGGCGCTAATGACTACGCTGCCACCGCGCACTCCGATATTGTGGTCATCACCGCCGGTATTCCCCGCAAGCCGGGTATGAGCCGCGACGATCTGCTCCATACCAACTTCAAGATCATGTCGGACGTGGTGTCCAAGGTGGTGGCGCAGTCTCCGGAGTGCATCCTGATCATCGTCTCGAACCCGCTGGATGCCATGGCCCAGGCGGCCTTCCGCCAGGCGGGCTTCAATCGCGAGCGCGTGATCGGCATGGCCGGCGTCCTGGATTCCGCGCGCTTCCGTACCTTCATTGCCGAAGAACTGAACGTCAGCGTGGAAAACGTCACCGCCTTCGTGCTGGGCGGCCATGGCGACACCATGGTTCCCTTGCCGCGCTACTCAACGGTGGCGGGCATTCCGATCACTGAGCTCATCGAGCCGGCTCGACTGGAAGAGCTGGTGCAGCGTACCCGCGACGGCGGCGCTGAGATCGTGAAGTATCTCAAGACCGGCAGCGCCTACTACGCACCGTCCGCCGCGACGGTAGAGATGGTCGAAGCCATCCTCAAGGATAAGAAGAAGATCCTGCCCTGCGCGGCCTACCTGCAAGGCGAGTACGGAATCGATGGCTACTACATTGGAGTGCCCTGCAAGCTGGGTGCGGCCGGGCTGGAAAAGATCATCGAGATCAAGCTCACCCCGGAAGAAGATGCGGCGCTGAAGAAGAGCGCGGCTGCCGTGAAGGAGCTTTGCGCGGTCATCAGCGTATAGCCTCGCCCGGAAGCCACAGTGGGCAGTTGACGAGAAGGCCACCCACGGGTGGCCTTTTTGCGTATCCACCAAATGGTTGAGGCGAATCCCCTCAAATTGATCGAAGACTATCGTATATCTCAACCTTGAGACTGCTCAGGAACCCTTTGCTCACCTGCCGCGTTCTCCGAAAATCCGAGGATCAGTCTCGTGTGCTGAAAGAATCTGCCGAGCCACAACGTATGGCAGCGGCGTTCATTGATTGCAAAGCTTTGTAGGAGTGTCATGATTCGCAAACTGGTCGTTCTCACAGCCTGCCTGGCTGGCGGACTCGTCTCTTACGCGCAGAGTAACTATGCAGTGGTGCGCGGCTCGGTTCTCGATCCCCATCGCCGCCCCATCCCCGGCGCGCACGTGCATCTCACCGCCAGCGGCACCGGAGCCCAGCGGGACGTCGATTCCAACTCAGCCGGACTCTACGAGATCGCAGGATTGCAGCCAGGCAACTACGAGCTGGCAGTGGAAAGCAGCGGGTTCCAACGGAAGATCCAGTCTCTGGATCTGGAAGTGGGACAGCAGGCCACCATCGATCTGCAGATGCTGGTCGCCGGTGACAACCAGTCGGTGGAAGTGCAAGCCAGCGGTGAGCTGCTGAAGACGCAGGATGCCAGCGTGGGCGCGGTCGTCGACCAGCGCGCGGTTGAGTCCCTCCCCCTGGACGGCCGCATGCTCATCGACCTGGTGCTCACCGTGCCCGGAGCGCACCTGAGCCACGGCGCCGGCACCGGCGACATGAATCCGCTCTATTGGCGTCCCGGCCAGCGTTCCGCAGTCAGCATTGGCGGCAGCCGGCCCAATGGCAACTATTTCCTGCTGGATGGCGCCACCAACACCGATCCGACCTTCAGCACTCAGAATCTCAGTGCCTCCCCTGACGCGGTGCAGGAGTTCCAGGTGCAGACCGGCAGCTACTCCGCCGACATGGGCGGTGCAGGCGGCGGGCAGATCAATATCGTCACTCGCTCCGGAACCTCCAAGTTCCACGGCACCGCCTACGAGTACCTTCGCAACAACGCCATGGACGCCACGACCTTCAACCAGATGGGCAACAACTTTCTGGTCCAGAACAACTTCGGCGCGTCCTTCGGCGGACCCGTGTGGCACGCAGGCAAGACCTTCTTCTTTACGAACTATGAAGCGTTGCGCCACGTGGAAACCATGACCATGATCGAAACCGTTCCCACCGCTGCGGAGATGGCCGGCGACTTCAGCCAGAGCGGCGTGAATATCTACGATCCCAGCACCACCCAGCCCAACCCCGGCTTCAATTCCAGCCTGCCCATCAGCAAAACCAATCCGAAGTACATCCGGCAGCAATTCCAGTACAACGGCGTATTGAATGTGATCCCGCCCAGCCGTATCGCCTCGGCGGCCTCCATCATGCTGAACAAGTACACGCCCCAGCCCAACACCATGAACATGGGCAGCATGACGATGATGGGCCAGCCCACAGTGATCGGCACTGGCAACGACGCGAACAACTACATCGACGCCCGTAAGCAGCGCATGTTCGACGACCAGGGCACCATCCGTGTCGATCACAACTTCGCAGGCGGCGACTCCGCCTTCTTCCGCTACTCGGCGAGTGGCGAACATGGCTTCCATCCCCAGGGCTTGCCCGGCTTCGGCTTCTATCACGACGATCTATCGCAACAGGGCGTGCTGGAGTGGAATCACGTCTTCAATTCGCATCTGGTCAATACCGCCTCCGGCGCGATCTCCCGGCTGGTCATGATGCACACCACCGAGAGCGCAAACAAGAACAACATCGTCTCTGAGCTGGGCATCACCGGAACCGGCTTTGGCGGTCCCGCGGCTTGGGGCGCGCCCTACTTCAACGTGCAGGGCTACTCCCCGCTGGGCGATAACTTCAGCGCCACGCCGATGCACGCGTGGGACACGGTCGTCGAAGGCCGCGACTCTCTCAACTGGCAGATTGGCCGCCACAGCGTCAAGGTTGGCGGCGCATACCAGTGGTTTATCTGGCCCATGTGGGGCTTCTTCCAGAACCGCGGCTACTACCAGTTCACCAACGGCTACACCACCGAGTACTCGGTGAACGATGGAAAGACAGGTTCCGCGCTGGCCAGTTTCGAACTCGGCTTGCCCGCCGCGCGTCAGGGACAAGCCGGTGTACCGCAGATGGATCTTCGGCAGTGGTATGCCAACGGCTTCGCACAAGATGCCTGGCGCCTCACTCCCACCACTACCCTCACCTATGGTCTGCGCTATGAGTTCATGAGCCCCCTCGTGGATATTGCGTATACCAACAGCAACCTCGACCTGAGCAGCGGAACTCCGCGCGTGTTTATCGGCGGCCAGAACGGCTATCCCAAAGGCCTGATGTACGCGCAAAAGACCAACTTTGCGCCGCGCCTGGGATTGGCACAGAGCCTGCCCAGCCTCGGCCTGGTGGCGCACGTCGCCTACGGCATCTTCTACACACCGGTGGACATGAACACCTGGTGCAACCAGCGCCACAACGTGCCCTACGTCTTCCCGATGACGTCGCAGAGCGATCCCTACAATCTCCCGGGATCCACGGCCACACTCCCCGGAACGCCTATCAGCCTGAACTTCCCGGCCCCGGTCCTTGGAAGCACGGTGGTGAGCTTCACGGGCCTGCAACTGCACGCGCCCGCGCAATACATCCAGCAATGGAGCACCTCGCTGGAAAAGCAAATCGGCAGCGAGACCACCGTTGAGGTCGGCTACCTCGGCGCAGGCGGTTTCCACCTGCAGCGTTCGCACCTGATCAACAACGCGCAGCCGGGACCTGGCTTGATTCAGCCGCGGCGCCCCTTCCCCAAAATCAGCTTCGTCAACAATTCCACGTTCCCCTCGAACGTGACCGTCGCCAGCAGCACCTTCCCGGTGAGCACCATGAACCTGCTTGAGAACTCCTCTCAAAGCTGGTACGACGCCGGTTATGTGAACGTTCGCCGCCGCTACTCCAACGGCCTGAGCTTCCTGGCTGACTACACCTTCGCCAAGGCGCTGGAGAACGCGCCCGACTTCCGCTCGCCGATGTTCGAAGCTGCCACGCCGCAGAACAACGACGACCTCAATGCGGAGAAGGGACCGGCCTGCGACATCCGCCACCGCTTTGCGCTGAGCGGCGTGTACAGCCCCAAGCCGTGGACCTTGAACTCAGCGACCCGGGCCATCACCAAGGACTGGCGCGGATCGGTGGTCTATCAGGTGCAGACCGGATTCCCCCTCACCATCTCCGTCTTCGGCGACACCGCCAATGCCGGAACCGTGGTGGGGGAAAATCCAATCCGCGCAAATCTCACCGGCAAGCCGGTCTTTGGCCCCGGCACCCGCAACTCGAAGACCTGGTTCAATCCCGCCGCGTTTGCTACGCCTCCTGCCTACACCTACGGCAATGTCAGCCGCAATTCGGTATACGGCCCGGGCCTGCAAACCATGGATCTCGGATTGGTTCGCGAGTTCAGCATCGCGGAGAAGATGCGATTCGAAGGACGGGCAGAGTTCTTCAACGCCTTCAACCACACCAACCTTGGAACGCCCAACCGCTTCGTGAACACCTCGAGCTTTGGCAGCATCACCGAGGCCGCCACCAACGGACGCGAGATCCAGCTGAGTGGACGTATCTCCTTCTAAGCCACTTCCCTTTCCTTAACAGGCGCCTTCGTAACGAGGGCGCCTTTCTTTTTATCTGGTCAGGAAGGTCTCCATCTTGGGAGCAATGCGGTCGGCGCACTGTACGGCGGCAAGATGACCGCAGCCGTTGATCACCACCAGCTGGGATTGGGGCACCAGCTGATGAATCTTTTCCCCCTGCGATACCGGTGTGATGTGGTCATCGGAACCCCAGACGATCAGCACCGGCATCTTCAGTTTGGGCAGAAGCTCCTCGGTCGTGTCCTTACCTGCGAGCATCGAGTTCAGCGCGCGGCGAACAACCCAGGCGTTCTGCCGCGAAGTCCGCAAGATGTCCTTCGCAATAAACTCAGGCACCTGCGGCGGATGAGGCATCAGCAGAGCGTCCAGTGCTTCGAGTTCCAGCGCTGACTCGGGTGTAAAGAGTCCTACTTTCCACTTGGGAGCTTCGTGGATTCCGGCGCTGTCAAACAGCATCAGCTTGCGCACTCGGTCCGGATGATCGGCCGCAAGACGCTGCACGATCCAGCCGCCCATGGACCAGCCTCCCAGATCGGCTTGTTTGACTCCAACGGCATCCATGAACCCAAGAACGACCGCTTCCTGATCGGGGATGGAGTAGGAGAAGTTCGCGGGTCTTTCACTCCGTCCAAATCCCGGCAGATCGGGAACGAAGACATGGAAGCCCTCGGCCAGCAGAAACGGCGTCAGGTTGCGCCAGTCTTCTGCTCGGCCACCCAGGCCATGCACCAAGACCACAGCAGGACTATCTGCTCGTCCCTGTTCGTAGTAGTGAATGCGGATACCGTTCACCTCAACCGTGCGGCTGTGCACACCCGCCAGCGCCAGTTGCAGATACAACATGCGATTGAAGTAACTGATGGGCCGCAGCCAAAAACCAACGACCACCGCCAACAGCAGCGCCGCAACAATGCTGGCTGCCCAGAGAACCTTGCGGACAGGCTTCACTTCTCGTCTCCTGTGATGGCTCGAGCACGCTGCCACCCAGCTTCCAAAACACGAACCGTAATAGGATCCAGGACCAGGGCGCTATGGCTGTTCCACTCAGCGCGTTCTACCCAGCGAACCGCGGCAGCATCGGAGGCAGCAGAGAGCGTGCCGCCCACCACCCGGCAGAGGTAATCTGCGATCACGTAGTGGTAGCGGACCCGGCCTTCCTCGCGATAGACGCGATCCAGCAGCTCGATGAGCTGTATCGGTTCCACAAGCAGCCCGGTCTCTTCCTGAACCTCGCGGACCACAGCCTCATGGAGAGTTTCGCCCACCTCAATCAGCCCTCCGGGAATGGACCAGCGTCCCTTGGCAGGCTCTTTTGCGCGCTGCACGAGCAGGACCCGTCCCTCGTGCACCACGACCGCGCCGACCCCGACCAGCGGCGCCGTTGGATATTCACGTTGCATCTGCTTCTACGATAGAGGCAGGACGCACCGTATGGACAACCGACCAGCGCCGATCGAGCTTAAGATGGCGGCATGACCGACTCGCAACAATGTGTGAACGGCATCTGGGTTGGGACAATCATTCGGTCCTACATGGTGAGATAGGCACCGGATCTGACCTTAGCTCGTCCGTGGAACCGCCTTATTCGGGATCCTCTGCATCTTTCCCGCCCCCAGTGTCATCATCGAAGGGAGAGGAACAACATGGCAGAGCTGACACTACAGATCGACGGAATGCATTGTGGAGCCTGCGTGCGCCGCGTGAGCCAGGCGTTGGGCACCACCGAAGGGGTGACCGTGAAAGAGGTGCGCGTCGGTGCTGCACGCATCGAATCGGACACTCCGTCGGTTGCGATCGACCGCGCTGTCGCCGCCTTGGCCAAGGCCGGGTACACAGCTCATCCTGAGTCGGCAACCCAAGCGGGGCAATAGTCTATGGCTGACTCCAGCTCAGAATCGGTGACCATGCCGGTGCTGGGCATGACCTGCTCGGCGTGCCAGCGGCATGTTGAAGAGGCGCTGCGCTCCACTGCGGGAGTAGAAGAAGCACGCGTGGACCTGATGGCGCACCGCGCCCGCGTTGTCTTCGATCCTTCGGTGGCGCAGCCGGCGACTCTGGTAGCCGCCATTCGAGATGCCGGCTACGACGCGGTGCTCCCTCGCTCTGCGGGAGAAGATGCGCCGTCGCACGAAGGCCAATCGGGAGCCGAGCTGGCGCGGAAAGCTACGGCCCTGCTGGTGGCGGGCGCCCTGGCGATGCTTCTGGCTATGCCGCTTGGGACGGAGATGGGCAATCTGGATCACGCCCTGATGAAGGCGCTGCCCTGGCTCTATGCCGCCCCGCCCAACGTCCTGCGCTGGTCCTTGCTCCTTTTGACGGCCGTTCTCCTGCCGTGGGCGGGGGGCAGCATCTTTGTAAACGCGTTCAAGGCTACGCGCCATGGGACCACCAACATGAACACGCTGGTGGCGCTCGGAACGAGTGTGGCGTTCGCGTACTCCGCTTATGCGACTTTCTGGCCGGGTCCGGGGCTACAGGTCTACTACGACGCCGTCCTTCTCATTCTTGGATTCCTGTTGCTCGGGAAAACGCTGGAAGCGCGCGCCAAGCGCCGAGCCCTGACTGCTCTCGATTCGCTGAGTCGAATGAAGCCGGTCACCGCGCGCCGAGTGATCGACGGCGTTGAAACGCTGGTTCCGCTTGGAGAGGTACGGCCGGGTGACAGCATCGTCGTGCTACCCGGCGAGCGCTTTCCGGTGGATGCCACAATTCAGGAAGGTCGCACCACCGTCGACGAGTCCATGCTGACCGGCGAGTCGGAACCGCTGCCGCGCGAAACTGGGGAGCGGGTACTGGCCGGCTCGCTCAACTATGACGGAGCCGTGGTCTGCCGGGCGGAGTCGCTGGGAGAGTCCACGGTCTTGGCGCAGATCACGCGCATGGTGGAACAAGCTCAGTCCTCGCGGGCGCCCATGGAGCGGCTGGCTGACCGCGCCAGCGCGATCTTTGTGCCGACGGTGCTGGGCCTGGCGGTCCTCACCTTTCTGGGGTGGCTATTGGCAACTCATTCCCTGCCCATGGCGCTCGCCAACACCGTGGCTGTGCTGGTAATCGCTTGCCCCTGTGCCATGGGATTGGCGGTTCCCGCAGCCCTGACGGTGGCGGTGGGGCGAGGAGCCCAGCTGGGCGTGCTCTACAAGGGCGGCGAAGCCCTGGAGCGCCTGGCCCACCTCGACGCCGTGGTGCTCGATAAGACCGGAACACTGACCGTGGGGCGGCCAGTGCTGGAGAGTATCCAGGTTTTGACCGCTCCAACGCAGGGAGAGGCCGGTCGCAGTAATGCTCCGGACCAAAACGCTGAAATCGACCTGTTGCGAATCGCAGCGGCCGCGGAGGAACGATCCAATCATCCGCTGGCTCACGCCATCGTGGACCGGGCCCGAGAACTGGGTCTGCGCTGGGATCCGGTGAGCGACGTACAGGTCATTCCCGGCCGAGGGCTGACCGGGAAGGTAGAAGGACGGGAGTGCCTGCTGGGGAACGAAGCGCTCTTCCAGGAGTTCTTTATCCCCTTGCCCGCCGACGCGGAACCGTCTGCCCCCGGCGTAACTCGCTTGTGGATGGCGCTCGATGGGGCGGTCGCAGGCTACTTCGACGCTCGGGATAAGTTGCGTCCCGATGCTGCTACGGCGGTGGCTGAGATGCGCCGTGAAGGACTGCGTGTGGTGATGCTCACCGGCGATTCACCAGCAGCGGCAGCCCCGATCGCGGCGCAGGCCACGATCACCGAGGTGGAGGCAGGGCTGGATCCCGCGGGTAAGCTGGCACGCATCCGCGCCATGCAGCAGGCTGGCTTACGCGTCGCGATGGTCGGTGACGGAATCAACGATGCCGGAGCTCTGGCGCAGGCCGATGCAGGTATCGCGATGGGCTCCGGCACGGACCTGGCGCAAGAAGCCGGAGACGTGCTTCTGCTGCGGGTGCATCCGATCGCCATCCCCGCGGCTCTGGACCTGGCTCGCTCGACCTTGCGCGTGATGCGGCAAAATCTCATCTGGGCGGCGGCCTATAACGTACTCGGAATCCCCCTGGCTGCGGGGCTGCTCTACCCTGCTTTTCACATCCTGCTCAATCCCTGGCTGGCAGCCGCAGCTATGGCCTTCAGTTCCGTGAGCGTTCTCACCAACAGCCTTCGTCTTCGTCACTGGCAGCCCAAGCTGGCCATGAGCGGCGCACGATAAACTAAATTCACAGAGTTCGAGCCTGCCATCGTGCGCATCCTCACCCGTTACATTCTCGGCGAGATCCTTTCTCACGCGTTGATTGGTTGCGCGCTGTTCACGTTCATCCTGTTCATGCCCCGCCTGCCGCAAGTGCTGGAGATGGTGGTCCGTAACAGCTCGAGCTTCACCAATGTACTGGAAGTATTCGTCTTCACCCTGCCCAACCTCTTTCTGGTCACCATTCCGATGTCCGTACTGGTGGGCATTCTTTTGGGCTTGAGCCGTTTGGCCGCCGACGGTGAAATTGTCGCAATGCGCGCCTCGGGTCTGGGCATCGTCTACTTTGTCCGCGTAGCTTCGGTGGTCGCGGTGGGTGGAGCTTTGCTGGGACTGTTCAACTCTCTGTACGTTGCACCGCGTGCGAATCAGGCCATCTTGCAGATGGAGCGCGAACTCGCAGCTTCCCAGGCCTCCTATCAGATTCAGCCCCGGGTATTCTACGAGGATTTTCACAATGCGGTGCTGTATGTGCAGAATGTCCACTCCGGCACCGGCGCTGCCAATTGGGACCGCATCTTCATGGCAGAGGTCAGCGATCCTTTGGCTCCGCGCATCACGACAGCCGCTTCGGCCACTGTGGTGAACGATTCGGCGCAGGAGCTGCTCATGCGCCTGCGCGATGGGGCCACCCACGAAACGGCACCAGGTCAGCCGCAACAGTACACCATCTCGAAGTTCGCTACCACTGACTTACCCCTGTCTCTGAGCCCGCAGAGCGACGTGCACCTGGGACGCATGGATACCGTGATCTATGCAATCCCCACGCCGAACCTCTTTGAACGCGTGCGCAAGCCAGACAGCAGGAGATATCTGATCGAGCTGCACAACAGGTTCGCCTATCCCGCCGCTTGCATCGTGCTCATGCTGGTGGGCGTACCGCTGGGAGTCGTCTCCCGGAGAGGCGGCAAAAGCTCGGGGTTTGTCTTCACCCTGCTCCTGGTGGTTCTCTATTACGTCCTGTCCTATACCGGCATCGCCTTGGCGCGTCAGGGGAAACTTCCGGTGCTCTTCGGGGTATGGATGGCGAACTTCACCTTCGCGGCCGGCGGCGTTTTCTTGCTTTGGCAGATGGCCACCGGGGGAAGAACCCTTGGCGCCTTGGTTGGACTTGCCGCCCGCGCTCCCAAGATTCCGCCCGTCCTGCCGAATCAGGTGAATGGCGCGCACCTTTCCAAGCTGATCGACCGTCTGCAGCCGAAGATGGTTCGCAAACGCGAGCGGGGCGTTTTCCCTCGCATTCTGGACGAGTACGTTCTTCGCGAATTTCTCAATATGTTCTTCCTGGTGTTGGGAGGATTCGTACTGCTGATGCTGGTGTTCACCTCCTTTGAGCTGGTGGGCGACATCATTCGCAATCACATCGCATTGACCACCGTAGGCGCATACCTGGTGAATCTCACTCCCAGCATGCTCTACAGCATCACGCCACTAGCCGTGTTGATGGGCGCGTTGTTCACCTTCGGTGGATTCAATCGTCATAGTGAGATCGTTGCGATGAAGGCAACAGGAATCAGCCTCTACCGGCTGATCATCCCCATTGTGTCGATCGCAGCCATTCTCGCCGTGAGCCTGTTTCTGTTCGATGAGTTTTACCTGCCCCAGGCAAACCGCAAGCAGGAGGCGCTCCGCAATCAAATCAAAGGACGCCCCGCCCAGACGGTGCTCCATCCCGAACAGACCTGGATCTTCGGGCAGCCGCGGGCGGGGGAGCCGGGACGCATCTTCTATTACCGCTTCTTCGATCGGGATCGCCAGGAGTTCGCCAACCTCTCGGTCTTTGAGTTTGACCCAGCTACCTTCTCTTTGACCCGCCGGATTTTCGCCAAACGGGTATTCTGGGACCCCGACTCAGGTGGCTGGAAGTTTCAGAACGGGTGGGTGCGCGATTTCAAGGGTGCCGACCAGACGTATTTCCACGAGTTCATCAACACAGCTTTCTCCGAGATCCACGAAGAGCCGGGCTACTTCACCAAGGAAAGTTTGCAGTCGCAGGAGATGAACTTTGGACAGCTGCGGCGTTACATCGCCGATTTGCGACAGAGCGGCTTCGACACCACGCGTCTGCGCGTCGCGTTATGGCATAAGCTGGCCTACCCGCTGATTGCGGTGGTGATGGCCATTCTCGCCATTCCGTCGGCGCTCTCCATGGGGAGGCGCGGCTCGCTTACGGGAATCGCGGCGGCCATCGCGGTGGCACTGACCTACTGGGTAGTGGACGGCCTCTTCGGAGCAATGGGGGCGGTCAACTACCTGCCCGCGCCGATGGCCGCCTGGTCCTCCGATGTTTTATTCGCTCTGGTGGGTGGCTACCTGCTCCTGAGGACGCCGACCTAGAACGAGCCGTCCGCGCTGATTTTGTCCGGACGTGCCGATTCTAGCGCCTTCCCTCCAGTGCCTGAGTCAATCCCGATACAATGAACACATGCTTCGCGATTTGCGCCCGCTTTTCGCCTACATGCGCCGCTACCGGTGGGGATACCTCTGGGGTACGCTGTCCGTCATCGGAACGAACGCCATTTGGGTGCAATTCCCACGCGTGCTGGAACGCGCGATTGACGACCTGAAAGATGGCGCCACGCGAGAGCGCATCCTGCTCTACGCCGGACTCCTGGTGGCCATCGCCCTGGTTAAGGGCGTCTTCCTCTACTCTCAGCGCTGGATTCTGATCGGCATTTCGCGGGAGATCGAGTTCGATCTGCGCAACGATCTGTTTCAGCACCTGGAGAAGCAGGACGCCGGCTTCTATCAGCGCTATCGAACGGGCGACATTATGGCCCGCATGACCAACGATCTCAACGCCGTACGCATGCTGTTGGGACCGGCCATCATGTATAGCGCCAATACCGTGATGTTTGCGGTGGGCGCGGTGTTCTACCTGTTGCGAGTGAGTCCGTATCTGACATTGGTCGCTCTGCTGCCGGCACCCATCGCGAGCATTCTGGTGCAGTACCTGGGCCGCAAAATTCACGATCGCTTCGAGCGCATCCAGGCGAGCTTCTCCGAGATCTCTTCGCAGGCCCAGGAGAACTACTCAGCTGCGCGCCTGGTTCGGGCGTTTGCTCGGGAAGAGTCGCAGATCCACCTATTCGAACGCCTGAATCTCGATTACATCGCCAGAGCGCTGCGCCTGGTGCAGTTGATGGGCATGTTGTGGCCGACGCTGGAGTTCGTCCTGGGCGTCTCGATGATCCTCACCCTGCTGGTCGGCGGGCATCAGGTACTTCAACATCGCATCACAGTAGGTCAGTTTGTCGAGTTCAACACCTACATGATCCTGTTGATCTGGCCCATCATCGCAGTGGGCTGGGTCATCAATATCTTCCAGCGGGGCACGGCCTCAGTAAAGCGCATCGACGAATTGCTGCGCAGCGAGCCGGCCATCGACGATGAGGCCGCGGATTTGTCGATCGCCGAGTCCTCCACGCTCCACGGGGACATTGAGTTCCGCCATCTCAGCTTCAGCTATGGCGATACCCAGGTGCTTCGGGATATATCGCTGCAGATTCCAGCAGGCTCGAGTCTGGCCATTGTTGGTCCGACCGGGAGCGGCAAGACCACCCTGGTGAATTTGATCTCGCGTCTGTACGATGCACCGGAGGGATCGCTCCTGATCGATGGACGGCCGGTTCGCGATTATCCACTCGCGGTATTGCGGCGCAACATCGGCATGGTGCCGCAGGAGACCTTCCTGTTCAGCGAGACGTTGCGCGAGAACCTGTGCTTCGGAGTACCGGAGGCCGATAGCGCAGAGATGCTGAAAGCCACGGAGGCTGCGCACATACGCCAGGAATTCGAAGAATTTCCGCACGGATTCGAGACGGTTGTCGGCGAACGCGGGATGACGCTTTCTGGCGGTCAGAAGCAACGCACAGCGATCGCGCGCGCGCTCTTGCGGCGGCCGGCAATTTTGATTCTGGATGATGCCCTCGCCTCAGTGGACACCTACACCGAGGAACGCATCCTCAGCGGGCTGCGAGACTACACCGCGAGCTCAACGACCATTCTGATCTCTCACCGGGTTTCGACGGTGCGCCATGCAGATCAGATTGCTGTACTCGATCACGGACGAATTGTTGAGTTGGGAAGGCACGAGGAGCTACTCGCGATGGAGGGATACTACGCCAGCTTGTACCAGAAGCAGCAGCTTGAAGAAGAACTCACCGTGGCGGGTTAGCACAGGATGAGTTCTTCTTTCGGCTTCCTTACAACAGGTTGAGGTTAGGCATTCCAGCGACGGCCGCTCATGGCTTCAGAGCCTGTTTCGGCCATCTCGAAGGGAGGCTGCATCGCCGGCATGTCCGCGATCTGCATCGGTGCGGGATTGATGGTGGGATCCTTAGCAACCTGACGCCACGCATCGCGCACATTGCGCACGCACTCGATCGAGTGCTGGAACTTGGCCTTTGAGGCTCCCTGCGAAGCCTGCAAGATCAAGGCGAAGACCGAAGCGTAGAACTCGCTCAGGGCTTCGGCGGGCTTCCCTCCCACATCCATACGCAGGCGAGCCTGCAAATGAATGATGATGTCGAGAGCGCGCTTTACGGCCACGCGGCGCTCATGCTCATCGCCCCGTTCCACCGCATCCATCGCGTTATATAGGAAGCGAATAATGCCGTCGTAGAGCGCCACGACCAAGTCGACGGCCGAAGCTCCTTCCAGCGCATGTTCCTGATAGATCCCCATCTAAACTCCTTAGCCGTTTGTATTCGTGTTATATCCGGTGATCGCTGCGTAAAGCTCGTTGACGCTCTGCAACTGAGTCGGAATCCCTTGCAGAATTGCGTTGGCGCTGTTGAGCTGATTGGTCAGGCTCTTTTGCTGCGCCGAGATCAAGCTTTCCTCTCTGCTGATATCGGCATTCAACGTGGATTCGATACTGCTGTTCGACTGCTTCGCCAGATAGATTGTTCCCGTTGTTGAGCTGGTACCGGCGTTGGTCAGGGTCTTGGCGAAATTCTGTCCCCAGCTGTCGATGCTCTGGAAGAATCCAACCACGCCGCTGAAGTCGGTATTCAGCACCGAATCGAGTGTCGTGGCATCGAACTGCAGCGATCCATTGTCGGTGCTCGACACGGTAATGCCCAGGCTGCTCAGGCTGGAAAGATCGGAGGAATTGGTGTAGCTCATCGCAACGCTGGCGTTGTCGGTAATGTTCGAGCTGACCGTCAGATTGCCGCCCGTGGAATTAATCGAGAGGCTCGTGCCGTTGCTGATCGAGGCCGTCACACCAGTAATCGTGTTCAAGGCGTTTTGCAGATCGGTCAGCGACGTGCCGTTCGTGTAGATGGTGTTTCCGCTGTTCGTGCCAGTGCCAACCACGATGGTCTGCGTAGCGCCGCTTCCCAGCTGGATGGTCATCGATCCCGAGATGGTATCGCCCGAAGCCACCAGCGAACTCAGCGTGCCCTGGGTTCCCGTGATGCTGTTATAGGCCAGCCCAGGATTGGCGGTGAGACCTGAAGTGGATACACTGAGCGCCCCGCCCGGTCCGGAGGTGAGAGAGCGGAAGGCGAGCGTTGACTGGCCACTGCTGGTGGCAACCGAGGCTGTGAATCCCAGGCCGGTGGCCGTCAGATTGGTCGTATCAACCGTCAAGGCCGCGCCGCCTGATGTAGCGAATGCCAAAGTCGCGTTTCCGCTGCTGTCGGTCGTCACGGTAGCGGTGACACCCAGATTTGCGCTGTTGATGGCCGCCGCCAAACCGCTGATAGACTTATCCCCCACGGTGGGAACGTTCACCGTCGTCCCTTGAACCACGATCGATCCAGAGAGCATGGCAACATCGCTTACCGCCAGAGATCCGGTGCCGGTACTAGAGCCTGCGGTGTAGCTCACTCCATAACTTGCGGAGTTCACGCCGCTCACGATGCTGGATAGCGTATTGCCCGAAACGTAAATGTCACTGGCCGTGTTGGTGCCGGTTTGCCCAACGTGAACCGTAGTCTTGGTCCCATCTGCCATTTGCACCGCGATGTTGCCTGCAGAAAGGGTGGTCCCCGAAGCACTGGAGACCGAGGTCAGCGTGCCATTGGGATTCTGCAGGTTGAGGCTCTGCAACAGCTGCGACTGGAGGATGGAAAGCGTGGGCGATCCGAAGAGGGGCTGCGGAACTCCGGAGGCGTTATTGCCTTCCTGGGCGTGAACGGCGCTGATGAGAGAGTTGTAATCGTTGACCATCTGCGCCACCGTGCTCTCCACCCCGGTGTTGTCGTTGCCAATCACAACCTGGACCGGCGTGGTGCTGGAGGAAAGCAGCTGAAACGTCACTCCCGGGATCAGATTGGAGACAGTATTCGACGAACTGGTCAGGCCGGTGATGCCGTCCACCGTCATACTGGCATCGACACCGGTGACCGCGGAGGTGTAGTTCAACGTCGTGCCCGTGGAGGTGGCCAGGGTTCCCGTCACCGTAATGTTGCCCTTGGCGCCGGAAGTCGCGGAAACCAAGGAGAGCCGCGAGCCGGTGGAGTCCGTCAGAATGCTGGCATTGATGCCGACACCGGAGTTGTTGATCGCCTTGGCCAGATCAGAGAGAGTCTCCCCGCTGGTGATGGTGATGGACTGGGCGGTGCCGCTTCCCACTTGCAGCTGAAGGGAACCTGTCTGAAGAGCGGTCGAGGCGCTTGCCACCTCGGCAAAGTAGCCGCTCGATGTGGCAGCCAGATTGTTCACGATGACCGTATGCGAACCGGCCACGGCCGATGAGGTGGCCGAGCTCAGCGACAGCACGTTGGTATCGGAGCTCGAACCGGTCTTCTGCGCCATGACGCCATTGAAGTCAGTCAACGAGCTGATGTCGCTGGAAAGATTCGAAAGAAGTGTTCCCAGGCTGGAGAGAACCGTGTCCTGACTATCCAGTGTGGATATCTGGGTCTTCCAAGGGGTCTCTACATTTTGCAAATTAGCGACGATCTGAGAGACCGTTTGGCTGACGTTGAATCCGGTGCCGCTCGTCGGCGATCCGAAGCTCAGTCCTACAGTGCCCATAGCACCCTCCGGGGAAATTTCAGCAGTCAGGAAGCCAGGTGACGCTGCTGTAGATTGGAAAAACCTCATGGAAGGACGGAAACAGTCCTCCCACCCAGGGAAAGTGGCCTCCCTTAATGTGTATCGGCCGGAAATTAGACAAGAATCATGGCGGATGTTACCGAAGGATGGGGGAAACAACAGGGGCAGGCGAAGAGGTGAGGAAGACGACGGAAGAAAACTGGATCGGAGCGGGTCAGCTGAGAAGCAAAAGGCGTCCACGAGGGACGCCTTTTGCGGTTAACCAGCGGGTTGAGACTACTGGAGCAGCTTGGTAACCAGCTGCGCCTGGCTGTTGGCCTGGGCCAGTGCGGAGATACCGGTCTGGCTCAGGATCTGGTACTTGGACATGTTGGAAGACGCCGTGGCGTAATCCGTCGCCTGCACCGCGTTCTGGGCCGCAACCACGTTCTCCTGCTGCGTCGTCAGAACCGAGCTGATCGAGTTCAGAGTGTTGATCTGAGCGCCGATGTAGCCGTCCTGCGCCGCAACGTTGGCGATGGCGGTGTTCAGGGACGTCAGAGCCGATTGCGCATTGCCAGCCGAGGTCAAGTCGGTCGCCGACAGGTTCGTGGTCTGCTCGTTGGCGCCCTTCTGATAGCTGATGGTGGACACGGACTTGGTGGAAGCGGTCAGAGAGGTAGCGGCCTCACCGGTGGTCGTATCCAACAGAGTCGCGTCAGCGATCGTTACGTTCGAGTTGGTGTTGCTCAACAGGATGCCGATGTCGGCGGTGGCGGCAGTGGCGCCGGCCGAGCCGCCCACCGCGCCGAGCGTGGTGAGGC
>CBJOJD010000050.1:0-20771 GCA_966443485.1 uncultured bacterium | reverse complement strand
CGATCGCGGTCCGCACCGTGGAGGGTCCGGAGGAGCAGTTGACGCCAATGGCGTCGGCACCACACTCGGTAAGCAGGGCGGCGGCATGCATGGGCGAGGAACCATCGAGGCAGTTGTTCTCGTCGTCCACGGTGACCATGATCAAGACGGGCAGCTCTGGCGCGGCCTCCTGGGCAGCCAACAGCGCCTCGCGGGCTTCGTTGAGTGCCGGCATGGTTTCCACAATCAGCAGCTCGGCGCCGGCAGCGGCCAAGGCGCGCATCTGCTCCACAAAGGCGGCGCGGGCCTCGTCCAGGCCAGTTTTGCCCAGTGGTTCAAGGCGGACGCCGAGGGGCCCGATGGCACCGGCCACCCAGGCTTCGCCTGCCTGTTTCTCGCGCAGGTGGGCCACGGCGCGCTTGGCGATGTCGACGCCCGCGGCATTGATCTCCGCCACTTTCCCGGCCAGCCCGTGACGGGCCAGGCGAAAGCGGTTGGCGCCGAAGGTGTTCGTCTCGATGATCTCGGCGCCCGCTTGCAGGTACTCCTCATGCACAGAGAGGATCAGCGACGGGTCGGAGAGGTTGAGCTCGTCATAACAGCGGTTGATAAAGATACCGCGGCTGTAGAGCACTGTCCCCATAGCACCGTCGGCAAGCACCGGGCGGTCGCGCAAGATGTCAGCGAACGTGGTCATTCTGCCTTCATGCTACCGCATCCCGGCAGCTCCGGAGCGCGGCGGCACGGGGCGAGGAATCGCGGGCGGGAGGGCGGGGTCCGGCAAGAATACCGGGTTGCTTTGTTATACTTCGGGAGTCAAACGCATTGTAAGCACCCGGCGTTCGGCCGGCTTTCTGCGGACTGTCCGGTGGCCCGGTAGCCGCGATCCAATGGTTCAACGCGGTCACCGCCGCGCCCCAAACCGCGGCTTAAGCTTACGCGGTTTCCGTCGAGGTAAGGTTTTGAAGAAACGCAGTCTTTGGATGAGCGCCGGCGCGGCCCTCGGCTTGGCCTTCGCGCTGGCGGGATGTGGAAACACCAATTATTTTGCAGGCCGCACACTGCCACCCAGTGGACTGACCAACCGTGTGCTGGTGGCCATTCAGAACCCCAGCGCTCTCACCAAGGGCGCATTGGAGATCCTGGACGGCTACTACGATACCCGCTTCGCCTATAACGACATCAATAAGACGTTCAGCGTATCGGGCTACTCGGGAGCGCTTCCCGTCACCATCCAGAACATGCCGGAAGAGCAGCTGGGAGCCATCTACGGCTCGGGCGATGGCACGCTGGTCACGGTCAATTATCAAAAGGAATCCGCCAACGGCGCGCAGAAGGGCTTGAACGGCAACTCCTCGAGCATCTTCATTACGCGCAACCAGAGCTACATCTTTGCCGCCAGCCAGGCGACTCACGTTGTGACCATCGTGGATAACACCAACGGGACCTCATACGCATTGAGCCTCCCCGGGGTGTACCGGGTCAGCGTGAATCCGGGTGGATCTTCGGCTCTTTTCTTCGTGCAGAATTCCGACAGCATCTACTATGCGCTGAAGCTGAACGCCTCGCAGACGCTGGCCTACGCCGGCGGGCCGGCCACCTGGCCCAAAGCGGCGGTGGATTGCGAACCGATGAACTCTCCGGGATGGTGCTTGTTCCAGGCGCAGAGCCCTGATTCGGTTGACGCCACGGGCACTGCGTACGGCGCTGCGCTCACCTTCGATCGCCCGGTGAAAGCTGTCTATTCCAACGACGGCAGCACCGCATATGTGTTGAACTGCGGTCCGGAATGCGGGGGTACGACGGCCTCGGTGAGCCTGCTTCCGGTATCGCCGACCATCTTCCTGCCCAATCAGCAATCCGGAAAACTGCCCAGCAATAATGCGCTGCAATCGGCATGCGGATCTGCAGCAAACCAGACCTCTTGCACGGTCGCTACTCCTGGTGGAGCGAGCAACGCGCTGATCGACAGCTCCACGATGTATGTCGCGGGACAACAGCTGCAGTCCGACGGCCTCTGGGCGGGCAACCTGACGGTGCTGAATCTGGCGCCTGGTTCGGGAGCCACGGTCACCGCCGGCAGTGCGATTCCCATCAGCGACGGCGCTCCGGGCGCTCCGAGCCGCATGATTGAAGCGGACGACAACACGCTGTGGATCGCCATGACCAAGTGCAACAACGGTGAGCGCGTAGCCAAGGGATTAGACTACGGCTGCCTGACCATGTTCGACACCGCCAGCAAGTCGGTGAGCATGATCGAGCCGTACCTGGGCGATGCCACCGGCGTAGCGGCGGTCACCAACCTGCATAAGGTCTATGTCGCGGAGGGAGGCCAGGTGTACATCTACTCCACCAAGAGCGGCGCGGCGCTGAACAATCAGTATGTGACGGTGACCGGCACGGCCTATGACGTGGCCTACATGGATGGCCTCTCCGACGCCAACAACACCGTCTACTGAACACCGAGTTCTCAGTTCGCAGTGCTCAGCGGCCGCTCTGTTTCGCTGAGCACTGCAAACTGCAAATTGTCAAAGAGCTGAAGCCCTCTTCATGCCTGCCGAATCCATTGCCGACGTGCTGGCCATCGCTGCGCATCGAGATGATGTGGAGCAGACCTGCGGCGGCACACTGCTGCGCATGGCGTCGCGCGGGCTGCGCACGGCCATTCTCGATCTCACGCAGGGAGAAGCCGGCACCCGGGGCACAGCCGAGGACCGGGCCCGCGAAGCCGATGCGGCAGCCAGGATTCTTGGCGTGAGCTGGCGGCAGGCACTCGATCTTCCCGACGGCGCAATCGCCAACACTCTTGAAAATCGCGTGAAGATCGTGCGCGTGTTGCGCGAGGTGCGGCCACGCGTGGTAATTCTTCCCTACTGGCAGGCCCGCCATCCCGATCACGCCATCGTCGCCTCGCTGGGCTACGAGGCTTGCTTCCTGTCGGGCCTGGCCAAGATCGAGACCGGAACCACGCCCCATCGACCTTTCAAGATTGTGTATGCCAGCCTGTATGCGGATGTGCGGCCCAGCTTCATTGTGGACATCACACCGTTCATCGAGCAGCGGCATGCATCGCTGATGGCCTACCAGTCGCAATATGCGAACCAGGCCACGGGGGGCGGTCTCTTTGTACCGGAAGAGGAGATCCGCGAGCGCACCTTTGCGGAAGCGCGCCACTATGGCCTGTTGGCCGGGGTCACTTATGGAGAACCCTTCGTGCAGAAGGAAGTGGGCCTGGTGGACGACCTTACGTTGCTCCCCGTGCAATCCATCTAATTTGCCGACTTTATCGCGCCGCGTTTGACCCCATTGCGGTTCCCCTGTTCCTGATCGGGATCACCCGGTTACCGTGTCTGAAAAGCACACAAAAGTTGCGGGAAAAGATTAAAGAATTCCAGTGACCGCGCCGATATCCCCTCTGAGCTTACTCCAGTAAGAAAGGAGAACGAGCATGGAGATCGGTCCGATCACCGGTATTCGCCCCCTTACGGCGATCAAACCGAAACGTGCCGCTGAGGATCTTTCAGCGGTGTTCGCCGTGGAGTTCGGCCAGGAGCGCGAAGAGACCTACACCCCCAAACAGCAATCGGCCTCGCGCGGCCTGGAAGACGACGACACGGTCACCCTCGGAGAGGACGATGCCGAGGATCAAGGAAGCTTTGTCAGAGCCGGCGAAGGCGCTGTGAACTTCTTCGCCTGATCCGCAAATATAGATCACACTTCCCTTCCCCGTGGGCCGGTGCACTCTGATCGGCTCCGTTTCCCTGATCTGAACAATCTATGGCTCGCGCCGGTGCGAGAATATCCAGAGTCTGCATGCATGCCCAGTGCAGTGCGCTGGCTTCGGCATCCGACTCTGCGCGAGAATAGAGGGGTGAAGCGCTCCGGCACCGCCGACCTCCCCCTGCACGGCGGACGTGTGCCGCAGTGGCTGGCCACCCGTATGACCGAGTTGGGGACGGCCATCACCGAGCAGATCGTTGTTTGCTACGGTCCTTCGGAGTTCCTCACCCGTCTGAGCGATCCATTCTGGTTTCAAGCTTTAGGCGCGGTGATGGGCATGGACTGGCACTCCTCCGGGATCACCACATCGGTGATGGGCGCCCTCAAGCGCGGGCTTAATCCCCGCTTCGCTGAGCTCGGCTTCACCATCTGCGGAGGACGCGGGCGGCACTCGGTGCGTACTCCCGACGAGCTGCGCGACGTGGCCATGCGAACAGGCCTCGATGGCGAGGCCCTGGCCCGTACCAGCCGGCTGACCGCGCGCATCGACAACAACGCCATTGCCGACGGCTTTCAGCTCTATCTGCACGCTTTTGTGCTGCACAGGTCGGGCGAGTGGTCGGTTGTACAGCAAGGGATGAATGACGCGAACCGCCTGGCGCGCCGCTATCACTGGCACTCGGCTGCGGTACGCGACTTCGTGTCCAATCCTCATACCGCCATCCTGGGCAAGCCGCAAGGCACGATCTTGAACCTGGTGGACGAGCGGTCAGCAGGCGCGCAAAGTGCGCTGCTCACCATTGCCGCGCAACCGGTGGACAGTTCCTTGCAAGAGGCACGCCGGCTGGCCATGCCCGCGCATCATGACGTTCGCGCCGAGGATGTGGATCTGAAGCGTCTGGGAGCAGTGCTCGCTGTGGCTCATGAAAAGGAGCTGCGCGATTTTGCTTCCCTTTTGCTGGTGGAAGGGCTTGGACCTCGCACGCTGCAATCGCTGGCTCTGATTGCAGAGGTGGTGCACGGGCAGCCCAGCCGCTTCGCTGATCCGGCTCGCTTTTCATTCGCGCATGGCGGCAAAGACGGGCACCCGTTTCCGGTGCCGCTCAAGACCTACGATGAATCCCTGGCGATCTTGCGCCGTTCTCTCGACGCGGCGAAGCTGGGGCATACCGAAAAGGTGGAAGGCTTTCGCCGGCTCGACCGGCTCACGCGCACTGTGGAAGAGCAGCGTGAGCCGATGGCTGATTTTGCGGCAGCGCTTGAACACGAACGGCGCATCTCGCCTGCATTGGGTGGGCGAACGGTGTTCGATGACGCTCCGCGCAGACGCAAGCGCGATGACGATGATCCTCAGCTACGCCTGTTCTAGACAGGCCCGCAGCTTACCCTACGGTGTGTCAGGTTACGGCGTTTCAAGAAGCCACTCCTGGTTTGTTCCTCCGTTGAGACCCCACTGATCGAGATCGGTGCCGTTGGTTTTGGAAAACCCCGGCACTTCCACGGCCAGCCCGCTATTGGAGTTCACGATGCGATAGTTCCCGTCGCTGGCCAGCGTGAGGATGTACTGCTGATTTCCGCCACCCCAGTAGGAGTACTGGTCCATCGAGGCGCCGTTGGAAGTGGACTGGCCATTCACGTCGAGGGCCAGCCCGCTGTTCAGATTGGCAATCTCGTACATTCCGTTGTCCAGGTAAGTGAGGTTCCACTTCTGGTTGTTGCCGGCCCAGTAGCTCCACTGGTCGATGGCCGCGCCGTTGGAGGTGGACTGGTTGTACGCTTCCATGGCCAGATTGCTGTTCACGTTGATGACGCGATAGGTGCCGTTGGCCGGTCCGGCGCCTGTGGTGATCAGGTTCTGGAGCGCCGAAGTCAGCGATGCAAGCGCGCTGCCGTTCCAGCTGGTGTTCAGAATCCCGTATCCTTCGGCTGCGCCGTAGGTGCGGCCGCTGCCGGTGGACTCGGTGCCGTTAATGGCCCAGTAGCTCCAGTCAAGGCTGTGCTGCTTCAAGTAGGTCGTCAGAAAGCCAAACCAGTAGCCGTTGTCGCTGGAGCTGGAACTGCTGACGCAGGTGTTCGCGTTATTGCAGGTGCCGAACTCGCCGATCCACAGCGGCTGCGGATTGCTGCCGGTCACGAGATATCCCCAACGGGACTGAATGTTGCTGACATAGCTGCTGTACCCGGTGAGTCCGGAGTAGTCGAACCCGTAGTCATGAGCCTCATAGACGAGGCGGTGGGCGACGTTGAGCGTGACGGGAAGACTGGCCACTCCGGAGAGATCGAGCGCGTAGTTGATGCCCTCCACAAACACCAGCAGATTGGAGTTCACGCCGAGCACGGTGTTGCCGCCCAGAACGGCAGCGCCATGCCAGTCGGTGCTGGAGCTGCCGCCCCACGTGGCGTTGACGCGCGGCTCATTGCGCAGATCCACTCCGATGACCCAGGGATTGCTCTTGTAGCGGGTCACCATGCCTTGCCAGTCGCTGAGCCAGCTGCTTTGCGGATAGGTGCTGTTGTACCAGAGCGTGTTGCCATCGTTGCCGCAGCACCACTCCGCGTTGCTGGTGTGGTTATCGAGAATGACCATGATGCCGGCGTTCGAGAGCGCACTGACCACCTGGTCGAGGATGCTCAACGCGGTCTGGCCTTGAAGGCTGGGGTTGGCGACGAGCGCATAGTTCCCCACCACGGGATTGGACTCGTAGAGCTGATTGGACCAGGGCAGCCGCACCGCATTGAAGCCCAGGCTTTTGATCTGGTTGACGATGCTGGAGAGAGTGGCGACCTGGAGTCCCCCGACCACGTAGTCAGTGGACTCCGCGCCGTACCAGTTCACGGCATTGAGCCGGACGCGGTGGCCATTGGCATCGACGATGAATGGTCCGGCGGTATGCAGGGGGAAGGTCGGAGCGGCGGCGGCTACGGATCGACCGAGCATCGAGACCACGGCCAACAGCATGAGAGAGAGGACGAAGTTGCGGTGGGAACGGGCGGAAAAACGCTGATTCATCTGGAGTCCTTTCGGAGGGGAAATGAAGCCATATGAGAGCGGAAGGGCCAAGGAGACTCCGGATCTGAGCGCGGAAGAATACGTTTACATCCGCACTCGCATGGTTCTAAATACCCCGCTCTACGGCTGTCAAGCACGGATTTTGCCGGCCTGCGCCACGGAGTCTGGCGGGCGGAGAAGCTGCTGACGGACGTGCTCCTGCGGGCCGGAAAGAGGAAAAAAAGTTGCAGCGAAGAGGTCTCCGGTGTAATTTACTAACCAGTTAGTTAATTTCATGACACCCGCACCCAACACCAACGCTGAACGCTCCGCCGAGACCCGCGGCCGCATCCTGGATGCCGCCCTGCGGGAGTTTGCGGTGCACGGGCTTTCCGGCGCCCGGACCGAGCGCATCGCCGAGGCAGCCGGAGTGAATAAAGCCCTGCTGTATTACTACTTCGACAGCAAAGAGAAGCTCTACGCCGCGGCCCTGGAGATGATCGCGGCGCGTGTTCGCGACTCCACGCTCGCGGTATTCCTGAGCGACGCCAGTCCTGGCGAGCGGGTGCTGCGCTCGGTGCTGAACCACTTTGACCGGGTGCTCTCCCAGCAGGAGTTTCAAAGCCTGATGCAGCAGGAGATGATCCGCCTGCACAAAGGCGAAAGCACTGCGATCACGATCTTGGTGAAGCGGGTCTTCGAACCGGTGATGATCACGTATCAGTCCATGGTGCGGGAGGGCATCGCCTCGGGAGAGCTGATCGATGCGGACTGGCGGCAGATTCACTACGCCTCCATCGGAGCCAATGTCTTCTACTTTCTCAGCGCTCCCATCTGGAAGCTGACTTACGGTGAAGATCCCATGGCCAAAGACGCTCTGGAGCAGCGGCGCAAAGCCCTGGTGGAGTTTCTGGGGCAGGCCATCTTCAAGGACCGGCAACATGGCGCGCAGCTGGCCGCCAAGGTGTACGCCGATACCCCTATGCCAGCCATTGAGGGCTATCGCCTGGATCTCGGGAGGCAAGTGTGAATGCACGTAATCGAGTTTTTCTGATCTTGGGCCTGCTGGCGGTGGGATCGTTCACGTGGTATATGCTGACGGCGCGCACCACCGACGATCTGCATCTGATCGGCACCGTCGACGCCAACGAGATTCTGGTGAGCGCGAAGATCCCGGGCCGCATCCAGAGCCTGACGGTGCGCGAGGGCGATCCGGTGCAGGCGGGGCAGCTGATCGCGGTGATCGAGAGCGACGACCTGGCAGCGGCACACGCCGCAGCGCAGGCCACCGTGTTGAGTGATCAGCAACGTCTGAAGGAAACGGTGGAAACGGAACGGCAGACGAAGGGTGAGACCTCCAGTCAGACACTCAATGCACAGGCACAGCTCTATGCAGCGCGAGCGGCACTGGAGCAGGCTCAGGCTAATCTAGCCAAGCAACAGGCTGACACCACGCGGACCGTCGCTCTCTCGAAGCAAGGCATTATGAGCGCGCAAGCGGGCGAAGAGGCCACCGCCAGCCTGAAGGCGGCACAGGCCGCAGTGGACTCGGCTAAGCATAACGTTGCGGCGGCCGATGCGGCATTGGCTCAAGCTCGGGCTCACGAGCTGGAAGCGGCAGCAGCGGCGCGCACTGTGGCATCCACGCGGGCTCAAGTACAGAACGCGGAGGCGCTAGCCGACCAGGCCGGTGTGCAACTGGGCTACTCCAAGGTGTATGCGCCAGTGAACGGCAAGGTGGACGTGTGGGCAGCGCGGCAGGGCGAGGTGGTCACCGCGGGTGAACCCATCGTGTCCATCATGGACCTGAGCCAGACCTGGGTCTACGCGCCACTGCCCGAGACGCAAGCCGATGCGGTTCAGCTTGGCGACACGCTGAAAGTAGTGATGCCCAGCGGTGCCACTACGCAGGGCAAGGTGATTTCCAAGTCCGCCGAAGCAGACTTCGCCACGCAACGCGACATCAACGGCGGGCGCAAGCGGGATATCAAGACGGTGCGGCTCAAGCTGCTTATCGACAATCCTGGCGAGAAGTTCGTGCCTGGCATGACGGCCGAGGTCTACATTCCCAAAGCCAAGCTGGTGAAGCAATGAGCGCCGCCGCCAAGCATCGAGCAGCGGGCGAGGCGCCGCCGGCCGCGAAGGTTCCTGCCATTGCGGTGGAGAAGATCGTGAAGCGCTATGGGACCTTTGAAGCCGTGAAGGGCATCGACTTCGAAGTAGCCGATGGCGAGATCTTCGGGTTACTGGGGCCGAATGGCGCTGGTAAAAGCACCTTGATTCGCATGATGACGACGCTCATCCCGGTCACCGCAGGGCGCGCGCTGGTTGCAGGCCACGATGTGAGCAAGGAGCCCAACGCGGTGCGCAACATGATCGGCGTAATTCCGCAGGCGCTCACCAGCGATCAGGATCTCACCGTGGAGGAGAACCTGAGCATCTACGCCAAGCTCTACTCCGTGCCCAGGGCGCAGCGCGAGAAGAACATCGCCGAAGTGCTGGAGGCTGTCGACCTGGTGAAGTGGCGTAGTGCGCAGACCAAGACCCTCTCCGGCGGGATGCGGCGGCGGCTTGAGATTGCGCGCGGGCTGGTGCACGATCCGCGCATCTTCTTCCTCGACGAGCCCACTACGGGGCTAGACCCGGTCTCGCGCATCGCGGTGTGGGAGATGCTGAACAATCTGAAGAAGACACGCAATCTCACCATGCTGCTGACCACGCACTACATGGAAGAAGCCGACCGGCTCTGCGACCGCATCGCCATCGTGGACCATGGGACGCTGGTGGCCCTGGGTACGCCGGTGGAGTTGAAGCAGAGCGTACCCGGCTCGAACGTAGTGGAGGTGCAGTTCAATCGCGAAGATCCTGAGTGGCAAGCGCGCCTGGAGAAGTTGCCCAACGTAACTGAAGTGCAGTCGCAGTCCGCAGGCGTGTATCGCGTGCTGACGTCGAATGGCTCGCAGACCACCACGCAATTGGTGGAGATGGCAGCGTCGCTCGGCGAGACTCTCACATCGCTGAGCGTGCAGAACACATCACTGGATGACGTCTTTGTGCATTACACCGGACGTCAGCTTCGCGATGAACAAGTGAAATCGGTATTCATGATGCCGCAGCGTCCGGGAGTTCAGCCATGAACAGAATGCTGGCCATTGTCGAGCGCGAGATGCGCAAGTTCTTCCGCTCGCCTGTGCTCATGATCATGTCGATGATGCTGCCGCTGGTGCAGCTCGTCATTCTGGGCCATGCCTTTGGCGGACACATCAAAGGGGCGAAGGTAGCCGTGGTCAACGAGGATCATGGGCCGGAGGCGCGCAAGGTCCTGGAGGCCTTCGATTCGGTGGCGGTAAACGTGGCCACCTTCAAGACGGTTCCCTACAACGACGAGGTAACAGCGCGCGAGGATGTGCGCACCGGCAGGGTGGACGCAGCGGTGATTATTCCTCCCCAGTTCAGCCGCCGGGTCTACGCGCAGGATGCGCCGCGGTTGGGCTTGGTGGTGGACAACTCCGACCAGTTTCTGAGCAGCACGCTGGAATCGGAGATGCAATCCCTGGTAGAGGCTCTCAACCAGCCCGTGATTCCCGATCGCACGGTGAAGAAGACCGCGCTGGAGATTGTGGAACTGTATCCCTACGTCGAGTACATGAAGTTTCTGCTCTCCGGTTCCATCGCGTTGGCGATGTACATCTCGGTGATGATCGGCGGGGGCATGCTGTACATCGACGACAAGGCGCGCGGCGTACACGAGGGCTACCTGGTGACGCCCATCAGTAAGCTAGAGCTGGTGATGGGGCTGAACGTCGCCGGCGCAATCAAGGCAGTGTTGTCGGGAATTTCGCTCACCGTCATCGGCTCGTTGATCGCAGGCCTGGGCGTGATCTTCCATCTGGATGCACTGTTCTATCTATTCTTGCTCATCCTTGGAACATCGATCGCCTTCAACGGAATGATGTTCCTGATGATGGTGCGTGTCGATGATCCGCTGGTGCCGCGCGCCATGTTCGGTGTGCTGAACACGCTGTTGTTCTTCCCTTCGGGCGCGATCTATCCGATCTCGGCGTTTCCCAAATGGCTGCGTGGCATCGCGATCGTCGACCCATTCACGTACGCCATTCACGGCTTCCAATCGATTTTGCTGAAGGACGGCGGCTTTGTCTCCATCCAGACCGACCTGCTGTTTCTCTTCGCCTTTGGAATTGGCACGCTGCTGATTGCGACTCCGCTATTCAAAAGGACTTTGTAGCAGCTCGAGGATTGAGCTTCCGGAACGAACGTCACCGGAATGCAACAGAGGCGGTCCATTCCATGTGGGGGAGTGGACCGCCTCCTTGCGTTGTCTGGCTTGCTACTCTTCGCCTTGCGCGGAGGGCTTGCCACGCCGTTGCGCCAGTCGCGCCAACACTGCCAGCTCGCGCAGCACCTGCTTCAGCGGACGTGCCGGAGTTCCCCACAACACTGTGCCAGGCTTGAGGCCCTGGTTCGTCACGGTCTTGCCGCTCAGCACGCCGGCCTGTCCGCCCAGAATCACGCCCGGGCCCACGTGCGCGTGATCGCCGATGCCCACCTGCCCGGCCAGCACGGCGCTCTTGCCCACGCTGCTGGAGCCGGAGATGCCGGTCAAGGCGACGAGAATGACGTCTTCGCCGATGTCGCAGTTATGGCCGACGTGCACCAGGTTATCGATCTTCGTACCGCGACGAATGCGAGTCTCGGCCAGCGCTCCGCGATCGATGGTGGTGTTCGCGCCGATCTCGACCTCATCCTCAATCACTAACGTGCCTTGTTGCGGAAACTGCGTATACGCTCCAGTGGCCGGGTTGCGCACATAGCCAAATCCATCGGCGCCCAGGACAGCTCCGGCATGCACCACGACCCAGTTGCCAAGGGTTGTGCCTGGATAGAGCACCGCGCGAGGATGAATGCGGCAGTAATCGCCCACGCGAACGCCGCGTCCAAGCACCGCACCCGCTTCGATGCGTGTGCCGCTGCCGATGCGCGCGTCGTCTTCCAGTACCGCGCAGGGTCCAATGGACACATTGCTGCCCAACTCCACGCGCGCGCCAATCACGGCGCTAAGATGAACGCCGCTGGCCGGTGCGATCGGTTGAAGCAGCTTCGCAGCCCGCGCAAACCACAACCGCGGCTGCGCCACCTCGACCACGCACTTGTCTGCAGGATAGGACTCGAGGAGGCCGGCTTTGAGCACCACGACTCCCGCCGCGCTCTGCACGGCTTCAACGGCCGAGGCGCCATCCTCGGCAAACACCAGCTCACGCTTGGTGGCGCGGGTCGCGGAGTTCACGCCTTCCAGCAGGTGGTCGGCGCTTCCCTGCACCACCTTGCCGCCGAAATCCTCGATCAATTTGCGCAGTGTCTTCATGGTTTGCTCTCCCGGCTGGTCAAGAATACAGGCCTGGTTCTCCGGGAGGCCGAGTCTTCCAGCGGCGGTGGATCCAAAGCCACTGCTCGGGATAGCGCCGAATCCAGCTTTCCAGGACGTCGTTACACTTCTGCGTGGCGGTCAGGATGTCTGCTTCCGAGTCGCCGGTGCGGACGAAGCTCAGCTCGGGACCGAAGCGCAGTACGTACTGCTGTTCTGCCTCCTCCCAAACGCAGAAGCCCGGCAGCACGGCTGCCCCCGTCTTCAGCGCCACCCGCGCCAGACCGGACGCGGTACATGCGGTCAAGCCGAAGAATTGTGCGAAGACGCCCTGCGGCGGGGTCATGTTGGTGTCCATCAAGATGCCAACCGTCTCCCCGGCCCGCATGGCGGTCAGCAGACCGCGGGCGAAGTCGTCCTTGTGGAGCACGCGGTTTCCGTGCAGGCAGCGGATATGGTTCACGTAGCGGTCCAGGAACTGGTTGTCCAGCCGCCGAATCACCATCCCCATGGGGTGTCCCATCAGGGAGTGATAGAAGCTGGAGAGCTCCCAGGCGCCAAGGTGTCCGGTCAAGACCAGAACGCCTTTTCCGCGTGCCTGGGCTTGCTCGTAGTGCTCCAAACCTTCGGTGCGCAGCCAGCCGCGCGTGTTTTCGCGAGTGAATCGCGGCATGCGGCAAAATTCGACCATTTGCCAGCCGAGGTTGCGATAGACGCAGCGAAGGATGCTGGTTCGGTTGGCAGACGACAGCTCAGGAAGGGCCAGTTGCAGGTTGCGCTCCCCAACCCGGCGGAGTCGCCCCAGAAACAGATAAGCGCTGGCGGTCAGCAGCCGCACCAACAGACGCGCCAGTCCGCGCGGCAGCCATCCCAGGCTGAGCGCCACCGCCAGCACGAGCCAGTATTCAAGTCTTTCCCGCATCGGAAGATCTAGATCCTAGTTTACCGGCGGGCAGCTGGGAAGAGAGCGTTCCCCGCCCTGCCCGACTCTAGGACGGCAACTGACCCCGCAGAAACGGAAACCCCGCCCAGAGTGGCTGGAGCGGGGTTTCGCACTTCAAGGTTTGTCGCTTCGGGCGATGGATGAAGATCGTTCATCCCAACCCAAGCGTGCCCACAGCTAATCGTGGCTCTTGGCCTCGACGAAGTAATGAGCTACTTGCTTGACGAAGGGGACGGCGCCAGCAGGCACATCGACCTGCCCCTTCAGGATGTCGCTGAAGTCGTATTCGTGACCGTAGTAGATGCGCGTGTCTTCGGTGTTCTGGCTGACCGCAGTGCCGTCCAGATCGATGCCGGCGAAGAGGCCCTTGCTGCGCGAGTAGGTGAGCAGCTCAGCGTTCATCTTCCAGTCCGTCGATGCTTCGCCGCGGCGGCCTACCGGACCGGCGGCTGCAGAAGCGTCTGCGCCAATCTTGAACTTGTTCTTGAGCAGATCCTGGAAGCCATGCTGATTCACCGCAATCAGAACCAGATCCGTGGACTGTCCGCCGATCTGCAAGCCCCAGGAACCACCCGCCATGCGGATGAAGACCGGGGCGCTCCAGCCGTGGCCCGTGCGGCAGGTGACCACCCCTTGCCCATATTGCGCACCGAAGATGAACGCGCCCTTGACGAGGCCCGGAACTACACCGACACAGGTCGCGTGTTCCAGGATGTTCGAGGGGATGTTTTTATCGTCCGCCGACATGATTTGGTCCAGTACTTCCTTGGCCGAGTCGATACGCTCCTGCAAATCGCTTCGCGAGGCGGCAGCCAATGCATGTCCGGTGAGCAGAATGCTGAGGCAAAAGAGGATAAACGACTTCTTCATCTCCCGATCCTTTCCGAGTTCCGCGTCCATGCGCGGAGATGTTGGTTCATCGTAGGACGGCCGCTGGGCAGTGCCGTGAGCAAGCGCAGCGGTACAGGCCGGGATGGCCCGAGTCTTAGCCTATCGTATGCACCTGTTGAACTTGGATGCAGGAATCAGAGGAGATACTCGACTGGAAGTGGGGACGTTACCAGAGACGCTACTGGAGGGAAAAAAAGAGGAGTTCCCGGGCCACACGGACGACGTGTTACCTGGGAACTCCTTTCCCCAGATCTGCGTTGTTTCTAGAGACAGTTTCCTGGAAGTAGCTGTTTCGGTACAAGAGTACGGAAGGACAATGGATCAAAGTAACATTCGAGCTGAGCAAAAGTAATCATCCAGTACTCTCAACGGCTTCGGTCTGCCGCTCTCTGACCAGAGAACGGTTCAGCGCCCGCATGGTCAGCTCGATGCGGTTTTCCGCTCCGGTCTTGCGCATGAGGCGTCCAATGTAAGCCTTTACCGTGCGCTCTTCGATGCCCAGATCCGTGGCGATCTCCCGGTTGGAGCGGGCGCGCACCACGAGTTCCAGGACCTGGCGTTCACGATCGGTAAGGTGAAGCGAGGGAGCAAGCAGGTTGGGGCTGTCCGGCACGTTGAGAAGCCGGTCGATCAGCTTGGAGAGCAGCCGTCGCGGGGCCCAGATGGACCCGCTGACCACGATATCGATGGCCTGACGGACGGTTTCAGGCCCGGCTGAGGAGGCGAGATACGCGCGCGCTCCCGCCACGATGGACTCGAGCACAAGGTCGTCTTGACCTTCGGGGCCGATGACAATTTGCCGAATGCCCGGACGGGTCCGGCGCACCGATTCTAAAGTGGACAGACCACCAGGAGTAGAGTTGAGGTCCACAACCAGAAACGCCAGTTGCGGATCAGACAGAAGTTCGCTGAGGGTGCCGATCACCGGCACCAGCGGAGGCAATCCCTGGCCGGGTATCTCGTCAAAGATGGTGACCAGGCCAGCAAGTCGAATCGGTTCGCCCGCAAGGACGCCAATCCGAATCGACTCGGTGTGAGCACTAGAAGACACGCAAGACTCCCAGGCGCCGCATCACTGAGCAGGGGGAAGTCTCAGCACGCACAGCACTGTAGGTAGAAGTACGCAGACTGACTGGGAAACTGCTTGCTCAAGCTACTAGAGCTTGGGAAGCACAATGCCTTGCTGTTTCTGGTATTTTCCTTTGCGGTCAGCGTAGCTGATCTCGCATGCTTCGTTGGAACGGAAGAACAAAATCTGGCAAAGCCCCTCGTTGGCGTACACCTTGGCCGGTAAGGGGGTGGTGTTGGAGATCTCGAGGGTGACAAAGCCTTCCCACTCGGGCTCGAACGGGGTCACGTTCACGATGATGCCGCAACGTGCATAGGTGGACTTGCCCACGCAAATCGTGAGGACGTCGCGCGGAATCCGGAAATACTCGATCGACTTCGCCAGGGCGAAGGAGTTGGGCGGAACGATCACCGATTCGCCCTGCACGGTCACAAAGGAGCGTTCATCGAAGGCCTTGGGATCGATGATGGCGCTGTTGACGTTGGTAAAGATTTTGAACTCGTCCGAGACCCGGAGATCGTAGCCGAAGGAGGATAGCCCGTAGGAGATGACGCCTTCGCGTACCTGCTTCTCGCTGAACGGTTCGATCATCTTGTGCTTCAGGGCCTGCTCCCGAATCCAACGGTCGCTCTGTATGGACATGCCACTCCTGTTCCGGATGTCTCGTTCCGGGTGCAAAATTGCCTGGATTTCACAGGCGCTCGATCCCTCATCTTACGGGAGCAGGCTCAAAGAACACAACGGCTGGAGCAACCCCCGAGGGCAGGGGGCCGCGCCGGCCCCCCGGCCGCTCGAAAAACCTGTGCAGCAGTTTGCCAAATTCCGCAAAACCTGTAGCATCATGGACGTAGGGTGTTCAATTACGGTTTCAAGACCGGCAGCGAGGTTCCCCTTTGATCAAGCAGGACATCGTACATCACGTGATTGAGCGCACCGGCCTTCCCCGCACCAAGGCGGAGGCGGCCGTGGATACCGTTTTCGAGGGGCTGAAACAGGCCCTGGCTGCCGGAGAGCGCATCGAGCTCCGCGGCTTTGGGGTATTCAGCGTTCGTGCTCGCAAGACCGGCATTGGCCGGAACCCCCGCACCGGCACCGAGGTGAGCATCACGCCCGGTAAGGCGGTCCGGTTCAAGCCCGGTAAGGAACTGCACTCGCTGGAGAGCAACGGAAACGGCTCATCCGGCGAATAGGCCAGTGCTTCCACCAGCCTCAACGGCACTACATGCCACCGGCTGTCGCTCGAGGAGTGCTTCACCGGGGATTTCGACACGGCGAAGCATCTCCTGGAGAGCGCCCATCTACAAGGGCTGCCACAGCTCAATAGGATTTCCCTCCGGGTCATGCAGGCGAGCAAAGCGCCCGTTGGGATAAGCCTGCGGGTCGACCTTCACCTCAATCCCCGCTGCTTTGAGCTGAGCCACCATCTTGTCCAGATTGTGGACCCGGAAGTTGATCATCCAGCTCTTTTGAGGATCGCCGAAATACTTGGTGGTTTCAGGAAAGGGGCTGAACACCGTCGCTCCCGCCTCCTGCTGCCACACCGGAGAATCCTGGGTGGTTGGGGTCAGCGCGATGCCCAGGTGTTGCAGGTACCAATGCCCTAAGGCATCCGGATCGTGCGCGCGGAAGAACAGCCCTCCAATACCAGCGACCTTTTCCATTCCCTGCCCCGCTAGCTGTGGTTTAGCGTCTGCTGTGGCAGGCGCTGCTGAACTGGCCGCCTGCGCCGGATTGGGTCCAGCCATGGCAAATGGCTCGCCGGCCAAAGCCATGCCCGATCCCAAGGCACAGGGCAACATCTGAAGAAAGTGGCGCCGCTCTAAAGTCACTCGAACCTCCACCCGAAATTTTGTTAGTTCAACCAAGATAACGGGTAGAGGCGAACGGGCTGTCAATCTGCTGCCCGGCGTTCATTGCGGCGGCAGCGGCCGGGCCTACATGAGCCGTTGCGCGTCCATATCCACGATGAGATTGCGGCGCGGTACGCCTGCCTCTTCGGCGTGAGCCAGCATGGCGCGGAGCACAGCATTCAGCGCGCTGCGGGTGGCCCCCTTCAGGATCAGGTGAAAGCGGTAGATCCCTTTGATACGCGCCACGGGCGCGGTACATGGGCCTAAGACTCGCACGCCCTGCGGCGCGGTCTGCTGAAACCACTTGCCCAGCGTCGCCGACCATCCCGCCGCCTCTTCCAACTTCGGCGACTGCACCAGCACATTGGCCAGCGATCCGAAGGGAGGATAGTGCATCCACCGGCGATACTTCAGCTCCCGCTCCACAAAGGTGGCGTAGTCGTGCTGGCTGGCGGCAGTGACGGCATAGTGATCGGGATAGTAGGTTTGCACTACCACACGCCCGGGGAGTTCGCCGCGGCCTGCGCGCCCGGAGACTTGGGTCATCAGCTGAAAGACACGCTCCGCGGCACGGAAGTCAGGCATGGACAAGGAGTGATCGCAGCCCACCACGCCCACCAGCGTCACACCATGAATGTCGTGCCCTTTGGCGATCATCTGCGTGCCCACCAGGAGATTGATCTCGCCCGAGTGCAGCCGTGATAACAGGCGCTCAAGATCGTGGCGCCCGCGCACTGTGTCGCGATCCATGCGCCCGATGCGCGCCATGGGAAAGATCTCGGCCAGGCGCTCCTCACCTTGTTGGGAGCCAGCTCCGAGATAGTAGAGATGTTCACTGTCGCACTGCGGACAGCGCGCCGGCACCGTGCGCCGGTATCCGCAGTAGTGGCATTCAAGGCGCTGCCCTTCTCGCGCCAGCCCATCTGCGCCGGGCGGCTTGTGATGAGTGAGAGCAATCGCGCAGTTCTGGCACTCGAGCTTGGTGCCGCAGGCTCTGCACAACACCACGAACGAGTATCCGCGACGATTGAGCAGGATGATGACCTGCTCGCCGCGCTCCAGAGCCGCCTGGGTTTGCTCGATCAAAGCGCGCGAAAACAAATGCTCTTGCCCGGTCTCCTGAAACTCGCGGCGCATGTCCACGAGCTGCACCTCGGGGAGGGGACGCTGATTGACGCGCTCGCTCATCTCGATCCGCCGATAGCGGCCCAGGACGGAGTTCTGCCAGGTCTCCAGCGAAGGCGTGGCCGAGCCCAGCACCACCACGGCATCGGTCAGCTTGGCGCGCATCACGGCGACATCGCGCGCGTTGTAGCGCGGTGTCTCTTCCTGCTTGTAGCTCTGATCGTGTTCTTCGTCCACCAGGATGAGTCCGAGATTCGGTACAGGCGCAAAGATCGCGGAACGGGTGCCCACCACGATGGGAGCATCGCCGCGGCGAATGCGGCGCCACTGCTCACTGCGTTCTTCCGGTGTGAGCGCCGAATGCAACAGGGCCACCTTGGCGCCGAAGGCCGCGTCGAGTAAGCCCGCTGTCTGTGGCGTCAAGCCGATCTCCGGAACCAGCAGGATGGAAGCCAAACCGCGGTCGAGCGCGCGCTGCATCGCGGCCAGATAGACCGCGGTCTTACCCGATCCGGTCACGCCATGCAAAAGAAAGGCCTGGAACCCGCCGAGAGCGCTGGCGATAGAAGCCAATGCTTCGGTTTGTGGTTCGTTCAGCCGCAGCGGCGGCCCCCCGCGCTCGATGCCGCCGAGACGAAAGGCAACCGCGCGCTCCTCGATGCGCACCAGGCCACGGCGCACCAAGGTCTGCAGCGTTGAAGAGGAAAGATCCTTACCACGCAACGCGGCCAATGCCATCTCTCCACCACACGCCGCCAGTTCAGCAAGAATGGCCTGCTGGTTGTCGCTGAGCTTGGGGAAGCGCGTCTCGGGTACCAGGACGGCGTAGCGCTCGGTGCGCTGCGCATTTCGCTCCGCCGCGGCAGTCTCGCGCGCGATCCACTTCTTTCGCACCATGGCAGCAAGGAGCTTGAAGTCCGCGCCCGTGGAACTGCGCAGCGTGGGCACCTTCACTGCATCGCCGGAGGCCAGGCGCTCCAATACTCGGCGCTGAGCATCGCGCTCTTCGCTGGTGGGCTGTCGCGCCGCTTTGGCGTTGTGCGGGCGATGCGCGGCGAATTCCCGGTCAACCTCGCCAAGCAACAAAGGCCTGTCCTCGTGCGCTTGGGCCCGTGGAGCTTGATGCACGGAGTCTTCCACCTGACGCGCCAGCACGTCCCGCCCCAAGTCGGTGATCCGGTAAGTGACGGTGCGCTTTACCTCGGCCATGAGGGGCAGCATCCCGCGCAGCACCTCGCCCAACGGAGCCAGGTAGTACTGCGCAATCCACTCGCCCAGCTGGAGCAGATGCTCACTGAGCAGCGGTCCGGATTCTCCTTCGGCATCGAGCACTGCCTCGAGCGGGCGCACCTCAAACTCTGCGGGCGGCTCGCCTCCCACCGAGATCACGATCCCGATCAGCTTTTCGTTGCGAAACGGGGCGATTACCCGGCCGCCGCGAACCGGGTGCTGCGCCTCCCCGACCGCGTACGTGAAGGTACGATCCAGGGGCACGGGCAGCGCGACTTCGCAATAGGCAGGCATGAGCGGCAATCCTCAGTGTAGGAGATCAGGCCGGTTCGATTTGAGGGGAGGGCAGATCGAATCCCGTACTCGAAACCGAACTCGAAACGGGACTCGAAACGGGGCCTCGCCCATGCCGGCCTTTGCGCACTACAATCGAACGCAGATGAAACAGACAGCCGCCTCTTCTACCAGGAAATCTGCCACCAACCGTTCGGCCAAGGGGCCGGTCACACTTGCCATTGACATCGGCGGCTCCGGCCTGAAGGCCATGCTCCTCAGCCCCGCGGGAGAACCGGTGAGCGAGCGGCAACGCGTGCTTACGCCAGCCGTTCCCACGCCGCACATGGTGCTGAAGTCGCTGGATAAGCTGCGCGAGCTGCTGCCCAACTTCGACCGTGTTTCGGTCGGCTTTCCGGGAGTGATCAAGCACGGCATCACCTACACCGCCGTGAACCTGCACCCGGCCTGGATGGAGTTTCATCTGCAGAAGGAGTTGGAGAAGCGTTGGGGCAAGCCGGTGCGCGCTGCCAACGACGCTTCCATTCAGGGCTACGGCGCCGTCAAGGGCCACGGGGTGGAGATGATCATCACGCTGGGCACAGGCATGGGCTCTTCAATCTTCACCGACGGCCGCCTCTGCCCTGGTCTCGAGCTCGGTCACCATCCTTGGAAGAAGCAGACCTACGAGGACTATCTGGGCAAGCGCGGTTTGGAGAAGTGGGGCAAGAAGCGCTGGAACAAGCACCTTCAGGAAGCCATCGAGCAGACCCGCAACACCTTCAACTGGGACCACCTCTACATCGGGGGCGGAAACAATCGCAAGATCGAGTTTGACTTGCCTGAAGGCGTGTCCGCGGTCTCCAACGATACCGGCCTGCTGGGCGGGGTCGCCTTGTGGCGCGACGACGTGCTGCAGAGGAGATAGCGGGATTCGTCTCTTCGCTCCAAGCCCGGGTCGGCCAGAATTCGTTCTGCTGCCCAGGCGATGCACCGTGATCGGTTGATTGGTCCGCTAAGCTTCCGCGTCCATCTTGGCGAAGAGTTCGGGCAAGGACAGGTACATGGCAGAGTCGGAGAGGGTCAAGCACTCCTGACGCAGCCAGTTCCCATCGCTGCAATTCCATCCCTCGCGGGAGCGGGGATCGATGACCCAGATGGAACGCACGCCGAAGCCTACATAGTCCCTGATCTTTGCAGCCATGCGGGTGTGGCGGTCTTCAGGCGACAGGACCTCTATGGCGATCGATGGAGGATCTAAGAACACCTGTTGGACGGGCGTGTCACGTGAGAACACAACCCCACCCGGGATCAGTACT
>CBJOJD010000049.1:0-20796 GCA_966443485.1 uncultured bacterium | reverse complement strand
GGACTTCGACCCGGAGCGGGTGCGGAAGCAGGCCCGGGCGATGGAGGTCGCGAAGGAACCACGCGGGCCTCTGCATGGCTTGCCGGTCACGGTGAAGTCGTCGATTGCGACTGCGGGTTATCGTTGCGAGATCGGCAGCTTGATTCATCAGGGGGACGTGCCACGCGAGGATGCGGTGGTGGTGGCGCGATTAAGGGCAGCGGGGGCACTGATTCTGGGTACCACCAATTGCCCGGAGTTCCTGATGGCCTATGAGACGGCAAATGTGCTGCATGGGCGCACAAATAATCCTTGGGATCTGGACCGGACGCCGGGGGGATCGAGCGGCGGAGAGTCGGCGGCGATTGCGGCGGGGATGTCGGCTGCAGGACTGGGCAGCGACAGCGGAGGGTCGGTGCGAGTGCCGGCGCATTTCACCGGGATCTGCTCACTCAAGCCGACGCCGGGGCGAATTCCAGGAAGAGGCCATCTGCCGCCCTGCGTGGGGCCCTTTGCCACGCTGGGGGCGATTGGGCCGATGGCTAGGACGATGGCCGATGTAGCGCTGATGTTTCGCACGCTAGCAGGGCAAGATCCGAGTGATCCCATTAGCCCGCCAATTGCTTTGCGGGAGCGGAGCCTGGACGAGCTGAGGGCGTTCACGATTGGCTACTTCGAGGATGATGGTCTCATTCCAGTCACTGCGGAGACACGTGCGGCGATACAAGCAGCCGTGGGCGCTGTTCGTGAGGCAGGGTTCCGCGTGGAGCCCTTTCGGCCGCGCACACTGGAGCAACTGCGCACGTTGTGGTGGACGTTCTTCGTGCAGTGCGGGGCGATGTTTTATGCGCCCGCAATTCGCGGCAAGCGAGAGAAGCTGAGCCCCATCTTCCGCCAGTTCCTGGAGATTGCGGCGGGTCAGGGCGAGTTGGACGCGGTGGAGCTGCTGAACGCATGGGCGGAGATGGATCTGCTGCGGGCGAAGACGCTGGAGGAGATGCAGGAGTTTCCGGTGTGGATTTGTCCAGTGGCCAGCACGCCAGCTTGGCGGCACGGAGAGCGCGCGTGGACGGTGGAAGGGCAGGACGTCGTCTATCTGGACAACGTGCGTTACACGCAGTGGTTCAATGTGCTGGGAGCGCCGGCCGCGGTGGTTCCGGTGGGGCGTTCGGCGGAGGGACTGCCGATCGGAGTGCAGGTGGTGGCGCGACCGTTTGAAGACGAAGTGGCGCTGGGCGTGGCGGCGATTGTGGATGCCGCGTTTGGCTTTCAGTCCCCCACAGTTCGCAGCTGACAGTTCACAGCTAGCAGCTGAAAGGTTGTTACGTAGGGATGGCTGCGGCTGCAGTCAAGTTTATCCATCACAGACAAGGGTTCATTGCGCGCGTAGAACCGGAGAGAAAGGTGCTGGCAGCACTCAATCTTTCGGTGGAGGCGCGGGGTGGACGACGAGAGTAGCCTGACACTTCCCCAGATTGGAGCGGGAGTCGTGCGGGCACGATGGCACGAGCAGTTTTGCGATTCCCCGGATGTGTTGAAGAGCACGCTGCGTGAACGGACCATCGTTCGTGTGCTCGATCTGGAGATCGGTGGGGATGACTTCGTCACGATGGCCGGGCCATGCTCGGTGGAGACGGAGCAGCAACTCATCGCGATTGCGCGGCACGTAGGCAGTGCCGGGGCACGGATTCTTCGCGGCGGCGCATTCAAGCCACGCAGTTCCCCCTATGCATTCCAAGGTCATGGCCTGGCGGGGCTGAAGATGCTGGCGCACGCCCGCGAGGAGAGCGGTCTGGCCGTCGTCACTGAAGTGATGTCGGAAGACGATGTGCCATTGGTAGCCGAGTACGCCGACATCCTGCAGATTGGCTCGCGCAACATGGAGAACTATGCGCTGCTGGAAGCGGCGGCGCATTCCGGCAAGCCCATCCTGCTGAAGCGCGGCATGGTGGCCACTGTGGCTGATCTTCTTCGCTCTGCGCAGGTGGTCCTGCACCACGGAAATCCGAACGTCATCTTGTGCGAGCGCGGGATTCGTACCTTTGAGACCGCCACGCGCAACACCTTCGACATTGCCGCCATTGCGTTGCTGAAGCAGATTACACATCTGCCGGTGATTGCCGATCCGAGTCATGCGGCGGGGCATCGCGAGCTGGTTCCACCGTTGGCACGCGCGGCAACAGTTGCTGGTGCAGACGGACTGATTGTCGAAGTGCATCCTCATCCCGAAAAGGCGTGGAGCGACGGCGAACAGACGCTGGACTTTGCGATGTTCGACGAGATGATGGCATCCCTTGACGCCTTCATGGCGCTGCGCCACACGCCGGCCAATGTGATGGAGGCCGTGGGATGAGGGTTCTGCGGGGCATGGTGTTTGCTGCTGGGCCGTTGACGCTGATTGCTTTGATGTGCGGATTTGGTTCCGCCGGGAAGCGCTCGCTTCCGGAGTCGGTGATTGTGACGGCGGCGCCCGCGTACGAACCCCTGGCTTCTCTTCATGGACAAGAACGGTTTCCCCGCGGGGCACGGCTGCTATTGCTGCAAGGTGGCGCGGAGAAGGTACTGCTTCCGGATTTTGCGGCCAGCGCGGACGCCAGCCTTTCTTTCGATGGAAAGACCGTGCTGTTCGCGGGGAAGAAAAGGACAGACGAGCCTTGGGCGATCTGGGAGCTCACGCTTGCGAATGGGTCCGTGCGCAAGGTGCTGGGTGGTGAGTCGGATGTGATTCGGCCGTTGTATCTCCCTGGCGGGCGGCTCGTGTACGCGCGGCGCAGTGGTCAGGGATTTCAATTGGAAGCGGCACAGCTGGACGGCACTGGGGTGCTACCGCTGTCGTATGCACAGTCCAATGCGATTCCCGAAGATGTGCTGGCAGACGGAAGGGTCCTGTTCGAAGCTGGCTTCCCCTTGGGAACGGATCAGACGCCCGAGATGTTCCTGGTGTATTCGGACGGTTCAGGAGTGGAGTCGTATCGCTGCGATCACGGAGCGCCACGCTGGGGTGGCAGGCAGGTCACCTCAGGAGATGTTGTGTTCACGCGGGGCGAGGGTCTAGGACGTTTTACCTCGCCGCTGCCCATCGCAGCGCGCGTTGCAGCGCCGCAGGGTGACTATGCCGGCGGAGTCGTGGAGTTGCCATCCGGCGAGTGGCTGCTGAGCGTGCGAACGGCGCCTGGCGGGCACTATGCGGTAAGGGCGTGGCGGTCCGGCTCCGTATCGATGCAGCCGGTGATGGAGAAGGGCTCGGAGGATCTGGTGGAGCCAGTCCTGGTGGCGGAGCGCAATCGCCCACGCAAGCATCCGTCGGCACTGCACGATTGGGATTATGCTAACCTGCTGGCGCTGGACGTGCGGCAATCGCGCGACGGCGACTTAGGGTCGGCACCTCCGACGGTGCGCATGGAAACGCGTGACCGAGATGGAGCGGTGCGCACATTGGGCATTGCGCCAGTGGAAGCGGACGGCTCGTTCTTCGTGCAGGTTCCAGCCGACCAGCCGATTCGTTTTGCACTGCTGGATGCGCAGGGTGCAGTGGTTCGCCAGGAGCAGGGTTGGTTCTGGGCGCGGAAAGGCGAACAGCGCATCTGTGTGGGGTGTCACGCGGGACCGGAGCGGGCCGCCGAGAACCGCGTTCCGGCAGTACTGCTGCGGACGACCACGCCCGTGAATTTGACCGGCACCACCCGTGCCGCAGTGCCGGGAGGACGCTGATGAGTATTCGGGCCGTTTTGATTGCGATTGCGGCTGCATCGCTGATTGCCGCGCAGGCGGTCTCGCAGAGTGCCACGTCGAAACCGAGTACCGGCGCTTCGCCGAGTCCAGCAATTCAGTTCGAGGATGTGTCGGAGAAGGCAGGCATCGACTTTGTGCACAGCTTCGGTTCGCGCCAACTGGGATCGCTGTTGGAGGGAACGGGCGCAGGGTGCGTGTGGTTCGACTACAACAACGATGGCATGCCGGATCTGTATGTCGTCAACGGCCGCCCGCTCGATGACGGGATGCATCCCTATCCGCTCAAAGAGAAGCCGAATCCGTTGCCGCACAACCATCTTTATCGCAATGACGGGAACGGGCGCTTCACTGATGTAACGGATCAGGCGGGACTGAATCCGGATATGTACTCGATCGCAGTGGCCGCCGGCGATTACGACAACGACGGCAATGAAGATCTGTTGGTGACGGGCTATGGTAAAGCGATCCTGTATCACAACGACGGAAATGGGCATTTTACGGATGTGACTGGGAAGGCCGGAATCAAGGTGGATGGTTGGGCAATCGCCTCAACCTGGCTGGACTATGACAAGGACGGATGTCTGGATCTGCTGATCGGACGGTATGTGAAGTTCGATCCCAAGTACCGCGCGTACTATGCCGCCGATAACTATCCAGGGCCGCTGGACTATGAAGGCGACACGAACAAGCTGTTCCGCAATAACTGCGACGGGACGTTTACAGATGTAAGCGACAAGGCAGGGCTCAGTGCGTTCGTGGGGCGCACGATGGGCGTCACTGCGGGCGATTTCGATGGCGACGGCTGGGACGATATTTATATCGCAAACGACCGGACGGAGAACTTCCTGTTCCGCAACAAGCACGACGGAACGTTCGAAGAAGTGGCCAACGATACGGGAACAGCATTTGGACAGAACGGGGAATCGACCTCCTCTATGGGCCCGGTCTTTGCAGATTTCGAAAATCGCGGGGTACTGGATCTCTGGGTCACAGATGGGCACTACAACCGCTATCTGCGCAACGTGGGGAAACAAGGCTTTGAGGATCTGGGTGCAGCGAACGGAGTTTCTCAGACCAATGCGCAGTATGTGAGCTGGGGGACGGGTGCCTACGACTTCGATAACGACGGGTGGCGGGACATTCTGATTTTTCATGGAGGATTGATCCACCTCATTCCGCAGGAGCACACGTTGTTCCGTGGACTGGGGGGCGGCCATTTCGAAGATGTGTCGCGAGCGGCGGGATCGGTGTTGAGCGTGCGCACCACCGCTCGAGGAGCGTGTTTCGCCGACTACGACAACGATGGCAAGGTGGATGCTTTCGTGGTGAATCTGGGCGCGAGGGGAACGCTGGTACACAACGCGTCGCAGAATACGGGGCATTGGATTGCGATCCAGCTGAAGGGGACCAAGAGTAATCGCGATGGCATCGGCGCGAAGGTGGAGGTGTTCGCGGGGGACAAGCGCTGGATGGGGGAGCGAGTTGCGGGGTCGGGCTATCTCTCCCAGGACGATGCGCGCATGCACTTCGGTGTAGGCAAGGCCACGGTGATCGATAGGGTCGTGATTCACTGGCCGAGCGGCCGTGAGCAGGCGCTGGAAAAGGTAAGCGTCGACCGCGTGCTGACCGTAGAGGAGCCGAAGTGATTGCAGCTGGATGGCGAGCGGTGATCATGGCACTGGCGGGCGGTGTGGGACTGACTGCGGCTGGGCTGTGGACGGCACATCCAGTGCAGGCCGACGGTGCGCGGACGGTCAGGACCGGTGAGCCTCTGATCTATGCGTCGCCTGTCGAGATGCTGCTCTCGCGGGATGGAAAGCTGTTGTTTGTGTTGTGTCAAGGAAGCGATGAGGTGCGGGTGCTGAACGCGGCGACCTATGCGCCCGTCAAGAAGATTGCGGTGGGGCATGTGCCGCGCGGGATGTCGTTGTCGTCGGATGGACACAGGCTACTGGTCGCGAACTCCTGGGACGACACGGTTTCGGTGATCGATACGAAGACGCTTCGGGTGGAAGCGACCTGGCCGGTGGGTGCGGAGCCGTCCAATGCCGTGGAAGATCGCATGGGCAAGCACGTCTTCGTGGCGAACCGGATCTCGAACGACGTGGCGGTGCTCGATGCCGCGACGGGTACGGAGGAAAAGCGCCTGGCGGCTGGGCGCGGTGCGAGCTATATCGCGGCTTCGCCGGATGGAGCCCGGCTGTACGTGACGCATGTTTATCCCAACCCGACACGGCAGGATACGGCGCTTGGGAACCGGGTGCCGCCGCAATCGGAGGTGACGGTCATCGACACGGAGCGTGCGGTGGTGGTGGATCGCATGGCGCTGCCGAAGATTGCGCATGGGTTCCATATAGCGTTTTCGCCGGATGGACGGCTGGGAGTGTTGGCGCAGCTGCATCCCAAGAACCTGGTGCCGCTGGCTCATCTCGAGCATGATGGTGCATTTGCCGATACGCTGACGCTGTTCGGTGCGGACGTGGGTGCGCCGGTAGAGATTCCACTGGACGAGTTGGAGCGCTATGCGGCGCGACCCTTCGGAGTGGCAATCACGCCTGACAAGTCCAAGATCTACGTGACCAGCGGCGGTTCTGAGATTGTTACGGTCATCGATGTGCAGAGGCTGCTGGAGTTCGTGCGGAGGCATCCGGGATCGCACGCGCAGGATCTGGGGGCGAGTGCGAACTATGTGACGGCGCGTATCCGAGTGGGGCGAGATCCTCGTGGAGTGGCGCTGTCGAGGGACGGCAAGTGGCTGCTGGTGGCGAACCGGCTGGATGACACGATCAGCGTGATCGATACGCGCGCGGACCGGGTGGTATCGACCATCAAGCTGGATGGACCGAAGGCGATATCGGTGCTGCGCAACGGAGAACAGACGTTTTACAGTGCGCGATATTCCTTTCAAGGACAGATCGGCTGTGCCAATTGCCACATTGACTCGACCTTCGACGGCTTGACGTGGGATCTGGAGCCGGATGGTTTTGGCAAAGACATTGTGGACAACCGGCTCATCGAGGATCTGACGGGAACCGAGCCGTACAAGTGGAACGGCGGCAATCCAAATTTGCCAACGGAGTGTGGTCCTCGTACGGAGAAGTTTTTCTGGCGGGCGGAGAACTATGACGATCTGACCCTGACCGATTTGGTGACCTATGTGCGCAGTTTGCCTGCTCGACCCAATCGTTGGCGCCAGGCGGAGATGACCCAAGCGCAGGAGCGAGGGAAGGCGCTTTTTGAACGATCGACGGACAAGTTCGGTCAGCCGATCGCGGAGACGAATCGCTGCTCATATTGCCATAGCGGAACAAAGGGGACAAGCCAGCGATCGTTCGATGTGGGCACGCGCAAGGGCACAGACAACTCGGGATTGCTGGATACGCCGCAGTTAACCAACATCGCGCTGACCGCGCCGTATCTGCACGATGGATCGGCGCGCACCCTGGAAGAAATCTGGACGGTGTTCAACCCCCAGGACAAGCATGGCCGAACCAACGACCTGACCAAAGATGAACTCAACGATCTGATTGAGTACTTGAGGACGCGATGAAGAGAATTCGTTTGCTTTCATTGTGGCTGGCAGTGATGATGCTGGTATTGGGGAGCGGGCTGGAGAAGAGCTTTGCGAAGAAGGCTCCCGCGGCGAAACAGGAGGCTGCCGTTCTGGAGGCGCCTCCGCGCTTTGACTTTGAAAGCTTCACTACGGCCAATGGGCTTCCTGATAATCACGTCTTTTCGGTGCTGGTGGACGGAGATCGGGTGTGGGCTGGGACCGAGAACGGACTGGCGCTCTATCAAGATCACAGCTGGAAGGTCTACACCACCGCGGATGGCCTGGCGCATCGCGCGGTACTTTCGTTGGCTCTCGATAAGCGCACTGGCGACGTATGGGCAGGGACCATGGGGGGCTTGAGCCGGATTTCGGGCGGACGCGTTGACAGCTATACGCAACTGAACTCCGGGCTGAGCAATGACGTGGTGTATGGCGTTGCAGTGGAAGGCGAGCATGTATGGGTGGCGACGGCGGCCGGGGGATGCATGCTGAACCTCAAGACCGGGCAGTGGTCGCTGTTCAATGAGCGCAACACTCCCATGAACGAGATCTGGGTGTATGCGGTGAGTGCAACCCCCAGCAAGGTGTATTACGCGGTGTGGGGCAGCGGTCTTTTGGAGTACGACCAGAAAACGGGGCGCTGGGACAAGTACGACGATCCGGATGGCGAGACGGAGATGGTGCTGTTCAAGGATCAGGGATTGATCCACGAGATCGTAACCTCGGTAAGTTACGTAGACAATATCGTGTGGGCGGCAACATACTTTGGTGATAGTCGCTATGATGGTCGCTACTGGCACAATTTTCTTGTGAAAGATAGCGGGCTTCCGTCCAACTTCACCAATGCGGTGAAGGGGATTGATGCCCAGCGCGCCTGGTTTTGCACGGACAAAGGCTTGGCGTACTTCGATGGCGTGCAGTGGGCGGTCTATCGCAACTCGCTGACAACTGGAAAGCCGGAGATGACGGTGCGTGATGCGCAGGGCATGGTGACGGCTGTGGCCGTTTCCACAGCGCCGGCGCACAACTACGTGCTCGGCATCGATTTCCAGGGAGACGACATTTGGGTGGCGACGGCCAAGGGGCTTAGCCACGGGATTCGACAACATCCATAGGGAGAAGACAACATGAATACATTCGCAGACATATTGGAGACCATCGCGCACGCGCCTATTCAGAAGCGGGCCATGACGAACCTTGAGGTACTCAACGAAGCCTACGATTATGCCAAGCCGAGCTCGTTTTCGCGCGGCATGCGTATCGATCTGAACGGGCTGGTGATTCTGCTGATCTCTGGCACGGCATCGATCGATGAGCAAGGCAAGACGGTGCATCCGGGCGACTTCCGCGCGCAGTTGCGGCGCACGTACGACAACATTACCGGCCTGCTGAAGAACGAAGGCGCAACCTGGCACGACATTGTGCGCACCACCTGCTATCTGCGCGATATCGATCGCGATTACGAGGTATTCAACGAGGAGCGCACTCAGTTCTTCAAGGAGCAGGGGCTCGACCCACTACCGGCGTCTACGGGGATTCAGGCGCATCTGTGCCGGCCCGATCTGCTCATTGAGATTGAAGCGATCGCCATGTTCCGGTCGCAAAAGGTCAGCGGCAAGGAGTAGTTGTCATGAGTAAGGGATGGCTGTGGGCAGGGCTGTGCGTGTGGAGCGCAGCTGCGATGGCTCAGGGCGCGCATGTGTGCGAGTGCGGGGCGCATCCGCCGGGGCCACCGCGCGATCGGGTGGTGACGCCGTATGCGGGCGAGCCGGGCGACATGAGCCCTTATGCGAAGTTTGCAGCGCCGTACGATCTGAACTACGTCCATCCCAATATTTACAGCGGCGCAGGACGCGATCTGCCGGATCCCAAGGACTTGGACGAGGTGCGCATCGGGTTCTTTGGGCCCATCGACCAGAATCCCGAGCAAGTGTTTGGTCTGCGCATGCTGCACGGTGCGCAACTCGCGGTGGAAGAGCGGAACGCACAGGGCGGCTACGGGGGGAAGCCCTTCCGCCTGATGCTGCATAACGACTACGACAACTGGCAGGCCAAGGCGGTGTACGGAGAAGATCGTCCTACGGATCCGACGATCTGGGGGTCGGCCTCGAATGAGACCGTGAAGATGGTTTATGACGACAAGGACTGGGCGATCTTCGGCTCGATCAGTTCGGAGTCGACGCACATTGCATTGCGAGTGGCGCTGCGGGCGGAGATCCCGTTGATCAACTCGGCCTCCACGGATCCCACGATTCCAGAGACTTATATTCCGTGGTACTTCACCAATCTGCAGGATGACCGGGTGCAGTCGTACACGCTAGCTCGGCGCATCTTCACAGAGCTCGGATTAAAGCGTGTGGCGATTCTGCGCGTGAACAACCGCTACGGGCGGTTCGGAGTCATCAAACTGCGCGATGCGGCGCGAAGGCTCGGGCATCCTATCGTGATCGAGCAAAAATTCATGCCGGGCGATGAGGACTTTGCGCGGCAGTTGAAGGTCATCCAGGGCTCGCGCGCTGATGCGATTGTGTTGTGGACGGATGAGATTCCGGCGGCAAGGATCTTGAAGCAGATGAAGGCTCTGGGCATGAGGCAGCGCGTGTTTGGCTCGTATCGTACGCTCGGGCCGGAGCTACTCGCTCAGGCAGGAACGGCGGCTGAGGGGTTTGAAGCTGTTTTCCCGTACGATCCTACCCGGAATGATGCTGGGTGGATCGAGTTCAACCAGCGATTTGAGGCGCGTTTTCACGAAAAGCCGGAGCAGTTTGCGTCGCTGGCTTATGACGCGATGAACGCGCTGCTTGATTCCATTTGCAGGGCGGGTTTGAATCGCGCGCGGATTCACGATGCGCTGGCCGACCTCGAGAGCTATGACGGTGTGACGGGGCACATGGTCTTCGATCCAAACCAGAAGAATGTGGCGCCTATGTACCTGGGCTCAGTACGCGATGGGTCCGTCTCCTACCGGGTGGCGCACATGGACAAGAGCGAGCCGGCTGCAACTACTGGCGTCTTGGATAAGACGGGAACGGCAGCAGAGCAGGTGCCTTACGCGCACGTTGGTGAAGACGGGGTGGGACTGGCAGGACCACGTCGCACCGAGCAGGCCACAGCTGGAGTGCGGGTGGTGTTATTCGGCAAGGACGCGATCGCAGTTGCGAAGACCCAGGAGTTCCTGGCGGCTTTATCCCAGGGCGGTGGCCAAGACGGTGGATGGACCGTCGTGCCTGTAGCGAGCGATCAGAATTGGGGCGCGGCCTCGACGCAGCTGGTGCATGCGTTGATGGATGAGCATGCATCGGCGGTGATCGCGCTGGATCGGCACGCAGCGCACCTGGCTGAGCAGCTTGCGTTGAAGGCCTTTGTGCCAGTGATCGCATTGAGCGAGGACAAGACGCTCACGTCCACCAATGTGCCGTGGATCTTTCGTCTGCCGCAGGGGATGACCGCAACAGATGCAATGCGTGTACTGCGAAGCGCGGTCAGGAAGAGCGGGGCTGATCCGGAGGCGATCAGGAACGTGTTGGCTTCGGGGAGCGAGGTCGCGGGGATGGCATTCGAACCAAACGGAGATCCAGTGAGCCGGTAGAAGCAGTATGGAAGCACGAAGGGCAGCCGCTGGGGCTGCCCTTCGTATTTGCGATGCTCGCCGGACTACGGGAGGTAGTAACGGAACGAGGTGAAGATGGTGTTGTCCGTGCCCTTGCCTTCGCCGTAGGGGTTGGCAGGACCGCCGGTGCCGGACCAGAGGTTGCGGGTGAAGTAGCTGTACTGGATGCCCTGACGGAGGCCGCCCTTGGGTCCCTTGTACAGGTAGTACCAGTAGCCCACGGTGCCTTCCTGGACGTCCTTGTTGTTGGCGCCGCAGTGGGAGGGGGAAGCCGGATTGAAGCCGGTGCCGCCGCCGCCGTAGGCGCCTGCTCCGGCGTTGCTGGGAGTCGGTTCGGTGTTGCAGCCCGACATGTCGACCGTGTAGGTGCCGTAGCCGATCTGCTTGCCGGCGCTGGTCACGAAGTCACGATTGATGTAGTCGCCGCCGTAGTTCATGTAAACCGACAGGCGGGGGGTGGGGTTGACTTCCACCGTACCGAGGGCCGAGAAGCCGCGCAGCGGAGAGATCTGGCCATCGGGGCGGAGGGTGATGTCGGCGATACCGGAGGAACCGTAGCGGCCGACGCCCTGACCCCAGAGTCCCTTGAGTCCGATGGTGACCTTCTTGTCCAAAAGCGGGCCACGGAAGCCGCCGCCGATGCCGCCCGCCACGGTGGTGTCGTTGTACGCACCGGTGGAGTTGCTGCAGGTGGTGGTGCCGCTGGTCGAGGTGGTGCAGGTCTCGTTGGGGAAGATGCGGTCGCGGAAGAAGCGGCCAACGCCGAAGAGCTCCCAGTGACCCCAGCCGGGCTCAACCGCGATCTTGGCGATGAAGTCCGGAGCCAGGTTCCATGAGTAGTTGGCGGTGGCGTTGAAGAGACCGCCACCGGTGCCGGCTGACCCGATCAGCAGGTTGGTGGGGAGGTTCTGTCCGGCAGGGTTGAGGGTCTCGGCATTTTCCGCGGAGACGCCGAAGAAGTACTTGTTGGCGATGGCCTTGGTGACGCGGAAGCTATACTGACGCGCCCATACGAAGCCCGCGGTGTATTGTGCGTCGATGGTGGCGGGCAGGATTTCCGTGCCACGGGTGAGGCCTTGGGTGGTTTCGGCAGCGAGAGACCAGCCCTGGCCGCCGGAGAAGTCCCAACCATTGTTCAGCTTGGCATCGGCCCACAACTGGCGCTGACGAACCACGTAGCTGTTGCTCTGGTTGTTGTTGGAGGTGATGCCGGTGCCCAACCAATCCATCTCGTAGTAGCCGGTCAGGGTCATGCTGTCGAGCTTGCCGACGGCCTTGAGGGCCAGACGGGACTGGCGGCCGGTGCCAAAGAACTCGCTCATGTTCGCGCCATTGGCGGACTGCAGAGGAATGCCGGTGAACGCGGTGTTGATATCGCTGCCGGTGGCGCGGCTGCGGTACGCAGTTTCGGCCGCGATGAAGCTGCCGGTGGGCGAGATGGTGATGCCCTTGAAGTAGATGGCATCAGGGCTTTCCAACTGCTTCTTGATCTTGGAGGTTTCGTCGGAGACGGTGGTCGCCAGAGAGACCTGGTTGCCCTTGAGGTCGTTGACCGTGGACTGCAGGGTGTTTACGGCGCCCTGGTTTTCGGTCACAGCCTGCTGTTCGCCGGCGGCCGCTTCCTGAGCCTTGGAGGCAGCAGCCTGAGCGTCGGCCGCGGCTTGCTGGGCCTGCTTCAGCTGTGTGTCCTTGTTGGCCAGATCGGACTTGAGGCCGTCGATCTGTCCCTGCATCTCCTGGCGGAGGGCTTGAATCTGTTCTTCGACCGTTGGGCCCTTGGCCTTGGCGGCTTTTCTGGTGGTGTGTTTCTTTGCGGGCGGCGCTGCGTCGCTCGCAACGGCGTAAGAGCCGATGAAACTGGCTGCCAGAACCATGGCGGCAGCAGCTTTGAGTCGTGAGTTCATTGGGCCTCTCTTCTGCTTGAATGAATCATTACTGCGTGACCGAGCGTGCTCGTCCCGGGCACACGTCCCCCGGATCCTCCAACATGCGCGAACATGGATTGAGCATTCTGGTCGAGTATTGGGGACGGACATGGAGAGCTATTGAACTGCCTCGCGCAGGCGAAGCCTTCCGCCCCGTATCCCGAAATTCAGACTCGCAGAAGTAGATGAATATTTGACGAATTTACAGAGTTTTAACGAAGCTATCCGCCGTAAAGAAAGGTATTTACCGGGCTTTTATCAAGGCCGAAATGGAGGCGGAGAGCGCTGGGCAAGCGCTCTCCAGGAGGCTAACGAGTAGCGCCGGCGGGCGAAGTTTCCGTTCCTGCACTGACCAGATTGGCGAGGATGCGATAGGCTCCCGGCACTAGCTCAGGCAGCTGCCGGTAGAGGGCGTAGGCGACATAGATGTAGGTGCCCTTGCCGGGGTGAGTCACGAGCAGCCCGCCTCGCTGCGGGTCTTGGCCCTGGTCGCCAGTTTCGGTGAGAGGTGTGTAGCCCGGATCCCAGGAATCGAGGAAGGAATGGCCGCGTTCCTCCACCCAACCACCGAAATCGGCCGTGGTGATTTTGTTCGGCCAGTTGAGCAGGGGATTGGCAGCATCGAGAAGTTTGACGGGAGACTGCTCGTCAACCACTCGCTCCGGGATGCGGCCCATGGTGAGTGGGAGGGGAGCCGGGAAGCCGGAGCTCTGGTATTGGACCACCATGGTGCCCCCGCGGCGGACGAACTCATTGAGACGAGGCTGCGCCGTAGAAAGGGCGGGACGGGTGGCATAAGCGCGAATGCCGACGACGATGACGTTCCAGGTGGAGAGATCGGCGGAGGTGAGCTCCGCATCAGAGAGCAGATGCGGCTGAATCCCCATGGATTCGAGGGCGTCGGGGACCAGATCGCCGGGTCCCATGACGTAGCCGATGCGCAGACCGGAGGCCAGCTTCACGTCGACCTGACGCGTCTTGAGCTCGGCAGCTTTGTACAGGTTGTAAGGGCGGAGGCCGGGATAGCCAATGCTGCGCCAGCCGCTCTCAAAGTCCTTGCCGTTCGAGTGCGCTACCGCCTGGATGCTGTAGGCGCCGGTGTGGGTGTGATCGGGACGGACGGAGAAGAGAATGGGCTCAGTGTCGCCGGCACTGTCGCGCTGAAAGTGAACCTCGGCGGGATCGGCGTGCCAGCCTTCCGGCAGCTTGAGGTCCACCGTTCCCTCGGCTTTGCCCTGAGTATGGATGGTTACTTTGACGGGCAGAGGGCTGCCGTCGAGAGGCAGGATTCGTGCCTCGGGGGTCATGCTGACGCCGATGGCAGGGGTGACGACTAGAGGTTCGTAGCTTCCGCCGGGTCCGGTGACTCGCTGCAGCGTTTGAACCGTTTCGAAGAGCCGCACGGGAACGCCGTCGAAGCTGAACTCCGCCCAGGCGCTGAGAGGCCACGGCGCGAACGAGCGATCTCGCCAGGCTGGGTTGGAGATGTCATAAAAGGGCTGTTCGATAGAAGGGCGGGTGAAGAACGGCGCCGTGGGCTGTGCGTCTTGCGGAACAGTCAAGTTGAACACCGCATCAGCAGCTGGATCTTTGCTGCCGGCGGAAGACTCTGCCGGTTGCCATGAGCTGGTAGTAGGGCTATCGAACCCGGTTTTGACGAGTTTGGCCTCGGGAGTGGCTGTGAAGGTGTGAATGCGAACGCGGAACTGTTGGCCAGGCGAGACGCTGGCGGGAGTCTCGTCAGCGGAACCACCGCGTGGTCCGCCTCCAGAGGTTGAGGCCGAGGCGGTGATGAAGGCCGTCAGATCGAGGCCGAGCAGTTGCTGTAGCGCACGCTGGAAGCTGGAGATTTTGTTATCCAGTTCGAAGAGCAGGCTTGCCTTGGTCTGCGCAGTAAACGAGTTTTCTGCGGCGATCTTTTCACGCAGGTCCAGGACCTGCCGGTAAATGGGGGCAAGCAGATGTGCACTTTCGACCGGTGTCTTGCCGCATCGAGCGGTTTCGAAGGACTGCAAGGATTGGTCAACCCTGGCGAGATCCGCCGCAAGCCATTCAGGCGCTCCCGCTGCGAGCTTGGCGAGTCCGGGCAAGGTAGTGTCGATGTTCACCGAATGATTGTGAAAGAGATCGTGTGCGCTTCCGGCGGATTTGGTCTGAGCGGATGGGGCTGCGGCCCACAGGTGATAGCGCGTATCTGCCGGTCCACTCAGGGCGGGATTGGCCCCGCCGTTCTGGGACTTTTGCTCGCCCCAGCCTTGGCGCGCAATCTGCACGTAGCTGCGGCCCAGAACGAAATCGCGATCGCCCACCGGCATCGAAGCGTCGGCGGAGAGTCCCCCCGTGATCCATTCGCCGGTGACGTAGTTGTGGAACCTGGCGGGAGCCCAGTTGCCGGTGGCGTAGTCAAACATGCCTTTGTCGGTGATCGGAGCAAAAGGCACCATGCTGTAAACCGCGAGGGGTTGCCACGGCTGGAGACCGTCTTTCAACTGTTCGGGAAAGACCTTGGGGTCACCCGCGGCTTTGAAGACCTCTTGTGCGATCTCGCCCGAGACCTGATGCTGGCCGTGACCGTCGCTGACGGCGCCGACAAACGTAGCGACGATGACTTGGGGGCGCTCGCGACGGACGGCGAGCACTGCGTCATAAAGGACGCGGTCGTGTCCCCAGCGTGCAAAGGCCTCTTCCTGCGTTTTAGAGAAACCGAAGTCGGCTTCAGTACCCCACAGTTGCTTGGCGCCGTAGTATTCGTCGGCCTTGAGCAGCTCGTTGGTACGGAGGATGCCCAGAGCATCGTACGTCTCGGCGTTGATGGCGTTTTGGCCGCCTTCGCCGCGGGTGAGAGTGAATAGGGTGGCACGCGCGCCCAGGCTGCGACTGAGATAGGTGAGCAGCGGGCCATCCTCGTCGTCAGGGTGCGCCACGATCATCATGACGCTGGCCGTGGTATGGAGGCGCCGTAAGCTCTGCTCGAGGGAGGCCAGACCGCGATTCTCAGCGATGGAGAGCGCGATAGAAGTGGGCTCCTGGGGAGCAACAGCGGAAGGATCTGGTCCTTGCGCCGCAGCATCCGCTGTAGCGAGGCCGGTGGCAAGTACAAGTAGAACAGCTGATGAGGTTGCGCGCTGGATCTGTTCGCCAAAGAGCATACTTCCCGTCAGTGTACAATTCGCGCTTCGGTCAGGGTGGGTGGCGTGCCCCGATGGTGCCCACTCCCATACACTTGAGCTTGCAGGTTGCGCCGTTTTCATGGTCTTGAGCATCCGATAGAAGCACCACCGAGGGAACCACATCCTGTCATCGACCCCAACCGCGACCAAAAGCGCTGCGCATCTGGAGCGCCGCATCGGGCTGCGCTCGGCGGTGCTGTTCAACATGCTGGAGATGATTGGGGTAGGCCCTTTCATTACGCTGCCGCTGGTGATTGCCGCGGCGGGCTATCACCTCTCTCCATGGGCATGGCTGATCGGCGCGGCAATCGCAGTCGCCGACGGGCTGGTGTGGGCGGAACTGGGAGCGGCGTTTCCTCTGGCGGGCGGATCGTACGCCTTTCTGCGCGAGATTTATGGGCCGGAGCGCGCCGGAAATTGGCTGAGCTTTCTTTATGTATGGCAGCTGAGCTTTTCCGCGCCGCTCTCGATTGCATCGGGATGCATCGGTCTCTCCAGCTTTTTGGCCTGGTTCTGGCCGGGGCTGGAACACGCGCCTTACAGCTTTCTTCCGCAGTTGCACTATGGAAATTTCGCGGCTGCGGCTGCCTGTCTGATCGTGACCTGGCTGCTCTATCGACGCTTGAGCGTGGTGACGGGCACCGCCTGGGTCCTGTTTGTCGGCGTGATTGCGGCGATAGCCGGGGTGATTGTGTCGGGGTTCGCTCATGCTACCGCGCATGGCGGGTGGCAGATGCCGAGCGCGCCCTCGCTTTCGGCGGCGCTGGCGGTCAGCGGACTGGCGCAGGCCACGCTGATCACCACATACGATTACTGGGGCTACTACAACATTTGTTTCCTGGGCAGCGAGGTGCGGCATCCGCACAAGACGATTCCACGGGCGATCCTGATCTCGGTGGTGCTGGTCTCGGCGATGTATGTGGCGATGAATATGGCCTCGTTGCCGGCAGTGCGGGATTTTGCAGGGCACGCGACGCAGTCTGCCGCGAGCACAGCATCGCGATTGCAGCTGGTGGCGGATATCGCGCACTCCGCGTTCGGAAAGTGGGCGGGGGCGCTGATGGCAGCGCTGGTGGTGTGGACTGCGTTTGCCTCGGTGTTTTCTCTGCTGCTGGGCTACTCGCGCGTGCCGTATGCAGCGGCTCGCGATGGCAACTACTTCCGATTCCTGGATGCGGTGCATCCGCGGCACCACATCCCACACCGATCGCTAGTGGCTTTGGGCTTTACGGCTTCTGCGTTCTGCTTCTTCTCTCTCGCGCAGGTGATTACCATGCTGGTCATCACGCGGATCCTGCTGCAGTTCTTTTTGCAGCAGATTGGAGTGATATGGCTGCGTGTCAGGCGGCCGGAGTTGGACCGGCCTTTCCGCATGCCGCTGTATCCTCTGCCGCCGCTCATTGCGATGGCTGGATTCGGATTCATTCTGGCTAACCGGACGCACGCACTGGCTGGACTGTCCGTGGCGGCGGGGATTGGGATTTCGGGAACCGCGATTTATCTGTGGCGTGCGCGGCGGCTGAGACAGTGGCCATTCGCTCAGGTCAACCCGGCACCGATCTCTGCAGAGAAGAGGAATGGATAGGTGCATAGCCTGGCTGCTCGCGTTGTTCTGACTGCGATGGGCAGGGGACGCGATCAAGAGTTTGCGGAGATGCTGGAGGAGTTCAGAGCAGCCGGCGAGCTCGATGTGTACTCCGGAGATCATGCCGCTGCCTGGCAAGGGTATGGCGCCTACTACGATTTGCTTTCGCGAATGAGGGCAGGCGGCTATCCCCGACCTGACATCGTGCCGATGGATTCCTACTTCATTGAAGCAGACGGGCGCATGCTGGGAGAGCTCTTCATCCGTCACCGCCTATCAGCGCGCTTGGAGAAGATCGGCGGGCATATCGGGTATAAAGTGCGGCCGAGTTGCCGGCGCCAGGGAGTGGCCACTGCGGCCTTGAGGTTGGCCCTGAAGAAGCTACATGCGATGGGAGTGCAGCGAGCGCTGGTGACCTGTCGTACAGAGAATACAGCTTCGGCACGCGTGATCGAGAGGTGCGGCGGAATTCGCATTCAGGATGCTGTCTTGCAGGATCGCATCGAGCGGCGGTACTGGGTGCCGACGAAATCTTCCTCGCCGTGTGAGTGATGGTGTTGCGAGGATTCCCCGAGATTCATGCGGGATGCATCCTGTTCTGAATCGCGGCCGCCAAGGTGCCCGGACTGCCACACGCTGAAGAGTGCTTACGGCCATCAGTTCAGGTCGATTTGGCCGGTCATGATGTGAATGCGAAGCCGGTATTTTCCTGAGGGGTTCTCACGGTGCAAGGTGCGGAAGAAGCCGCCCTTTTCTGCGGAGAATGCCTTGGCGTTGACTTCCCCGATCTTCACCGATGCTTCCACGGTTCGATATTCGGCAGGGTTCACGTTGGAGATGGTGACCTGACCGGCGCTGATATCGATTTGCTTATCTCCGATGAGCTGGTTGACGTTGACTTGTCCCGCGCCCATGCTCAGCTCAATGTTGGTCTGGCGGGGCACCTCAATGCGAACATTCAGGTTCTTGTTGGGTCCGGCACCGATTCGGAGCTTGGCGAAATCGCCCGTGGGAACAAACCGCAGGTGAACGTCTTCAGGCTGGCTGGAGTTCGGGACAGTGCAGGAGACTCGGATGCCTTCGCCGTCGGTTCCCACCAAGTCGATCTGAGCGGGATGCGATTCGATGGTGAGGGTCGTTCCGGGGGGCATCGGGGCAGAGAGGGGCGAGGCGCAGCTTCCGGTGACCTGGGCGAAGGCGGCGGAACCGAGTAGCAACATGGCGAGTGGGGCTACATTGGCAAACTTCATGGGAGGATTTACGACAGCCGCAAAACGAAAGTTCCCAGTTCTGTAACGTGAGCCCCGGCATTCGTGTCTAATGGGTTGTGAACTTCCCCGAGGTCGCAACATGCTGATTCGAAAACCGTCTGAGATCCCCTCTTCCGCCATTACGCCCAAAGAACAGTATCTTAACCGCCGCCGTTTCTTGCGCGGAGCGCTCTCAGGCGTGGCGATGGCCGGTGGCGCTGCCGTGGGGGCGGAGCGGCTGGCTGACTTGGTAGCGCCGCGCTTGAGTGCCTTTGCCGGGACCAAGCTGGAGACGGTGAAGAGCCCGTTAAGCACGACAGGCGAACAACTTACCAGTTTTGAGGACGTCACCCACTACAACAACTACTACGAGTTCGGCGTGGAGAAGGACATGCCGGCCAAGAATGCGGGCGTGCTCCCCACCCGTCCCTGGACGGTGCAGGTGGAAGGCCTGGTGAAGCAGCCGAAGACCTTCGACATCGACAGCCTGCTCAAGCTGCGTCCATTGGAGGACCGGGTGTACCGGCATCGTTGCGTGGAGGCCTGGAGCATGGTGATTCCCTGGGTGGGATACTCGCTCTCGGAGTTCATCAAGCAGTGCGAGCCGCTTTCCACGGCGAAGTACGTGCAATTTCTATCGTTCTATGACAAGAAGATCGACAAGTGGGGAACGTCGGAGACGTCGATTTTCTGGCCCTACTCTGAGGGATTGCGCATGGACGAGGCGATGAATCCGCTGACGCTGCTGACCTTCGGGCTGTACGGGGAGGTTCTTCCCAACCAGAATGGGGCGCCGGTCCGCATCGTGGTTCCTTGGAAGTATGGGTTCAAATCGGCCAAGTCGATTGTGACGGTGCGCTTTGTGGCCAAACAGCCGGAGACAACGTGGAGTCAGCAGAACGCACACGAGTACGGCTTCTACTCCAATGTGAATCCCAATGTCGATCATCCTCGCTGGAGCCAGAAGACGGAGCGGCGCATTGGGCAGCCGTTTTATGCGCAACGACGCACGACGCTGATGTTCAACGGGTACTCGGAGCAGGTTGCGTCGCTATACAACGGCATGGATCTGCGCAGGTACTACTGAGGCTCGGGCATCGGTCAGAGGGGCAGAAACACACAGTAGTTGGTTGAAGGCTAGAACAGACATGTCACGGTCGAATCTTCTCGTTCTCAAGAGTCTTGTTTGGGTGGCATGTCTGTGGCCCATGGGCGTACTGGTATGGGGCGCGGTGAACAACACGCTGGGCGCGGACCCCACCGCCCACATCGAGCTGACCACCGGCTACACCACGTTGATGCTGCTCACCATTGGGCTGGGGATCACTCCAGTGCGCAAGCTTGCACCGCGTCTGAGTTGGATGATCAAGTTCCGCCGGCTCCTGGGGCTGTTCGCGTTTTTCTACGCCACGGTGCACGTGCTGGCGTATGTGGCCCTCTACGCGGGATTCAATGTGCAGGCGATGATCGATGACATTGCCAAGCGCCGCTTCATTACGATGGGCCTCGCAGCCTATGTATTGCTGGTTCCGCTGGCACTCACGTCGACAAACTGGGCGATCCGCAAGCTGGGCGGGAAGCGCTGGGGGACGTTGCACAAGCTGGTTTACGTTGCTGCCATCTGCGGAGTGATTCACTACTGGTGGCAGGTAAAGACCGGCGTGCTGCTGCCGCTGCCGTTTACGATCGCACTCATCCTTTTACTGGGGGCTAGGCCGCTGCTGACGTGGATGCAACGGAAGAAGAGGCCCAAGGCAGTGACCGTCTGACGGGTTCACAAGAATAGCCGGCGAAGAACTCACGAGCCGAAAAAGGTTTCGTTCTGAATTTGGACGGGCACGCTAAAGCTAGGACTCGGTCATCTCCACAACCGGGGGAAACTCGAGCATAGTCTGTGCCACCGGGCTCCAGTTCTTGCGATGCAGGGGCGTAGGGCCTAGGCGGGCGAGGGCGGCGCGATGTTCTGGCGAGCAGTAGCCCTTGTGGCTTGCG
>CBJOJD010000048.1:0-20893 GCA_966443485.1 uncultured bacterium | reverse complement strand
TGGTGGACGCGGTAGGAATCGAACCTACAACCTGTCGGTTAAGAGCCGAATGCTCTGCCAGTTGAGCTACGCGTCCAGAGGGTGATCACTGCGCGAGGAGAAGATTGCGCGGTGTTTGTGGCGCGAGGAAATCTCTCAGCCACTCCATGAATATAACACACGTCGAGCGGGTTTCCAAAGAGGGTACAGGGCACCGCGGGAGAGGCAAAGAGCGAAGCCTGGTTTAGAAGGTGAACGCCACGCCCGCGCTCAGGCCACGGCGGTCTTGCGCGAACATCAGCAGGGAGCCATCGGTGAGCACGAAGGGCCGATATCCCTGTGCCAGCAGGTTCTGCATGTCCAACATGGCATCTATACCGCGCCGGCCTTGGCCTTTCCGGCAGAGGGGCTGGCGCAGGTGCAAGTTGAAGAAGGGTTCCGCGGCATCGAGAGCGTAGGGGGCAACGCGGGTGACGGTATCTTCCGGCTGCCAGCGGTAGCTGGCGCGCCATCGGGTCCCGGTGCCATCCAAAGTGCCGGAGAGCGAGATCGAGTACATCTGTGCGTGGCGGGGGCGAGCGGCGGCGACGATCTGGCTGAGCGGCAATGGCCGGGCAGCGGCGGGCAGCACCAAGGCGTCCCCGTTGGCGTAGCTCAGGCGCACAGTGTTGCCATGCGGTAGTTTGTGCTGTACCGCGGCTACGACACCGGTGGATGAGAAGTCCTGGCCTGCAACGTGGAGCAGATCGCTGTTCGGATCGTAGAGAGCGTCGATCACACCATCAGATGAGCTGAAGGCAGGGTGCGCGCCCTCCAGCACCGGATTGCGAAGCGTGTCGCTATAGATCAGGACAGAGACAGCGGATGCATCGGTGACGCGCTCCCAACCGATCTCCTGATGCGTGCCGTGCTCCAGGGTAAGATGCCCACCACGAACAGCAAGAGCGGGGAGATAACCACTTGGATGAGCTTCGCTGCCGATGACGTTGGGAAGGGCAGTGGCCAAGCGATAGCGCAGAGTGGAGTCACCGGTGTGCCAACCGATCGAAAGCATGGGCAGAGCAGCCAGTACCGTGTTGCGGCTACCCTGGGCGAAGCGGGCGAACACCTGGTCTGCTCCAGCCTCGACGGAGAACTCATCGCCCAAATTGATGGTCTCGGCGGAATGCAGGCTGATCTCGTTGAGGCCCTGGGCGCCGCCAGCATCCATCTCAGGATGGAGGTCGATCTGGGCGACGGACTCTACCGCGCCGGCAAAGCCCAAATCCTGACGGAATCCCAGCATGGACTCCATTCCGGCGTCGGAGGACGGGTCGAAGTCGACGTGGGCCAGTAATTCGCGGCTATTCTCGGGGGTCTCCTCGACCTCCGCGGTGATGCGTTGCCCATCTTCCCCGAAGGTCCCTTGCCGGCCGGTGGCGACTAGCCGGGCCTTCAGCTTAGGGGCGGAGTGCGGGCCTTCCGAGACAACGACCAGTGGGCCATCCTCAAGCCAGCGCAGCAGGGGGCGATTGGCGGCCGAGCGCAGGGTCCAAGCCCAATCGTCTTTCTGGGAGTCTGCGCTGCGCGGTTCCGCGGGGAGCCACTGCATCACTTCGTACAGGGTGTTCAGGGTGAGGTTGACGATGGTGTTGGTGCGGACATGCACGTTCTCGCGAAGGGAGGGCAGGAAGTAGGCTCCCATGGCCTTCACGGCGTAGTGGCCGGGCTGAACCGCGGCGAAGGAGAAATGCCCTTTGCCATTGGTGTAACCGGTGGCCACCACGGTGAGATCGGGGCGGAGCAGCTCGACCTGAGCGCCGATCTGCGGAACTCCGCCAGAGTTGCGCACCATTCCTGTGACCGAAGCTGGCGGGGCTGCGTGGAGACACGAATCGCCCATGCCGAGCATCAGAAAGAACAACGCGAAATGGAGCCTGCGCATCATCACGAGTTTCGGTGACCTGGCGGCGTCCTGGCGGAGAATCCTGCAAGTCCACCCCACGCCGGCCCCGGAATCTATGATCCGGTGGCTAAGTAGCGGGGGATAATGCTTCCTATTCCACGACAAAAGGTGCCGATTGCGCAATCTCTTGTTTTGAGATTGTGTCATTTACTTTGATCGTCACCTTATACTTCCCAGGCTGCAAACCCGCCATGGGGAGCGATCTCTCCACCGTCAGTTGGTCGCTATGTGCCCCCAACTCCTTTGAATCCAGCTGTTTCTCAAAGATCACGTTATTGGTTGCCGCATCGGTGATCTGGTAGGTCACGGTTGCCGCATTGCTCTTGCTTGCTTCATCGATGCCCAGGTTATAGACCTGCATCCAGAAGTTCAGGTCCTGGCTGCGCTTGAAATTGACCGGGGTGGCCGGGTTGGGCGTCACCCGGGGGCAGATCTTGATATTGCCCAGTACGCAGTTGCCGGAGCCGATGTTGTGCGAATCCACGGGGGTCATGGCATCGGCCAGAATCAGGGACGAGGTAGCCAGCTTCTCGTCGTGGAAGGCGGGAACTTCGATGCCGCGGCCGAAGAGGCCGACGTGCTCCGGGTTGTTCACGTCCTTGATAGCGATGTCCAGACGATAGAGGCCGGGCAGCAGCGGAAGGGCCTTCCAGTAGATCGAGCGGTGATCCAGGGACTTGGGCAGCAGTTCCGCCGGCTCTTCGACTTCCACGGTGTTTTCGTCGGTTTGCACCACCTTATGGGTCAGGGTGGTGACCTTAATAAGGATGTTGACGACGCCCTTGGCTACGCCGTCCTTGGTCACGAAGGTGATGTCGCGATTCTTGATCTGGAGTGTGATGGGGACCAGAACGGTGCTATCCGTCACCTTGACGAAGTCGGTGCGCACGTCGAAGGGGAAGACCGGTCCATTCAGGATCGAGTGCTCCGAGATGAAGTTGTCCAGATCCTTGAACTTGACCGGAGGCGGCGCGAACAGCTTGGCGGCCAGCTCGATGCGGTCGAATTCCTTGGCTCCGTTGCTGGAGGAGAGGGGGCCGGTGCCCAGGCGCTCCAGGCCGCCGTTGAAGCGGTCAGCCTTCTTGGCCTGGCCCATCTGTTCCCACTGCGTGAGGCCGGCTCCGGGAACATGCAGCAGGGCGTCCTTTTCGCTGCGGTCGATGGTGAAGTGGTAATCGCCGCACATGCAGGTGTCGACAAACTCGATGTCGATGTTGTCGCCCACGCCCTCAAGGTAGCGGTAGTGCCAGGTTTCGAAGGGGAATGTGGAGGTCTCGCCGCCGCCCTCATCCATGGGGCGCTGATAGGAGCCGCCGGAGGGGTGGGATTCGATGGAGTCGGGCTTGCCGAAGGCGATATAGATGTGACCGCGATCCGTCTTCCAGCCGGGCTTGCCGGCGGCAAAGTGATCGTTGGCGTACTGAATGCGGCGGTAGTGCTCGTCGCGGAACTCGTTTTCGGGAGAATCGGGGTTGGGATTACGCCGCCGCCAGAAGTTCTCGATGAAGGCTTCGCGCTCTTCGTCGTTGCTCAGACTCTTGAAGGCCTTCCGTTCTTCGTCGGAGATGATGTAGGAAACGTCCTGGTCCAACCAGGTCTTATAAGCGCCTTTGAGCTCTTGCTTGAGCTCCTTCTGGGCGCGAATCTGCTCATCCGCTGAGCGGGGACGTTTCAGGGGGTCGACTTCCTGATCCTGCGCGGAGGGGTTGGTCCCGGACTGGGCTGTGGCCTTGTGAGCTGTAATCGGGAAGAGGCCGCACACCAGTGCAACGGCGAGGAAGGAACGGCGGTTGGACATCATTGCCTTAGAAGACTCCTGGATTGCTTCATTCTACGAATCCCACCCGTACGGGGCAAGACTCCGCCTGGAGTTCACTTGCCTTTGGACGGCTTTCTTGTGCAAACGTCACCGTGGTCGGGATATTTCCCCTGGTTTCGGCGGCTTGAGCGGGCCGATCGGGCTAGCGGGGCAAGAGCCTGAAAAAGTGACGGAGCGGAGTCCGAAACGAGCTGGGATTTGAGACCACTTTAACGCTTCTCCCGTCCAAAACACAGGTACAATCCTGTCCAAAGAACTTTTCCTCTGATCGCGGGCATATTGTATCGGGACATATGAGGGGGCGCAGGGACGCCCTGAACAGCTTCCGGAAACAAGGGGTCCGGGAGCGCCGACGCGCGAAGTCGCTCAAGCGCCGTAAGTTAACTGCGGGGGAGCGGGCTAAATGCCGCCTGGGAACCTTCCTGGGAGCGATTGCGTACAGTCAGATCGAGAGACCTGGGGAGCAAGCACTGACAATGAAAAAAATTCTTCTGATTATTCTCGCCATCGTGGTGGCCGGTGGTCTTGTGACCTTTATGGTGGTCAAGCAGCAGTCGGGCTATACAAAGGTTCTGACCGCCAAAGTAGTGCGCGAGGATCTATCGACGGTTATCAGCGGAACCGGCCAAATCAAGCCAAAAACCTATGTGAATGTGGGAGCTACCTCCTTTGGACGCATCACGCATCTTTACGTGAAAGAAGGGGAACACGTGAAGAGGGGGCAGGTGATTGCGACCGTGGAGAGCGTGCAGCCGGAAGCCAATGTGCAGGCTCAGCAGGCGCAGATTGCCTCGACCAAGACGGACGTGGCGTCGTATGTTGCCGCGGAAAAGACGGCAGAGGCCAATCTGGAGCGCGCTCGGGCTGACCTGGAACAGAAGAAGCTGGACTGGGATCGTGCGCAGAGCTTGTTCAAGGCCGGCATCATGGCCAAGCAGGATTACGACGCGAAGAAGGCTGCTTACGACACCGATGTGGCCACCATTGCCCAGCAGCAAGCGGCAGTGGCGCAGGCCAAGGCGCAGACGGACTCGGCGCGTGCCAAGGTGACCAATGCGGTGGCCCAGCTCCGGTTCAACCAGGACGCCTTGAACAAGACCGTCTCGGTGGCGCCGTTTGATGGCATCGTCACCAACCTGCCGGTGCGCGAAGGCGAGACGGTGGTGGTGGGAATCCAGAACGCCGAGGGATCGACGCTGATGACGCTGGCAGACATGAGCGTGATCACCGCCGAGGTCAAGGTGGATGAGACGGATATCGTCAACGTCCAGATCGGGCAGCCGGCGGATGTGACGGTGGACGCCCTGCCAGGGAAGACGTTCAAGGGCCATGTGACGCTGGTGGGCGATCAGGCGCTGCTGCGGTCCACTGGCGTGGCGACGTCCCAGTCCACGACGGGTACGGAAGAGGCGAAGGACTTCAAGGTGGTCGTGACGCTGGATCAGCCCCACGACGAATTGCGTCCGGGCCTGTCCACCACGGCCAAGATCACTACCGCGCATAAGGGGAATGTGCTGTCGCTTCCGATTCAGGCATTGACGCTGAAGAGCGCGGATACCACCAGTGCTGCGTCAGGTAAGGTGGAAGCGGCCAGCTCCAGCAAGCCGGCCGGACCGGATCAGCAGGGAGTCTATGTGGTTCGCAAGGACGAACACGGCAAGCTGCGCGTTCGCTTTGTGCCGGTTTCGACGGGCATCACCGGGTCTACCGATATCGAGGTGCTCTCGGGCCTGAAAGAGGGAGACGAAATCGTCACTGGACCGTATAAGACATTGCGGGGCCTGAAGGACGGATCGTTGATCAAGCGCGATAAGGCTGCGCCGCCGCCGCCGTCTAACACCTAGTGGAACGAGGTCAGACGATCCCGCGGCAGCAGGGCATCCAAATGATCTGGTTGCGCAGCGGGATCTGAGACTGGACAACAGCGGGCCGGTTCGGGCGGAGCAATTGGTTTGCCCGAGCCGGACCGATCCTAAGATGCGAGGATGAGATGAGCATGGCAGTGGACAGCATCAGCACAGCAGAGCAGGCGCGGGCAGCGACGGTTCCCAACGGCGACGTCATCGTGGTCGAGGACCTATGGCGGACGTACGACATGGGGATGGAGCAGCAGGTTCACGCACTGCGCGGCATCACCCTGCGCATCAAGCACAACGAATACGTGGCCATCATGGGCCCGTCGGGTTCGGGCAAGTCGACCCTGATGAACCTGATCGGCTGTCTGGACACGCCGTCGAAGGGCCAGTACTGGCTCAATAACCAGCTGGTAAGCGAACTGGATGACGATCAGCTGGCCCGTATTCGCAACAAGGAGATCGGGTTCGTTTTCCAGACCTTCAATCTGTTGGCCCGAGCGACTTCACTGCACAACGTCGAGCTGCCGCTGATCTACAACGGAACGCCTGCGGCGGAACGGGCGGAGCGGGCGCGCAAGGCTCTTGCGGACGTGGGGCTGGAAGGCCGCATGATGCACAAGCCGAATGAGCTCTCGGGTGGTCAACGGCAACGCGTGGCAATCGCGCGAGCTCTGATCAACCGGCCTTCGATCATCCTGGCGGACGAGCCGACAGGAAACCTGGATTCGAAGACCGGTGTGGAAATCATGGCCCTTTTTGACAGCCTTCACGCCATGGGGAACACCATAGTACTAGTTACCCACGAGCCGGATATCGCCGAATATGCCCACCGCGTGGTGCATATTCGTGACGGTCAGATCTTCTCTGACGAGCCTTCGAAGCGGTTCAGAAACTAAGCGGCAAAGGAATGGAAGCGGCCAGGGCATTGTCCCCTGGCCGCTTTTGCTTGCGCGAGTTCCCTGGCAAATCAGTGGGTTAGCGCGATGCGCAGTTGAACCGTCCCCAGGGTGCCCAGGGGCCAAAGCGGAGACGCTGCAATTCGTCCGCCGCAGTTTGTCACGGATCAGTGTTCACGACGGCCAGAGTGTCGTGTTTCTGTTCATGTTTTCGAATGTCCCGCCGATGAACAGTCTGTTGGCAGTTATGTATCGATTTAGGCCAACGGAGGGCGAGGGCAGTTGACATCCATGCAGAGCGCCGCGCAGTACCAAAATTACCTTACATCTACACTGGGACCTACGCTGATCGAGATGGAGGCCCCGCAGGGGTTGCAGACCGCAGGGGTCAGCGCCGCCTGGCGCAAGCTTTTGTTGCAGGCCGAGATGGCCGGTCCCCATGTGCAGGTAGCCTCAATCGAAGGCGAATCCGGCGTGGGCAAGCAAGCGCTGGCTCGCTACTTGCTGAGCCGCTCGCCGCTTGCGGGAACCACCTTTCAGCGCCGCGATGCGCGTGAATGGCTGCTGGAAGGCGATCCGAGCGCGCTCACCGGTTTCACTTATCTGGACCGCGTGGATCTGCTGGCACCTCCCGGGCAGGGACTCCTGTTGAACGTCTTGAAGAGCCTGCAGGATCGGCCCCACGGTCGAGTGATGCTGGTGGCCGCGTCGCAGACATCGCTGCGCCAGATGGCGAGCCAAGGCCTGTTCTTGCCGGATCTCGCATTTCGTTTGACGGCGGTGCGTTTTGCGGTGCCCGCGCTGCGGATGCGCAAGGAAGACATCTCTCCGATTGCGCAGGCGCTGTTGGACCGCATCTGCTCGCGTTATCAGCACCGTCCTGTATCACTGGGCCCGGGAGCTTTGGCGCGGTTGCTACAGCACTCCTGGCCGGGCAACGTTCGTGAACTGGCTAGCGTGCTGGAAGCGGCCCTGCTGGAAGCAGTGAACGACGTGATCCGTCCGACGGATCTGGCTCTGCCCAGTAGCGGAGAGATGGCGCAGGAGGCAATGCCCGCCGCGCAGAACGGGAATCTCACGCTGGATGATGTGATCCATCGCCATGTTCAATACGTGCTGGATCTCAATCACGGCAACAAGCTGCGCGCCGCTCGCGCGCTCGGCATCAGCCGGTCGACGCTGTACCGGATTCTCGGCAACGAAGAGATCCTCTAGCTAAGAACGTTTGGAGGCTCCAGGCTGCTGCTCTGCAGACCTGGAGCCTTTCCTTTTTGGGCCGGCTCTGGCAAACCACCTATCGCAAAGAATTCCCGGTTCTCGTGCTGGCGGGGGCTCTGGGATGCTCTACACTCGACCCGAGGACATTTCTTTCCGAGGGAACCCCCGTGCGAATCCACTTCATCTCGCGGCCTGGAGCCGCCGCTGTTCTATTGCTGACGACGCTGCTTCCGGTTCCGCATGCCCGCGCGGCGGAGGTGGCTCCCGTAGAAGAACGGCGCAAGGCGCTCAGTGCACTTTTTCAGCAGTATTGGGATGCGGTTTTGGAGCACGATCCGGAGTTCGCCTCGACGATCGGCGACAAGCGGTTCAACGACAAGATCACGGACTTTTCAGTGCGCGCGGAGAACGCCTGGATCGAGCGCGAGCAGAACTTCATGATGAAGCTCGCCGCGATCGATCCAACGGGCCTTAATGCACAGGAGACGACCAGCCGCGAGCTGCTGCTGCGGGAGTTTGCCGACGATATCGAAGCCTCGGAGTTTAAGCGGTGGGAGATGCCGGTCAACCAGATGGGCGGCATCTACGCGTCGTATCCGCGCCTGGTGGCCCAGCTTAGTTTCAAGGATGCGAAGGACTACGAGGATTGGATTGCGCGACTGCGTGCGCTGCCCACCGCCTTCGATCAAGTTACGACGAACATGTCGATCGGCGTGGACGATCATCGCGTGCCGCCGAAGTATCTGCTGGCCAAGACGCTGGAGCAGGTGAAGCAACTGGCCAATCAGAAGCCGGAAGATTCGCCGTTGGCGATGCCGCTGAAGAAGTTTCCGGCCTCGATTCCGGCCGCTGATCAGGAACGCATCAAGCAGGAGATGCTCACGGTCCTGGCCAAGCAAGTGCTTCCGGCGTATGCGCGCTTTGCGCATTACATCGAGGTCAGTTACATGCCTGCGGGCCGCGAGGAGCCTGGGATTTCGGCACTGCCGGACGGGGCGAAGTACTATCAATACCTCATTCGTCACACGACCACCACGAATCTCAGCGCGGATCAGATCCATCAGATTGGCCTGGACGAGGTGAAGCGGGACGAGGCGGAGATGTTGGCGATTGCGCAGAAGCTGGGATTTCAGGACCTGAAGAGCTTTCGCGCGAGTCTGAAGACCAATCCCAAGCTGCATCCGGCCTCGCGAGAGGCGCTTCTGGATGCGTATCGCGGGTATCTCACGCCCATGAAGGCCAAGCTGCCTTCGCTCTTCGGCAGGCTCCCCAAGGCGCCGTTTGAGGTAGTGGCGGTTCCCGAATTCCTGGAGAAGACGTCGGCGCCCGCCTACTACGAGGAGGGCTCTCCCGATGGCAGCCGACCCGGGCATCTCTTCATCGACACGTACAACGCTACAGAGCGGAACCTCTATGCAGTGGAGGCGATTGCATATCACGAGGGACTCCCTGGGCATCATCTTCAGATCTCGATTGCGCAGGAGCTGACGGATGTACCGACGTTCCGCAAATTCGATGGCTACACGGCCTATCAAGAGGGATGGGGACTCTATGCGGAGCGACTGGGCAAGGACGTGGGCTTCTATCAGGATCCCTACTCCGACTACGGGCGTCTGGAAGCCGACATTTGGCGCGCCATCCGTCTGGTAGTGGACACAGGCGTCCATTCTGAGCATTGGACTCGTCAACAGATGGTGGACTATTTCCACGAGCATTCGAATATTGACGAACCCAGCATCCAAGCAGAGGTGGACCGATACATTGCGTGGCCTAGTCAGGCCTTGGCATACAAGATTGGACAACTCAAAATTCTTGAGCTGCGCGAGAGGTCGAAGAAGGCCTTGGGCAGTAAGTTCGATATTCGCGCCTTTCATGATGAAGTGCTCGATGCCGGGGCCTTGCCCCTCGATGTTCTCGAGGAGCGGATCAACGCCTGGATCGCCAGTCAAAAATAATTGGTTCATCATTGCTGGACTGAAGATTTACGTCAGACCGGACAGTACATTTCTGCGCTCTCGGGGTTGAAATGGAACAGTTGGTCGATACCCAGATGCAGGAGACGTGTGATTCCGCAGCAGAGCCGTGCTCGAGAGGGCTGCTGCCCGCCTGGCGAGTGATTCCGTTCGCGGGGATCTTACTTGCCGCCCATCCGCTGCTCAATGCGCACCACTGGGCGAGTGCCGGTTTTGTGTCCTACGGCTTCTTTTTGCTGTCGGGTGTGCTGGGACTGGGTTTCAGTCTGTGGCGCACGCAGCGTTGCGCGACGGCCATGAGGCGGGGTTGGGTTCTGTTTTCAGCCAGCCTGTGTGTGTGGATTGTGGCCACTGTGTTATCAGCGTGGGCGGATCTCTTTGCCCACGCGAACTCGTCGGTGGCGGGGCTCGACGACTTCTTCTACATCTTGTACGGGGTGCTGGTTCTATTGGCGATTGTCTCGCCGGATGAGGGAGCTTTAGTTCCCCTGTTCTTCTGGCTGGATGGTTTGCAGGCGGTGGCTGCGGCGCTTTTGGCGTACATAGCAGTGTTTGGCGCCATGCCGCTGTCCGGCGCCCCGATGCATCCGATTGCGGTCAATCGTCTCATCTGGGTATATGACTGCGAGGACGTGGCGCTGGCTCTTCTGGCGCTGATGCGATTTGTGATCAGCTTGCCGGGGTCGGCCGAACGATCGTTCTTCCGCATCCTCTCGGTGTATCTGTGGAGCTTTGCTATTTGCGCCGGTGTCTACAACCGGGTAGCGGGAGGAGCTTCGGGGGCCAGCGCTCTGGATGTGATCGTCGACCTGCCGTTCATGCTGCTGGTGATCCTGGTGAGCGTCGAAGTGGTTCCACAATCGCGCAGAACCTCAGTGGGGAAGCATCGCCCGCTCGCGCTCCTCATCGACAATGCCCGGCCAGTGTTGTTGGGTCTGGCGTTGGTGGTGCTGAGCGCGATTGTGGCTCGGCGCTCGTTCGGAATCGCGGTAGGCGTGATTCTCGGGGCGTTTCTGCTTTACGGACTACGTTCCACGATGCTGCAGAGCCGCCTGGTGCGAGCCCGGCAAGACTTGGAGGACGCCAAGGAGAGGCTGGAAGAGCTGGTTTTGCGGGACGGTCTCACGGGCATCGCCAACCGACGCTGCTTCGACCAGCGTATGGAGCTGGAGTGGAGCCGGGCCTATCGTTCGCACACACCGATTGCGCTGCTGCTGGTGGATATCGATCACTTCAAGCAGTTCAACGACACGTACGGGCATATGGCGGGAGATGAGTGCTTGATCGAGGTAGCCAGGGCGATGCGGCGGGTGTTGAACCGTCCGGGAGATCTGCTGGCCCGCTACGGCGGAGAAGAGTTTGTGGTGTTGCTGCCGGAGACCGACGCGATCGGCGCGAAAAACGTGGCGGCGCGCCTGCGTAGCGTAATCGGCCGGCAAGGAAGTCTGCCGGGAGTGGATCGTCAGGTCACGATCAGCATCGGTGCGACGGCATGGGACTCTGAGCAGGGGGTTACGGCAGAACGCTTGATCGAAACGGCGGATCGGGCTCTGTACCTGGCAAAGCAGAATGGGCGCAATCGGATCGAGTACCTGGATCTGTTTTCGGCGGAGGGGGTCGAGATGCCAGCCTGAGTGGCGATCCGCCGAGGTGACGGAGAGCTGGCGCAAACTGCGAAGAACTGCCATAGCGGGTTATCCTGTGATGTGCACCACCACTCTCGTTTCGAACAAGGAAGAACATGGCAGAGATAGCCGTTGAGGGCAGCGAGGTTCCCGCGCAATTGCCGAACGTGCGCGTGGCCGTACTTGGGGCCGGCAAGATGGGCGGAATTCTGCTGCAGGCATTTCTGAAGCAGAACCTGTTTGCTCCGGAGCAGATTCACGCGACGGTTGCCCATGAGGAGCGGGCCATTGCGTTGAGCACGCAGTGGGGCGTGGACGTGAGCACTGACAACCTGGGGGCGGCGCAGCAGTCGGACCTGATTTTGTTGGGCGTCAAGCCTTACCAGGTTCCGGAGCTGGTCGAGCAGATCCGGCCCGCTCTGACGCCCGCCAAGACGCTTGTATCCTTTGCCGCATCGGTAAAGACGCGAGCCATCGAGGATGCTGCCGGGATGGAGATTGCGGTGATTCGCGCCATGCCAAACACGCCCTCCGCACTCGGCGCGGGCGCCGCGGGGCTGTGCCGGGGACGCTTTGTGAGGCCGGAGCAGATGGAGCTGGCGCAGCGGATCTTCGAGACCGTGGGGCGGACCGTGGTGGTGGATGAGAAGCACATGGACGCGGTGACAGGTCTTTCGGCGTCGGGTCCGGCATACATCTACATCATCATTGAGGCCCTGGCCGAGGCTGGAGTCAAAGTGGGCTTGCCACGCGATACTGCCACGCAACTGGCGGCACAGACGGTGTTTGGGGCCGGCAAGATGGTGCTGGAGACGGGCTATCATCCGGCGCTGCTAAAGGATGCCGTAACCACGCCGGCGGGCTGCACGGTGGATGGCATTCTCGAATTGGAAGAGGGTGGTCTGCGCGTAACGCTGATTAAGGCCGTGATGCGTGCTACCCAGCGAGCGAAGGAATTGGCCGCAGGATAAGCCTGCGGTGAGGGAGGGCGTATGAATGTAACCGAGGGAGCGATTCGGATGCAGCGCGCGGGACGAGCGATGGCGATCATCGGCCTGGCGGCGTTTGTATTGAGCGCTATCACTTCGGGAATCTACGCCTTTCTTCCCGCCTCACTGCACATCGCCGACATCTTCGGTGTGCTGCTGCCCGCAGTGTTCACGATCTTGTGGATGAGCGCCATGGCGGTGGCGGTGGGGGCGGTGCTGTGGATTGGCGGATGGATCCTGGAAGGATTTGCCAAATCGCGCTGAAGATATTCTTTTGACTGCTCATCCGGAACGTCCATCCTGGTTGCCCTCCTATGTCCCTGAATTGCAGGGGCTGCGCGGCATTGCTGTGCTTGCGGTGGTGGTGTACCACTCCCACCCCAGGCTGGAGGGGACTGCTGTCTACAAGGCCTCGCTGTGGGGGTGGGCGGGTGTCACGCTGTTTTTCGTGCTCTCCGGCTTTTTGATCACGTCCATTCTTTTGGAAGCGCGCGAGAAGCCCCACTTCTTTCGAAATTTCTACGGACGGCGAGCGTTGCGGATCTGGCCGGTGTATCTGCTGGCCCTGGCGGTCTGCTATCTGACGGCGGACTGGTTTATCGGGCTGCCCGTCCCGGAAGCTATACGAAAGGCTCCGTGGTGGGCGTACCTGCTGTTCCTGCAGAATCTGTTTCATCTCGCGCTGCCGCCGGCCATCGAGCCGACGTGGTCGCTGGCTATTGAGGAGCAGTACTACGTAGTGTGGGCGCCGGTGGTCCGCTTTTGCAGGCGACCATGGATCCTGGCGCTGGTGCTGCTGGGTGCGCTGATCGCCTCTCCGCTGTTCCGGATGAGCCACTATGGATGGCTGACGCGGACTCACACCCTCATCCACCTGGATGGGATTGCGATGGGAAGCTTGCTGGCACTGGGCATGTACACGCTGCACCTGAGCCGCAGGGCATGGCTGGCGCTGGGCTTGTGCGCGCTGATTGCGGGGACCTGGGCAGCAGCGACAATCGCAGGGGGCACGGCCTATCTCGATACGGCGCTCACGATTGCCTTTGCGGGCGCGGTGTTGAGCTGCCTGGCGTCGACCGGAGCACGGAATCCGGTCTCCGCAGTTCTGCGCCGGGGTCCGCTGCCGTATTACGGGCGCATCAGTTACGGGATGTACATGACGCACATCATGGTGTTTATCTACTTTGGCTGGTTTGATCTGCGCATGAACCCGTACGGAGTCCCTGGCAATCTTGCCATCGTGGCTTTTCGACTGTTGACGGCGACGGCGGCGGCCAGCCTTTTGTGGTACGGCTTTGAGTCTCGCATCCTCAAGTTGAAGCGCTACTTCTGAGCTTTCCGCGGCTTACTCGCTCCGCGGCGCCGCGTGTGATCCGGGGAGTTCTCTTCACCATCTTGTGACAAGAATCACGTCGATGCGTGCAGAAGCGCTGCTAGGCTGGTCTGTCAGGCAGTTCCCCTTGGAGGTACATCGTGAGCCACTCAACCGCGATCGAGGTTCCCCAGTCTGAGCATCCCAGCGAGGGTCCACTGAGCAGGGACGAACTTGCGCGCATGAACGCATACTGGCGTGCGGCCAACTATCTCTCCGTGGGCCAGATCTACTTGAAAGATAACCCGTTGCTGGAACGGCCCCTCACTCTGGATGATGTGAAACCGCGGCTTTTGGGCCACTGGGGAACGACGCCGGGATTGAACTTTCTGTATGTTCACTGGAACCGGTTGATTCGCAATCGCGACCTGAACATGATCTACATCATCGGCCCAGGGCATGGCGGCCCGGGGTTGGTGGCGAACACGTATCTAGAGGGCTCGTACTCAGAGATTTATCCGCACATCGAGCAGAACAAAGACGGTGTGAAGCGACTGTTCCGGCAGTTCAGCTGGCCGTACGGCATACCGAGCCACGTGGCGCCGGAGACGCCGGGATCGATTCACGAGGGTGGCGAACTGGGGTACTCGCTGGTGCATGCCTTTGGCGCGGCCTTCGACAATCCCGATCTGATCGTCGCTTGCGTTGTCGGGGACGGCGAGGCGGAGACCGGTCCACTGGCGACGAGCTGGCACTCCAACAAGTTTCTCAATCCGGCTACAGACGGGGCGGTATTGCCGATCCTGCATCTGAACGGCTACAAGATCGCCAACCCGACGATCCTCTCGCGTATTCCGCATAGCGAATTGGAAGAGCTGATGCGGGGCTATGGCTACGAACCCTTCACGTTGGAAGGAGATGATCCGGAACGGATGCATCAGGCCGGAGCCGCTGTGTTCGACACGATCTTCGATCGCATCGCCGCCATTCAGAGAGCTGCGCGGGAGGAAGGGTCCACTGAGCGTCCGCGTTGGCCGATGCTGATTTTACGCACTCCGAAGGGATGGACAGGACCGAAGGAAGTGGACGGGAAGCCGGTAGAGAATACCTGGCGGTCGCACCAGGTTCCGTTCAGCGAGCTGCGCGAGAAGCCCGATCACTTGCGTCTCCTGGAAGACTGGCTGCGCAGTTACAAGCCCGAAGAGCTGTTCGACGAGCGCGGAGCATTTCGCTATGAGCTTGCCGAGATCGCGCCTAAGGGACGGCGGCGGATGGGTATGAATCCGCATGCCAATGGCGGGTTGTTGCTGAAGCCGCTGCGTGTGCCCAACTTCCGCGAGTTCGCAATCGCCGTGGAAAAGCGCGGCGCTCAGGATGCGGAATCGACGCGCGTGCTGGGGCGCTTGCTGCATGCGGTGATGGAGGCCAATCAGGACCAGAAGAACTTTCGCGTGGTGGGACCCGACGAGACCGCGTCCAACCGCATTGCCGACGTGATTACGGGGACCGGTAAGACCTGGATGGCCGAGACTCTACCCGTGGACGAGAACCTTTCGCCGACCGGAAGAGTGATGGAGGTGCTGAGCGAGCATATGTGTCAGGGATGGCTGGAAGGCTATCTGCTGACCGGACGGCACGGATTCTTCTCCTGCTACGAGGCATTCATTCACATTGTGGACTCGATGGTGAATCAGCACGCCAAGTGGCTGAAGGTGACGCGGGAGATCCCCTGGCGCAAGCCCATCGCTTCGCTCAACTATCTGCTCAGCTCGCTGGTGTGGCGGCAAGATCACAATGGCTTTTCGCACCAGGACCCAGGCTTCATCGATCACCTGTTGAACAAGAAGGCAGACGTGGTCCGCATCTATCTGCCGCCCGATGCGAATACGCTGCTGTCGGTGGCGGACCATTGTTTGCGCAGCCGCAACTACATCAACTTGATCGTAGCCGGCAAGCAGATGGCTCCGCAGTGGCTCACGATGGAGGAGGCGATTGCGCATTGCACCATCGGCGCGAGCATCTGGCGCTGGGCCTCCAGCGAAGACGATGGCGAACCCGATGTGGTGATGGCCTGCTGCGGAGACGTGCCCACCATGGAGACGCTGGCCGCGGTCATGTTGCTTCGGGAGCGGGTGCCGGATATCCGCATTCGAGTGGTGAATGTGGTCGATCTGATGACGTTGCAGCCGCAGTCGGAACATCCGCATGGCCTGGCCGATGAGGAGTTCGACGGGCTGTTCACGAAGGATAAGCCCGTCATCTTTGCGTTCCATGGGTATCCGTACGCGATTCACCGCATGACGTATCGCCGGCATAATCACGACAACATTCACGTGCGTGGCTACAAGGAGGAGGGGACGACTACGACTCCTTTTGACATGTGCGTGCTGAACAACATCGATCGCTTCCAGCTGACGCTGGATGCAATCACGAGAATTCCGAGGCTGGCTTCGCAAGTTGAAGCGGCGCGACAGTGGTACTCGGAACAGATTCAGCGCCACAGGTTATATGTCTCAGAGTTTGGCGACGATCTTCCTGAGATTCGCAACTGGCGTTGGAAGGGATAGCATGCAGGCGCTAAGGCGGCCTGCTTAAGGTCCGCCACCTCTAGGCAGCACCTGGCTGCTATCGCGTGGGTTCAAGAAAGGGTTTGTTTTCCATGTCTTCTTTGCCTGTATTGGTTTTGAATAGCGGTTCTTCTTCGATCAAGTTTTCTGTCTATGAGGCATTCGACGGCTTGCGTGCCAAGCTGTTCGAGGGCGCGGTGGATGGCATCGGCACCGACCTGGGCAAGTTTTGGATCAAGGATGCGACGGGGAAGAAGCTGGTGGACCAGACGCCGGCCGTTCCGAGCAGGGCGGAGGCCTTCAAACTAGTGGCCGATGCGTTGCACTCGGAGCAGTTGCCCTGCCCAGTGGCCATCGGACATCGCATGGTATGCGGTGGGCCCACGGTCCTGGAGAACCAGATCATCACGCCGGAGCTGATCGACGAGATGGAGCGGTACACGGCCTTTGCGCCGTTGCACACGCCGATCGCGGTCTACATTATGCGCGAGGCGTTGCGGCTGTTTCCTGGAGTGCCGAACTTCGTCTGCCTGGATTCTTACTTCCACCGCACGATGCCGGAGGTGGTGACTCACATGCCGATTCCGGCCGAGTATTCGGCAATGGGCGTGCGTCGCTTCGGTGCGCATGGCATTTCGTATGAGTCGATCGTGTACCAGCTTCAGCCGCATGTGCCGGAGCGGCTGATTGTTGCGCATCTTGGCAACGGAGCGTCGATCTCCGCGATCCGCAAAGGCAAGTGCGTGGATACGTCGATGGGATTGACGCCCACAGGTGGCCTGATCAGCGGAACGCGCACCGGCGACATCGATCCCGGAGTGCTGCTGTTCATTCTGCGCAAGATTGCGGAGACGAGCAGCAGTGCGAGCGATGCTGCCGACAAGCTGGAAGTAGTTGCGAGCAAGAAGGCCGGGTTGCTGGGCGTGAGCGAGCTCTCGAATGACATGCGCGATCTGCGGGAGGCTATTCGAGACGGAGATGCCAAGGCGCGGCTGGCGGTAGACAAGTTTGTGTGGACCATCAAAAAGTGGATCGGCGGCTTTGTCGCTGAGCTTGGCGGGTTGGACATGCTGGTCTTCACAGGCGGGATCGGCGAGAACGACATCGCAACCCGAGCGGAGATTTGCTCAGGTCTGGAGGTGTTGGGGATCCTGCTCGATCCGGTACGCAACAATGCGCGTGGCGAGGCCGTGATCTCAGCGGAGGGCTCGCCGGTGCGGGTGCGAGTGATTCCTCCGGCGGAGGACCTGATCATCGTGAACCATGTGGTGCGCATGATGGAGCATAGGGCGGAGCTTGCCGAGCTGGTGCACTGAGGGGGCGCCGGGCTGTTCCTCGTATGATGGGACCAGACCGGAGGCATTCGGATGGCATTTGCGCGCAGCTGGGTTGATTCCGCGAACGATCCGCAGTGCGACTTTCCGATTCAGAATCTGCCCTACGGAGTCTTCCGGGGTGGACGAAACGCGCGCATCGGTGTGGCCATCGGGGATCAGATTCTGGATCTGTGGACCTGTGCTTCAGAGGGATTGCTGGCCGGGCTGCCCGATGCGATTGTGGCAGCGTGCACGGCGCAGGTTCTCAATCTATTGATGGCTCTGGGTCCGGAGGCCTGGTCAGCGCTGCGGCGGCACTTGATCGAGCTGCTGAGCGCCGAAGATCCCGATGCACACCGACGCGAACGGCTCGAAGCCATGCTGGTGCCACAACGCGGCACGGAGATGTTGCTGCCGGCGCAGATCGGCGACTACACGGACTTTTATGCTTCGATTCATCACGCTGCGCGGGTAGGCAAGCTGTTCCGGCCTGACAACCCGCTGCTTCCGAACTACAAATATGTGCCGATCGGCTATCACGGGCGAAGCTCTTCGATCGTGGTGAGCGGTCAGGAGATTCGGCGTCCCAAAGGACAGATCAAGCCGGTGGATGCGGCCGTGCCGGAGTATCGCGCGAGCTGCGCGCTGGATTACGAGCTGGAGGTGGGGGCATTCATCGGACCAGGAAATGAGATGGGAGAGCCGATCCCAATACAAGACGCGGAGAAGCATGTCTTCGGACTGTGTCTGCTCAACGACTGGTCGGCGCGCGATGTGCAGTCCTGGGAGTATCAGCCGCTGGGGCCGTTCCTGGCCAAGAATTTTGCGACGACGATCTCGCCGTGGCTTGTGCCGATGGAGGCGCTGGCTCCGTATCGCGTACCGGCTGGACCGCGCAACGAAGGAGATCCACCCGCGTTGCCGCATCTAGCTCTATCGCATGCGGAGCGAGACGCGATCGATGTGACGGTGGAGGTGCATCTGCAATCGCGAAGAATGCGCGAGCAGGGCATGGAGCCGATGAGAGTGAGCCACGGCAATCTGCGCGATCTGTACTGGAGTTTCGGCCAGCTTGTTGCGCATCACACCAGCAGCGGGTGCAATCTACGGCCCGGCGATCTGCTGGGGACAGGCACGATCTCCGGCCCGGCGGAGGGCACGGAGGGCTGTCTGCTGGAGATGAAGCATCGCCAACAGCCCTTGACCTTGCCCACGGGCGAAGTTCGCAGTTATCTCGAAGATGGGGATCAGGTGACGTTGCGTGGATTTGCGGGACGGGAGGGCTGGCCCCGTGTCGGCTTCGGGAGCTGCGTCGGAACCGTCCGTCCCGCCGAATAGGGTTTCGCGCTAGATGCGGTTGAGGAAGAGCAGTACGAGGGTGAGGACAAGGATGGCGCCCAGGCCGCCGCTCGGGTAGTAGCTCCAGTTACGGTTGTAGGGCCACGCGGGAACGACGATGACAATCGCCAAAATCAGAATCGGAATGAAAAACAGAGCGACCATTTGAGCCTCCTGCGGTCACCTCTTCTCTGCTGCGGTGACTCGCTTCATCGGCCAAGGCAAGAACGTCTCAACACACGCCGTCTTCCGGCATTCGCATCTGCGTGCTTTTGCCCGATCTAAATTGAAGCTACGGCTAAATCTACCTAACTATAAAGATGCCCGCAGCTTGCTTCGGAGTTGTTCCGGAGGTCTGCGGGCAGAGTTCACGAGGTGATGGGGCCGGTCACTTGATCTCGATCTGGTCGATCTGGAACTGGAATTTGCCGGGACTGGTACGGATGAATCCCAGGCCGGAGATATCGCTGCCATCGGTCTCGAAGGCGGAGAAGGGGAACGAGAAGTGCTTCCACTCCGGACCCGCCGGGAAGGTGGTCATGGCGGGGATCTGGCCGTCGCTGCCGTTGCGGGAGGCGGTGAGCATGAGCAGGGTGTAGCTGCCGCCGTCTCCTTTGGCCCAGAAGCTGATCTCGTGCTTGCTGGAGAGATTGGCGGGCTGCATGGGGGCAGAACCGGGTGAGAAGAGCGCTCCGGCGAAGGGGTACTGCGCCGCGGCGACAACCTCGCCGGTGACCTGCAAAGCGCCCTTAGTACCGGTAGCTCCGGGCTCGACAACGGCGATGCTGGCGGTGGATTTTCCGCCGTTCATGCTGTCTCCCGCGCCTATCCAGGAGCCGTAAGTGGCGGAGACCTTGCCGTCATTGAAGGTGCTCACGACTCCTGATTCCGAGCCGGTAGGAACGGGTGCGCTTGGCATGGGCTTGCCGCTTTCTCCGCGTTCGCTCAAGACGGCAAGTTTGACGGAGCTGGTGTGGTCGGAGCTGGAGCCCACCATCAGGTCGAAGGTGCCGGGTTCGACCACGCGGTGCATGTCGATGTTGAGCATGGAGAGGGTGTCGGGGGTAATGGTGAACTCCACCGTCTTCTTTTCGCCGGGCTTCAAGGTGACGCGCTGGAATCCGCGCAGCTGCATGACCGGCTGGGTGACGGACGCGACGCGCTGATGGAGGTAGAACTGGGGCACCTCGTCGCCTTCGCGCGAGCCGGTGTTGGTGATGTCGACACTGAGCCTGGCCGTGCCTCCGGGCAGGATCTGTGAGGGCTCGACGCGCAGGTTCTCGAACTTGAAGGAGGTATAGCTGAGGCCGGTCCCGAAGGCAAACAACGGCTGCCGCGTGCTGAATGCGTAGGTGCGGTTGTCAGAAGGCTTGTGGTTGTAGAAGTCGGGCAGAGCACCCACTGTATGGGGGAACGTGATGGGCAGCTTGCCTCCGGGGTTCACGTCGCCGAAGATCACCTCGGCCGCGGCTTGCCCGCCCATCTCGCCCAGGTACCAGCCTTCGAGGATCGCGGGGACCTTTTCGGTGATGTAGTTGATGGAGAGCGGGCGACCGTTAATGAGCAGGACGACTACGGGCTTGCCGGTCTCAACCACAGCTTTTACCAGGTCGTTTTGCGCGCCGAGGAGGTCCAGCGAATCGCGGTCGCCGCGATGGATCTCAGCCCAAGCTTCGCGATTGGTGCTCTCGTTTTCGCCGACGACTACGATGGCGACGTCGGATTTGCGGGCCACGTCCACGGCTTGCTGGATGGATGCGGTTTGGGTCTTGGGGTCGACGAGCTCGACATTATCGGCCCACCAGCCGCGAAAGCCCTGCGGGGCATTGGTGATCTTGCAGCCTTCGGCGTAGAGCACTTTCGCTTTGTCGCCGACGCGAGTCTTGATGCCGTCGAGGACGCTGATGCCGAAGGCGGGATCGCGGCTGTAGCCACCGAGATGCACATCGGCGGCGTTGGGGCCGATCACCGCGATGGTCTTGAGCTTGGAGAGGTCTAGCGGCAGCAGGTCGTTTTCGTTCTTGAGCAGGACCAGAACCTTGCGGGCGGCCTCGAGGGCC
>CBJOJD010000047.1:0-20914 GCA_966443485.1 uncultured bacterium | reverse complement strand
ATGGAATGCAGGGCGTTTTGCAGGAGGGTGAAGAGGTACTCGAAGAGATCGCCGAAGGAGATATCCGGGACGCTGCCTTGATCAGCGCCGCCCAGCGGGTTGAGCACTACGAGATCGCCGCTTACGGCTCGGTCCGGACCTACGCCCAGTTGCTCGGGCAAAAGGAGGTCGCTCAACTTCTGCAAGAGACGCTCGACGAAGAGGGCGAAACTGACAAGAAGCTCACTCAGCTCGCCAAGAAGATCAACCCCAAAGCCGAGAGCAAAGCCGCCTAGTCACAGATCGGTACGCGGGCCCATAGGACAGAAGAGAGTCCCGTTCCGATGGGCCTCGCCGTATTCCCATTGCTCCCTCGTAGCCCCCTCCTCCTGCACCTTAGTACACTTGCTGGATGGTTCAGGTTCGTCGTCCACTTCCTGTCGCGTCCCTCAAATTGCTTGTCTTCGATCTGGACGGAACGCTGATCGATTCGGCGCGCGATCTCTGTAATAGCGTCAACGCCACGCTCCAACACATGGGAAGGCCCACACTCGATGACCACGTCATCGCGAGTTTCGTAGGCAACGGGGCATCCACGCTGATGCGCCGCTCGCTGGCTGCAGAGAACGGAGTGGACCCCGATGACGTGCACGATGAGGAGTTGGCCACCGCCTATGCCTACTTCCTGGACCACTACCGTGAGCACAAGCTGGACTTCACTTACGCCTACCAGGGAGTCTTAGAGTCACTCGAAGCTCTCTCTACGCTTCCCGACGGCTCTCGTCGCCTTATGGCAGTGCTTACCAACAAGCCATTTCGCCCCGCCCGCGCCATCTGCGAAGGTCTCGGGATGGCCTCCCACTTTTTCGCCATTTATGGCGGAGATAGCTTCCCGCTCAAAAAGCCTGACCCCATGGGCCTGCGACAGCTGATGGAAGAAGCGGGAGTGCAACCGTCCGAGACCTTAATGGTTGGAGATAGCAAAGTGGACGTGCAAACCGCTCACAATGCAGGCGCATGGAGTCTCGGGTGCCAATTTGGGTTTGGCCCCCAGAATCTGCTCGATGTACCTCCCGATGTAATCGTCGACTCCCCTTTCGACTGGACGACCGTCCTCAACCCTGCGAAAATTGACTCCAGGCAGTAAACAAGAACAATTCAGGCTTTAGGTGTGGAATGCTTACCATCGCGGTCCGCCCAAGCCTGCGTAATCCTGGCCACGGACTCCGTGCGGATACGTCTTTCTCCTTTGATTCGGCTGGCTACAAACCTGCAGGGCGATCATTCGCTCTGCTCCTGTTGACGTGCTCGGTCGTACGTAATTTTGCCGCGTTGGAGATTTTGGTATGGTTTCTCGCCTCGCTTTGGTTTTGCTGCTGGTTCCCTCTGCGCTTTTTGCCTCCAGTCCCTCCAGCCCTTCCGCAGCCCCGAAGCCTCCCTCGATCTCCGGAGTTGTCGCAGACCCTACCGGCGCAATCGTTCCCGGTGCGGAGATCGACCTGGTCGATACAGATGGATCCGTTACCGGCAGCTTCCACTCCGGTGATGATGGTAGCTTTCAAGTCACCGCACCTCACCTGGGCAGCTTCACTCTGGTCATCTCCGAGCCCGGATTCGATACTGTCAAGACCCCGGTTTTGATTACGGCACCAGCCACGATGGCCTCCGCAAGCGTTCCGACCCATTCCCTGGCAGGCGTGCTCCACATCACGCTGCCCATCGCGGGCATCTCGACCAACGTCCATGTGAATGCCGATACCAACACCGATCTCACCTCCACAGACGACAATCATGACTCGTCGGTGATGACCTCATCCGATCTGAAGTCGCTGCCCATCTTTGACAACGACTACGCCACTGCGATGAGCGCCTTCCTGGACGACAGCGCTACTGCTACCGGCGGATCGGGCCTGATTGTCGATGGCGTAGAAGCCAACCATGCCACCGTCTCCGCTTCAGCCGTCCAGGAAGTCCGCATCAACCAGGACCCCTACTCCGCTCAGTACTACTGGCCTGGCCGCGGTCAGATGGAGATCATCACGAAGTCCGCTGCCGACAAATACCACGGCCAGTTCAACTTCTTATTCCGCGACTCAGCCCTGAACGCGCAAAATGCCCTGGCCCCCTCAAAGCCCTTCGAACAGCGCCGCGTTTATGAGGGGAGCGCGACCGGTCCTATCTTCTTCGCTCCGCAAAGCAGCTTCCTCGTCTCATTCAACCGCGCAGAAGAAGATCAGGATGCCGTCGTGAAGGCCTCCCTGGTGCCCACCTCGTCGAACCCGTCGGGCCTTTACCTGGCAAATGTGCCCGCACCGAATCGCGATACCGAATTCAGCACCCGCGCCGCGCATCAGTTCGGAGCCAAGCATTCCGCCTACGCGCAATACAGCTATGAAGAATGGAACGGCAGCAATCTCAGTGTCGGTGGCCAGACACTGCCGTCAGCTGGATTTCACAATGAGTACCACGAGGATGACGCCAACATCCACCTGGACTCGACCGTCTCGCCGGCCATGATCAATCAGCTCTCCCTGGTCGGAGAACATGACTTCAGCCACAATCGTAACGTCGCCGAGGCTCCCCACATCAACGTCGCCGGCTACTTTACGACCGGCTCCGCCCAGAACGACGCTCTCAGCACCGAGTACAACTTTCGCCTCTTCGATATGGTGACTTGGACCCACAACCGGCACTTCGTTAAGGCTGGCGTGGGCATTCCTCATCTCGGCCGACGCGCCTACGACGACAACACCAATGCGCTCGGCACCTACACCTTCGGCCCCACCCTGGCGCCCGACGGCGTCACTGTGCTCACTACCGCGCTCGAGAACTACCAGAACAACCATCCTTCCGGCTATTCGCTGAATTCCGGTGACACCCACTTCATCTATCACCAGCAGGAGATGGGCGCTTTCATTCAGGATCAGTACAAGATCAGTGAACGTTTCTCGATCACCCCCGGAATCCGCTACGACTGGCAAAATTTCCTTGCCGCCAAGCGCCTCGGCTTCTCGCCTCGTGTCTCCTTCGCCTGGGTCCTGAATCAAGCCTCGAAAACTGTGGTGCGAGGTGGCGGCGGCATCTACTACGACCGCTTCGGCTCAACGCCTCTGCTCGATCTAGTGCGCTATGAAGGCCTGCAGCCCCGCCGGCGGTCCGTGACCCTCTCTCTCCACCCCGACCAGGAACCGGTCACTGGCTGCGTTCCGATTGGCAACTGCGCCGATATCTCAACCTCCCCGGTTGCGCGCGTGCAGTTGACGCCCGATCCGCGCATTCCCTACCAGATTCAGTACGGTCTCTCCGTCGAGCGCCAGTTGGGTGAAAAGGCGACCGGCACGGTCAGCGTCTACTCCATGCGCGAGATCGGCACATTCCGCTCCCTCGATATCAACGCTCCCACCCCAGAGTCCGATTACACCGAGCGGCCTGATCCCAACTACGGCCGCGTTCGCGAGATGCAGCCGGAGGGCTTCCTTGAAGGTAGCGGTCTCGACATCTCTTATCGCGGCCGCCTCAATAAGTACTTCACCGGCTTCGGCCGCTATACCTGGTCGCATTTCGAGTCCAATACCGACGGCATTGGCTTCTTTCCCGAGAACCAGTACGCGCCGAACGCCGAGTGGGCCCGCGCCAGTTGGGATCGCCGCCAGCGTCTCGGGATGTATGCCATGTTCCATCCCGAGGGAGTCTTGAACCTCTCGGCGGGCATCTTCGCCAACACTGGGCGGCCCTGGACCATCACCACGGGAACCGACCCCTATGGGGACGACCTGTTCAATGCCCGGCCGGACGGTGTGGAACGCAACACCGAAAGCCTGCCTTCCTACGTCGACCTGGATCTGCGTTGGGGCCACGACTTCGCCATCACCCAGAACAAAGGAGACGATGCTCCGCGCCTGGGCTTCTCCGCATCCGCGTTCAACGTGCTCAACCACGAGAATCCCAGCAGCATCGACTCCGTAGAAACCTCGGCTGGCTTCGGAGAAATCACCTCGGTCAACGCTCCCCGCCGCGTACAACTCGGGATGCGCTTCGAGTTCTAGATCATCCTGTTCCGCGGTCGTCCTGGACGGCGTTTGGCAAGATTATCGCCAAACGTCGCCGACGGACCATCAACTAGACTCCTCCCGGTTTTCCATCCCACAGGCGCCCCATCGCGCTACACTGTTGGCCGACCCAGATTCTGACCACCGGGAACCATTCTGCTGATCCGTCCGTATCTGGGTCAGGAGAACCTATGCGTCGACTGCTTTCCTGCCTATTGCTCGCTGTAGCTGTGATCGCCGGCGCGCCTCGCGCCCACGCCAGCCGCGATATCGTCCAGTTCGGAAGCAGCATTCACATCCCCGCCGATCAGTCGGTTCACGACACTGTCTGCTTCTTCTGCAACGTCGACGCACAGGGGACTATTGATGGCGACGTAGTCGTGTTCTTCGGCCGAATTCACATTGCACACCACGCCAATCACGACGTGGTTAACTTCTTCGGCGATATCACCGCCGATAGCAATGCATCCATTGGCCATGACATGGTGAGCATCTTCGGGTCCGTTCGTCTGGGCGAGAATGTGTCCGTTGGAAAAGACCTGGTTGCGATGTTCGGAAACACTCGCCTCGCTTCTTCCGTCAGTGTCGGAGGTGACCGCGTCATCCAACCTGGCTGGATCTTCTGGGCACCTCTGCTCATTGTCTTTCTGGTGCTCATTCTGGTCGTTCGAGAGATACGCGCCCATCGACGCCGAACCTACTTCGGGCAGTTTCCATTTCCGCCTCGATAGCCTTCATCGGCTTCGCATTTTCGGCTTTGGCGGAGAAGCACGTCCGCTATTCTGAGACGAACGAATGTTCCGTCCGCTTCGCATTGTGATTCCGGGTGGCAGTGGTCAGGTAGGCCGCCTGCTGGCTTCTTGGTTCCAGGAACAAGGGCATCGCGTCACCGTACTCTCACGCAGCCCTTTCGCAGCCTCCTGGCAGACGGTCTACTGGGACGGACAACACCTGGGAGCCTGGATTGAGCACCTCGACGGCGCGGACATCTGCATCAATCTCGCCGGACGAAGCGTGAACTGCCGCTATACACCGCAGAATCGAGCAGCAATCTACGACTCACGGATCCAGACCACACGTCTGCTCGGTGAGGTGATCTCCAACCTGGCCGAACCACCCTGGCTATGGTTCAACGCCTCCACTGCTACGATCTATCGGCACTCGCTGGATCGCCCAATGGACGAGGAAAACGGCGAATACGGCGGCGACGAATGGCTCACTGCACGAAGGCGCGTCCCCAAAAGCTGGAATTTTTCGGTTCTGGTAGCCAAAGACTGGGAGCAGGCATTCTTCAGCGCTCCGACCCCGCGCACACGCAAGCTGGCCCTGCGCAGCGCCATCGCGATGGATGCTGCTCCGGGCGGTCCCTTCGCCATGCTCTTGAATCTAGTTCGTTTCAGCCTGGGAGGGACGCAGGGCAATGGCAGGCAATTCGTCTCCTGGATTCATGGCCTGGACCTCGCGCGGGCCGTCGACTTCCTCATCCGTCGCGAGGACATGGAGGGAGTTGTGAACCTTGCCTCTCCTCATCCACTGCCGAATCGAGATTTCATGACCGCGCTGCGCGAGGCATACGGGATGCCCAACGGTCTGCCCGCGCCCACGCCGCTGCTTGAACTTGCAGCAATCTTCCTGCGCACCGAAACGGAGCTGGTACTGAAGAGCCGCCGCGTGGTTCCTACACGCCTGCTGGAGGCCGGCTTCGATTTCGTCTTCCCTACCTGGCCCGAGGCTGCGGAGGATCTGGTTCATCGCTGGCGCATGCGAGCCGCGACACGCTCCGGTTTATGACGGGGCAGGCTCCGGAGTTGGTATCCGGCGCCATTGAACGGCCGCATACCGGACTTCCGGCATCGGCGGCTCCTAGATTTTAAGGGAGATTTCGGTGGCGAGGCTCGGGACCAATCGCCACCGCACGGGCAGAGAGCAGAAACGGGAGAGCAAATGAGAAGTTTGAGCTTTCATCCTTCGAGCGGGTGGTGTGCCACCGTCTATTCCGAAGGGCTGAAGAAAATGCCCGGCTCGATCAACAGAATCCAAAAAGGGGCGCGCCGGGCTACGCCAAGAAGTCACCTACGTATTCGCGCTCTGTGTGGCGCTGTATGGATCGGCTTGCCGATCCAAGCCTGAAGATCTGATCTAGGCGCCTGCGTAGCTCGCCAGTGCTGAACGGTTGGGAATCGTCAACATCGATCCGTTAAACGAAACCAGCTGACGGTGCTTGAAGTGGCTCAGAGTGCGCGTCACGGTTTCACGCGAAGCACCAATGAACTCGCCAATCTCTTCATGCGTCAGTGAGAACCGCACGCGTCCAGTGCCAGTCTCATGAGCTTGCTCGTTGTCGCTCCACTCCAACAGCAGTCGTGCCAGTTTCTCCGGCGCCGAGGTGGAAAGGCCCACGTTGCGCAGCTGATCGCAAGCCTGCGTCATCTGTCGGCTCAGTTCCTCCGTCACCGTCTGATAAGCCTCCGGATGACGAGCCAGGAAACCGAGAAACTCGCGCCGTCCGATGGGAGCAATCTTCGCCGGATACAGCGTCTCTGCGGTCATCTCGTAGCCATTGCCTGACAGCGTGGAGGACAGCCCCAGGATGTCTCCCTTGCGGGCGATGCGCAGGCTCAGCCGCTTCCCTTCGTTGGAGTTGATTGATAACCGCACTTCGCCTTCCAGTACGATGAAGACTCCGCGAGGCGCTTCCCGTTCAGAGAACAAAATAATGTTGGCCGGATAAGAGTGCGCGTGCTGCATAGAGGTCAGGTCCTGAAGGGCCGACGGTTTCAACTTCTTGAAGAATTCACCTGCGGAACGCACCGCGCTGACATTGCCGTTGCTGCCTGCTTCGCGAATCGACTCCATGACTAGACCTCCTTCGTTGCACCCGTCAACTTCGTTGATTTGATTTCTTCAGCGAGATACTGCGTCCAGGGGGAGCTGACAACAAGCTCCGCGTTCGTTTGCTGATAAATACTGCGCAACACGTGCTTGCCCTCGGCGTCCGCATACGTTACGTTCCGGAGATCCAGCAACAGCTGCTTTCCACCTAAGCGTGAAGCGGTTTCTCTCCACGCCCGGCTCAGTTCCGCCACCCACGGCCCAACCAGCCGCCCTTCCAGGGTGACGCTGATCGCTTGCTCCAATTCGTTGATCGAGATTCGTAACGTATCTTGGCCCGTCCTTCGCCATGCCCTCTATAAGGCAAGCGGCGTGCCAAACTCGGCGGGCGCCGAGATTCAAGATATCTATATTGATTCTGAAGGACTTACCGAGATTGAGAGAGGAACAACTGGCGTTCGTGACGACGATACTGGCGAAGGTGACGATGACGAAATCTCGTCACTTGACTACATATAGTCGCGGCGCTGGATGCCCAGCTTCTTGATCTTGGAATTCAGGGTTGTGCGCTTGAGGCCCAGGTGCTCGGCAGCTCCGTCGCCACCGCCAATCTGTCCCTTGCACTCCCGCAAGACACGAATGATGTGTTCCCGCTCGGCTGTCAGCAGCGTGGGACTCGACGAGCTATCGTCGTCTTCGTCATCTTCTTCGGGCACGGCATCCAGCTCGGCAAGAGGCACATAAAGCACGGTCCCTTTGGTAAGGATCACGGCGCGTTCCAGGAAATTCTCAAGCTCACGAATGTTTCCTGGCCACTTCCACCGAGTCAAGGCTTTCATCACTTCATCAGGGATAGTCTCAATGGTCTTCCCCAGCGCGCGGCTGTGGGTTTCTACAAAGTGCCGCACCAAAATGGGGATGTCACTGATCCGTTCGCGCAGAGGCGGCGAGAAGATCGGAAACACCTTCAACCTGTAGTACAGATCCGCTCGAAACTGCTTCTCCTGAACCATCTTCCCCAGGTCGCGGTTGGTAGCTGCAATCAGCCGCACGTTCACAGGGATTGGCCGCGAACCACCCAGTCTTTCGATCTCTCTCTCCTGAAGCGCGCGCAACAGCTTTGGCTGTAGATCGAGCGGCATCTCGCCAATCTCGTCCAGAAACAGCGTGCCCTCGTGTGCCAGTTCTAAGCGGCCCAGTTTGCGCGTGATTGCCCCGGTAAAGGCGCCTTTCTCGTGTCCGAACAGTTCGCTTTCCAGCAGACCCGCAGGGATGGCCGCGCAGTTCAGCTTAATAAAGGTCCGCTCCGCCCGCGAGCTCAGCCGGTGAATGGCGCGGGCCAATAGCTCCTTGCCGGTGCCCGTCTCTCCTTGAATGAGAACCGTCGCATCGGTCGGGGCAACTGTCTCAATTTGATTCAGTACATTTCGAAGCCCGGTGCTTTCGCCCACAATATCTTCGAAACGGTTCTGGAGGTTGATCTCTTCCTGCAGATACTGCTTCTCCTGATCCAAACGGTCACGCGACTCAGCCACTTGCCTGAAGGCAACAGCATTGTGCACTGCCATCGCCATCTGGTCGGCCAGTCTCCCCAGCATCTCTGCTTCCCGCATCGTGAAAGCGCCTTCATTGCGGCTCGACACACTCAGCGCTCCGATGCTCTCTCCCATGTGGATCAGCGGAACCCAGCAGCCTGCCTTCATCCCTAATGCTGTCAGGTGCGAAACCGTATCAACATCAAAGTCCGCTGGCGGCATGTGTTCCAAGATGACGGGCTCACGCGTCGCGAACGCCTTCCCGGCGGGCGATCCTTGGACCGGTAGCTCGCGATCGGCGCGCCGGGTCTCCTTACCCATCTGCCCGAAAAACTGCGCCCTCAGCTTGCCGGTTGATTCGTCGTAGAGGACCAGCGTCGAGGCATCATGGGGAATCACCGCCCGAATGCTGGCCGAGAACGCCTCGAGCATCTTGCGCATGTCCATGTTGGCCAGCAGCGCATTGCTCAGCTGCAGCATCACGGCTTCTTCGGCCCGCTTGCGATCGGTGAAGTCGCGCGTAATCTTCGCGAACCCCGTCACATCGCCAGCCTCGTTGCGCACCGCTGCTACGACGCTGTTCGCCCAAAAACGAGACCCATCCTTGCGCAGACGCCATCCCTCTGCCTCATATCGTCCGCGGTCCATCGCACTCTTCAGCAGCGAGTCGGGTAAGCCACGCTCCACATCCTCCTGCAAAAAGAACCGGGAGAAATGCTTTCCCAGAATCTCGTCAGCAACATAGCCGTGGATTCGCTGTCCGCCCACGTTCCAGGTCGACACATGACCATCGCGATCCAACATATACATCGCGTAATCGCGGACGCTCTCGATGATCGACCGCAACTGCTGATCCTGTCGCCGCAGCTCTTCCTGTGCGGCCCGTTGCTCGGTCGTGTCTCGTATGAAGCTCAGCACCACCGGACCGGTTGCAGTCCCGATCGGCCGCAACATAATGTCGACGGGAAACTCCGATCCGTCCTTGCGCAGCCCGAAAAGGTTCTGCGCGGCGCCCATCTGCCGTGTGCGGGGATGCGCATTGAAGTTCTCGCGATGGCGCGGATGGGGTCCACGAAACCGCTCCGGAACCAAGCTGTCGACCGATTTGCCGATCAGTTCCGCCCGGCTATATCCGAAAAGTTCCGTCGCGCGCGGATTTGCCTCTCGGATTGTGCCCTGCGCATCCGAGACAAGGATAGCGTCGGGCGAGATCCCAAAGTGGCTCTCTACCAAAGCTTGTGCAAACTCTGCGCGGTATCTTCGAGCTTCTGCCGAAGCATCGCGTTCCGGCGTGTGGGATGAGCCCATCTCTGTTCCTCTGCTACCGCAATGACAAACCGCAATTCGGACTGCCTACACGTCCACTACAGGAATCTGCGGAATCTACCGACCAAACGTTGCATCACGGCAGGGGACAAATCTGCTGGTCTCGTTGAAATCCGAACCGGAGCATTCGATTTACGCTTATTGTGCCGCAAAATACCGCACCATCTCAAGCCGCTGCTGAATCCAAACACCAACAGGAGATTCGTGACTGCATGACAGAGAAGATTGCTTTCATCACCGGCGGCAACCGTGGCCTCGGCTACCAGACCGCCCTTGACCTGGCGTCGAACAAGCAACTCGGTATTAAGGTCGTCATCGGAGCGCGCGACGCGCAGCAGGCCCAGCAGGCCGTCGACAAACTGCGCGCAGCCGGAGCCCCCGTCGAGTTTCTTGCGTTCGACGTGACCAAGCCTGCCGACCATCAAACCGCCTTCAAGTACTTCGATGACCGATATGGCCGTATCGACATCCTAATTAATAACGCAGGAATCGCTGCGGGTGGATTTCCCGTGAGCGGGCCGGCGCACAGCGTCGGGGAGGTGCCCCAGGACACCCTGCGCCGGGTCTTTGAAACGAACTTCTTTGCTACCGTGGCCCTGACGCAGACTCTCCTTCCCCTACTGAAGAAAAGTCCCGCTGGGCGCATCGTTAACCTGTCCAGTATTCTCGGCTCGCTCACTTTGCAGGCTGACCCGAATTCCCCGATCTACCACGCCAAATCCTTCGCCTACGACGCGTCCAAGTCCGCTCTCAACGCGTTCACCATCCACCTGGCCCATGAATTGCGCGACACGAACATCAAGGTGAACTCCGCGCATCCTGGTTGGGTGAAGACCGACATGGGCGGTGATCAGGCTCCCCTGGAACTCGCAGACGGCTCCAAAACCAGCGTCGCTCTCGCTACTCTGCCCAGCGATGGACCCACCGGTGGGTTTTTCCACCTCGGCCAAACCCTTCCTTGGTAGTTGCTCCAACTCTAAGCCCATCTTCCGATTCCACGTCTCTCAGACCCTGGACCTCTGGAATCGGAAGACTCCGGTGAAGCATCTCTGCTCTTTCGTTCAGATTCCCATAACAAAATCGATTCCGCTGCACGCTCGTGATACCATTCCGGCATCTGGTCCGCGTGGCCCAGCCCCGGAGGTACGGAATGAGCGGTTATTCCAGAAGAGACTTTCTCAAGACAGGCATCGCCGCCGGCACGATCGCGAGCGTTGGTCCCCTTCCTTTGCACGCCGAGCGCCGCACCGCCTTCGATAAGGTGACGCTCGGCAAATCCGGTATCAAGGTCACTCGCCTTGCCTTTGGAACCGGCAGCAACAATGGCCACGTGCAGGCTTCGCTCGGCCAGCAGGACTTCAACAAGCTGGTGGCTTACGCCTACGAGCGCGGCATCCGCTTTTTTGAGACTGCGGAATCCTATGTGACTCCGGCCATGCTCGGCGAGGCTCTCAAGCCCTACCCCCGCGACAGCTACGTGCTCATGACCAAGGTGACGACCGACTCCGATGCCGATCCTCACCAGCGTTTTGAAGAGATGTTGCGCACACATAAGGCCGAGTACTTCGACATCATGCTGCTCCATTGGCAGCACACCTCGGATTGGGTGAAGTCCACAAGGCAGTGGCAGGACGCCATCGATCACTACCAGTCGAAGAAGACCATCCTCTCCCGCGGAGCCTCGGTTCACGGATTGCCTGCCCTGCGCCAGATGCCCGGAAATCCCTGGCTGCAAGTTGCCATGATCCGCATGAACCACAAGGGCACCCGCATGGACGGCCCCACTTACGCGGACAACGACAACCCCTCCAACGTCTCGGAAGTGGTTCAGCACGTCAAGCAGGTGAAGGAAAACGGCATGGGCGTGATCAGCATGAAGCTGGTCGGCGATGGCGTTTTCACGAATCACGAAGATCGCGTTGCAGCAATGCGCTTCGCCATGCAAAACGCCGGTGTCGATTGTGTAACTGTCGGCTTCAAGAACAAAAAAGAGATCGACGAGGCCATCGACAATCTGAACTTGGCCCTGTCGTAAGAGTTCAAGACCCTCGAACCAGTTATCGCGGGCTTGCGATCACATCGCAGAATGAGGAATCTCCGCCCTCAGTTCTATGAGCCATCGTGCGCCGGGTCTCGCTCTGAGACTTGGCGCATCCTCGAGCTGTGTACCACCCATCGGGCTGATCCGGCCTAATCTCTCAGAAACGGATGCACCTGACGTTGGCTGGTCGCATCGAGCGTCCCTGCCTCGGGTGCTTAACGCTTGATTAGATCCATCGACACTAGGTAACCGACCCCTCTCGCGGCGACCCGATCAGCCTCAACGGGAGCAGCCTGGAGGTCAAGATGCTCCCTTGAGTCTGGCACTTTCGCGTAGCCTGGGACGGCGCGAGCTACTATAATTCCGGGCGAAGCTCCACACACCCTCTTCATCAACAAGGTCCGGATTTCTATGTTCGCTTGCCGCCGTCGTGCTCTCGCCGCTGCGCTCCTGATCGGTGCGTCTCTGCTTCAAGCTGAAATCAAACCTTCCAGCATCGAAAACCAGTTGCGCAGCCTCAGATCGGTGCCCGCCGCTCAACGTCCGGCGGTGACCATCCAATTGGCCAAAGATATCCGTTCGCTGCCTGCTGGCATGGAGAAGGTTAGCTTGGCGGATGCGCTCTCGCACCTGGTCACCGAAGGCGATCCTGGCAAAGAGGCACTGCAAGCAGTAGCCGACACGCTGGCGCAATCGTTGACCGAGACGCCGGTTCCGGAGAAGAACGACAAGCTGCCCATGCCCTACTACGATCTCGCCAAGCTGATGCATTATGAGCACGTCAGCGCCACGATGAACGATCCGTCCTTCGCCAAGGCCACCCAGATGCTCGCGGAACACGATGCGGACGTGGCGAAGGCCGACTTCACCCTCAAGGATCTGAAAGGCAAGAAGGTCACGCTCTCGGAATTGCGTGGCAAGATTGTGCTGGTTAACTTCTGGGCCACCTGGTGCGCGCCGTGCCGCCTGGAGATGCCCGACCTTGATGCCCTTTATGCCTATTTCGAACCGCAAGGCTTGGTAGTCCTGTCAATCACCGATGAGGATCAGTTCAAAGTGGGATCCTTCCTCGCGCCCCTTCATTACCGTCCCACCGTCGTCCTTGATCCTGGTGGCAAGGTTCACCAGCAGTTCCATGTGACCGGGATTCCAAACACATTTTTGTTTGGGCGAGATGGCAAACTGTTGGATGTGGCAATCGACCAGCGCACGCGGAAGCAGTTTCTGCAGATGCTCTCGAAGACCGACCTGCACCCTTGAAGCCGGCTACGGAACGAGTCGGGCCCGCTCCCGAGGATTCGGCCGTCACAGGCAGGTAGCCCATTCCCAACGGTTCACCTGAGAAAGAACCGTGGCATCTTGACGCCAAATCCGTCCAGGAATAGTCTGTGCTTACACGGGAAAGGAGGTTGATCCAGCTAATGAAATCTGATTGTTCCAGTTGTATCCTACGTGAGGTGACTGAGGCCTAGGGCATCGCGCCCCAGACCTTCTTGTAAGTCCCCAGCGGATCAAGTTCCCCGCCGGGCTAAAACGGACTCGCGGCAGCGCGATGGCCTTAGTCCAATCCCAACAGATCACCGGCAAGGGCCTGGGGAAATGCTTCCCAGGCCCTTGCTGCATTTTGACTCAGCACCAGACCTTCTTTAACCACCCGCGATCGCTCCAATGATCAACAACGGTTCCTTCCCCAATACGACCGGCTCAGGCAGCTCTTGTTCCATGGGCTGAAGGGAGAGATCCTCCTCACATGCAAAGAAGCGCAAAAACGGCCGGCGCTGCAGCGTGCCGTAGTCGCGGATTGTTCCGCGCAGCATGGGATACTGCCGCTCTACGGCGTCCAGCACTGTGCGAATGCTGACCGGGCGCGCCGCTTCCACCATTACCTCGCTCCCTACCTGCGCCAGATTGCGCAGGTGATAAGGCAGGCACACCCGAACCCTTGACGTCGATTCAACTGAATTTGCTGACACTGTCACCTATCCGGCCCTGAGTCTCATTGCACTCGGTGTGCTACTTGAGCGTCTGCACCTCGACCGAGAGCACCGCGGGCAAATCGTGCACAATCGGCCGCCAGGAATCCCCACCATCCGGAGACACGTACACCTGCCCGCCGGTGGTTCCGAAGTAGACGCCGCAGTCATCCAGCTTGTCGACAGCCATGGCATCGCGCAATACGTTCACGTAGCAATCCTTCTGCGGAAGTCCGTTGGTCAGTGCCTCCCATTCGTTGCCGCCGCTCTTGCTGCGATACACCCGGAGTGCGCCATCCAGTGGAAAATGCTCCGAATCGCTCTTGATTGGCACCACAAACAGCGTTTCCGGCTCGTGCGCGTGGACATCGATGACAAATCCGAAGTCTGTCGGCAGATTCCCGCTCACCTTCGCCCAATTATCGCCAGCATCGTCGGACCGCATGACGTGCCAGTGTTTTTGCATGAACAGAACGTCCGGGCGGGAAGGATGCAACGCAATGTGGTGCACGCAGTGCCCTACCTCGGCATTTGGATCCGGGATAAAGTTGGAAACCAGTCCCTTGTTAATCGGTTTCCAGGTCTTACCCCCGTCGTCGGTCCGGAATGCTCCCGCCGCGGAAATGGCGATGTAGATGCGATCCGGATTGGTCGGGTCCAGCAAAATCGTGTGCAAGCACATCCCGCCAGCGCCCGGCTGCCACTTTGGACCCGTTCCGTGTCCCCGCAATCCCGACAGCTCCTGCCAGTTCTCTCCGCCATCGGTGGACTTGAATAGCGCCGCGTCTTCCACTCCGGCATAGACCACGTTGGCATCGCTCAACGAGGGCTCGATGTGCCACACGCGCTTGAACTCCCAGGGATGCTGGGTTCCGTCATACCATTGGTGGGTGGTTAGCGGCTTGCCCGAGTTCTCCGAGACATCGTAGGCAAACTTGTTCGGTGTCCCGGACGGCGGCCAGGTCGGGGTCGCATCTTCGGGACGGACTCCCGGTTGGAACCAAGTTTTGCCGCCATCATCGGAGCGCTGAAGCAGCTGCCCAAACCAGCCGCTGGTCTGCGACGCATAGATCCGGTCCGGATTCACCGAGGAGCCCTTGACGTGGTAGATCTCCCACCCCGCAAAGTGTGGCCCACTTACTTCCCATTTCATGCGCTTTTCGTCTGATGTAAGTATGAACGCACCCTTGCGCGTGCCCACCAATACACGAACTGAACTCATGCTTCCTCCGGGCCTCGGCTTGCCTCGCTTTGGAGGTTCCAGATCAGGGGATCGAGGCTGCCCCGGTATTCTTTCCGATCAGGCCTTGATCAGCAAGCCGGATGTGACGAAATTCCCCGCCGCGAGGGCCTCCCACCGAATTTGCAGGACCCTATCCCACCCAGAGGACGGCTCCAGCAGGCCCCCTCGGCCGTTCTCCTAGCCGTCCCAGAGACTCGAATCCGTTAAATGCCGTACAATACGGTTAATCACCTGGCCCTTGGCTACATTGGTTCGTCTGTAACCGATCCTGCGTGAGCAAGCTACACTGTATTCATAGCTTCGGCTCAGCAAGATCGATTTACGAGCCGGTCATCCGCGTCCGCTCTGATGCACGTGCCAGACGAACGCAACCACGGAACTCGAGATGAAATTTTCGTAAAACGCCACATCAAAACACATCGAGAAGTGTCTACACTTCCGGCACGTCGCTTCAACTTATACCCCTCTGCGCTGACTCTCTCCGGGAATCACCACATTCCACGGAACTAAGGAACGTACATGGTGTCAACCAGGTTCTCACTTCCTGAGGAAACGACTGTCTACAACTCGGCCAGTATCTCTCCGGAGTGTGTCGCCAGTCGCTGGTCGCAGTCGGCTGGCAAGCGGTGCTTCGACGTTTTTTGTGCGCTGTGCTCCCTTCCGCTGGTTTTGCCCGCTCTTCTCCTTCTTGCTCTTGCCGTACGCCTGACCTCGCGCGGCCCCGTGCTCTTCCGTCAGCAGCGCATCGGGCGTAACGGTCAGCCCTTCACGATCCTGAAGTTCCGCACCATGCCGGTGTGGCGCAACACTCATGCTCGTCCACGGGTGACCACCGCCATTAATCAGCGTTTTACCCCCGTGGGTCCCTTCCTGCGCCGCTGGAAGCTCGACGAACTCCCCCAAATCTTCAATGTGCTCCGAGGTGACATGAGTTTGGTCGGGCCGCGCCCCAAGCTGGCGAGCCACCAGACCTGCCCCCTCACCTGCCGCCCGGGCATCACCGGTCGGGCCACCTTCGTCTTTGCTCGCGAAGAAGCTGTGCTCGCCCGGGTCCCGGCTGGACAACTCGACACCTACTACCGCGAGGTGGTACTTCCCCTCAAGCATCAACTCGACGACGCCTACATGGCCGAAGCCACCTTCACCTCCGACCTCAACCTCATTGTGCGCAGTGTGCTTCGCAAGTGGGATACTCGCGAACTCGAGGAGTACCTCTCGCGGCTGCCTCACCCAGCCCCTGCTCCTCGGCGCCCCAGCTTCGCTCTTCAGAGTCTCGAGCTCACATCAGCCGACTAATCCACGAACTCAAGTCAAATCCCGCCTCACGCTGATACGCTGGTAGAGTCTTCTCACCAGCGTTCGCACGTCTAGCAAGCCTGTGCCCCTCCCGCCCTCCAATCCGGAACAAGATGCGGAGTACATCCGGCGGATCCTGAGCGGCGAAAAACACCTCTTCCACGAGCTCATTCGCCCCTGCGAGCGCCCCATCTACTTCCTCCTGCTCTCGTTGCTCGGCAACGAAGCCGATGCCGAAGATGGGGCCCAGGAGACGGTCATCAAAGTGTTCGTCAACCTCCACCTCTTCCGCGGAGATTCGCAGTTCCGCACCTGGGTCCTTTCCATTGCGCGCAACGAGGGTCTGGGGCGTCTGCGCAAGCAAACGGCGCGGCGCGAGGATTCCATCGACGAAGCTAGCGAGGAACAATCCGGCGACTTCACCCCCGCTCTCCTGACCAGTTGGCGCGAAGTCCCCACGGAAGCACTGGAGCGCAAAGAGCTCGCCGGCATCCTTCGCGCCGCAATCGCCAACCTGCCAGAGATTTACCGTAACGTTGTCCTGCTCAGGGACATCGAAGAGATGGATGGCCGCGAAACTGCGCACATCCTGGGCATCACCGAAGGCGCTGTCAAAGTTCGGTTGCACCGGGCCCGAACCCTGTTGCAGCACGAATTGGCTCCCACGTTGAAGGCATATGCGCCCAAACGAAAAGGGCTTTTGAGGTGGGGCGCGTGAGAATCGACTGCAAACACGTCTGGCAATACATCTCGGACTACATCGACGGTGAGATCGATGCCGAGCTGCGCGCACACATCGACCGCCATCTCGAGACATGCGAGATCTGCTCCGCTGTGCTTGACTCGACCCGCAATGTCGTCGTGCTCATGGCGGACGATCGGGTATTTGAACTCCCCGCCGGGTTCAGCCGCCGTCTTCACGAGCGCATTGACGAAGAACTAAACCGGAGCTGACCCGGCATGCGCCGCCAAGCGCGATCGGACTGACCCGTGCGCGGATCCTTCGATCCTCCATACCCTGTAAATCGATAACGCGCGCTGTGCTGGATGCGCATTAATGTCCCACGCAGTGAGCTGGCACTTGCTGAGTCTGAATTCTTCCGTCCGGTTTGACCTTCCGTTCGGTATTTCGCGATCCTGATCCGAAGTTTTATGCAATCCGCATGGCCACGCTGCTTCGTACTCCCCTCAGACCGGTACAGCCGGCACTAGAGCCTGTCCACCGATTTTCGTATTAAACTTTGCCCCAGGCCTGTAACCTTCCGCAAGGAGATTGACTCCTATGTGCGGAACTGAAAATTGCGGATAGCTTGCCTACCGCTCTTCCGCATCGCCAATACGCGGCATGGTCCGCCCCAACCCACCAAGTGAGGTCACTCATGAAGACAAATCAGCTCAATGCCCTGTTGCTCACTGCTGCTCTCTCCGGTCTTGTCGGCGGAACCTCGGTAGCGGCCCACGCTGCCACACAGTCCAACGGCACCCCCATGGTCAAGGCGGCCAAGGTTGGCCTGCGCTACGTCAGCAACGACAAGCCCGCCAAGCACTCCTGTAAGGGCAAGAATGATTGCAAGGGTCAGGGCGGATGCAAGACCGGCGACAACGGCTGCAAGGGCCAGAACAGCTGCAAGGGCAAGGGTGGATGCGCCACCGACGGCTCCAAGCCCAAGGCCGCCTAACTTCTCCAGGGAGATCGGGGATCAGGTTTCAGGAATCGGAGCATGAAGACAGTCGATGACGAGAGATTCAGTTTGCTCACCATGGATCCTCGCCAACGCTGTCTCTTCTCCGACCGCCTGATCCCTAATCCCCGATCCCCGATCACAGGTTCACTGTTTCAGTGTTTCACTTTTTCACTCATTCCCTGTTTCACTCGTTCACTTATTCACTTTCTTCACTCTTTCATTGACTCGCTATTTCACTGGATCTCCCCATGCCCAACCGCTTCAATGCATATTCGAACCACGGCGTCGGTATCGGCCTGCGCATTCCTCACTACCAGCACATCTTTGCGCAGAAGCCGGTGGTCGATTGGTTCGAGATCATCTCAGAGAACTTCATGATTGACGCCGGCCGTCCTCTGGCCAACCTCGATCGCATTCTCGAGCAATATCGGGTCGTACAGCACGGGGTCTCCATGTACTTCGGTTCGGCCACCGCCCTCGATCCCGAGCATCTGCGCCGGCTCAAGCAGCTGGTCCGCCGCACCAAGACGCCGTGGCTCAGCGATCACCTCTGCTGGGGCAGCGTCGACGGGACCTACACTCACGATCTGCTTCCCCTGCCCTACACGTGGGAGGCCGTCGAGCGCACCGCCGAACGAGTCCGCACGGTACAGGACTTCCTCGAGATCCCCATCGCCGTCGAAAACGTCAGCAGCTATGCCGAGTTCACCGATTCGCAGATGACTGAGTGGGAGTTTCTCAACGAAGTGGTCGAACGCGCCGACTGCGGCATTCTTCTCGACGTCAACAACATCTACGTCTCCTCTGTGAATCACGAGTTCGATCCTATGCAGTATGTCAATGCGGTTCCGGCAAAACGTGTGGCTCAAATCCATATCGCCGGCCACTCCCGCTATGAGAAATACATCCTCGATACGCATGACCATCCCGTGATCGATCCGGTATGGGATCTGTACGCACGAGCGATTGAGCGCTGTGGGCCCACACCCACACTGCTGGAGTGGGACGATCACATCCCCAGCTTTGAAGAAGTTCATGCCGAAGCCAAGAAGGCGGAGCGCTATCTCTCCCGCGACACTGAAGCCCTTGCCGGAGCCGCGCAATGAGCCAGACCATGAGCCTCGCCGATCTGCAGCGTGCCATGGCCTCGGCCGTGATGATGCCCTTGACTCATGACGAGCAGATGCGCTCTCACGCTCCCGACGACCGCGCGATGTCCCAGGTAGCCGCCAGCTTTATCGCTCCCAATACCCGTCTCTCCGCCTTCGAACGCCTGGAGATCTATAACCGGCAATATTGGTACCGCGTGCTGGGAGCTCTCGCCGAGGACTTCCCTGCCCTGCGCGCCGTGATCGGCAGCCGCAAGTTCCACGAGTTGTCGATCGCTTATCTCGCCGCGCATCCCAGCCGCTCGTTCACGCTGCGCAACCTTGGCTCGAAGCTGGTCGAGTGGCTCGGCAAACATGCCCACTTCACTGGCCGCCGTCAGCATCTCGCCATCGACGTGGCCCGTATCGAGTGGGCTTTTGTGGAAGCTTTCGACAGCGCCGAATATCCGTCGCTCAGCCTCGAGCAGATCGCGCAGCTGGACGCCGCCTCCTCACTCGCCTTGCAGCCCCATCTGCAACTGTTGGCGCTCGAGTACCCCGCCGACGATCTGGTCGTGCAACTGCACACCGGAGAAAAGCGTCAGGTCGGCGAGGCCGGCATGGAGCAGGATGACACTGAATTGCCCCCCGCTGCTCTTCCCAAGCTGCGCCGTCAGCCAACCTGGGTGGCAGCGCACCGCGTCGACCTCTCCGTCTACTACCGCCGTCTTGCCTGCGAAGAGTACCAGATGCTCGCTGCACTGCGGGCAGGCAAACCGCTAGGAGAAGCCCTCGAAGCGGGTTTCGCCAACTCGCGCATTGCCTCCTCCCGCCGCGCCAACTGCGTTCAGCAGTGGTTCGCGGACTGGGCGGAGTTGGGCTGGATCTGCACGCCTCCACCTGCAGACTGCAGCCAATAGTCTCTGAAAGGAAGCCCATGAAAGCCCTGGTTGACCTTCTCCGCAGCGCCTATGCTGCCGCGGCCTCGCTGCTCAATCGCCTGCAAAGCCCTCTGCTCCTCTTCATTCGCCTTTACTGGGGATGGCAATTTGCGCAGACCGGCTGGGGCAAGCTCCACCATCTCGATCACGTGACAGAGTTCTTCACCTCCCTGGGTCTGCCTATGCCCGCAAGCACCGCTCTCTTTGTCGCCCTCGTCGAATTCCTGGGTGGCATTCTCTTTGCGGTCGGGCTCGGATCGCGATTGGTCTCGCTCGTCTTGTTCATCAACATGACCGTGGCGTACTGGACCGCAGACCGCGAAGCCCTGCTCGGATTCTTCACTGCTCCTGATAAGTTCGTAGCTGCCGATCCGTTTGCGTTCTGGTTTGCAGCCCTGCTGATCCTCATCCTTGGCCCGGGGGCGTTCGCGATCGATCGCCTGTTTCTCCGGGAAGTAGAGCTCTAGGTCGGATCTCGCGACACCTTGCAGAAGCGCCCTGCGGTGCACAGTCTTGACATCCCCTCCGTCTGCCGTCTACAAAGCGGTTTCGCGCCTTTGAGCACCCGGAGGACACGTCAAGATGAGCCAGGGCAAGAAACCAGCAACCCGCCGCGCCGTTCTCGGATCCATGATGTCCGCTGGAGCCCTGTTGGGGCTCAACCCCGCCGTCGCCTCCGCTGCAGCACCGGATCGCGCCGCCCCCTTGCCTGAAGGGCTTCTCGATATGGCGCGCCTCCGCAGTTACAAAGCACGCCGTTCCTCAAGCTGGGACCGATCCGGCGGCAACGGCGATGCCGTTCCGATCGAAGGCGGCCAGTCCGTCACAATCCTCGAGACCACCGGCGCTGGCGTGGTCACACACCTCTGGTTCACCATCAACTCGCACGATCAGCATCACCTCAAGAATCTGGTGCTGCGGGCGGG
>CBJOJD010000046.1:0-21101 GCA_966443485.1 uncultured bacterium | reverse complement strand
AGCCCGAGAGCCCTCTCCGAACGGTGATTCCCTGCCAGACCCGCCCAATGGCCCGGACAGACAAATGCCCCACAAAAAGAATTCCCTTTCCCACCTCGCGGTGAGAACGGGACAACAGACAAATTCGCTCTTAATTTGGATCAGAAGTACAGCTTTGCGCCAAACTGGAAGACACGTGGATCAAAAGCTGACGTAACCTGGCCGAAGTTGCTCGCGCCAAGTGAGTTGCTCACCTGGTTGAATTGCGTGTGGTTCCAGGTATTGAAGCTCTCCGCACGCAGTTCGAGACGTCTGTCCCGGTTCTCGCTAAACGGGAAGCTCTTGAACATTGAGAGATTCCAGTTATCTCGACCCGGCCCACGGAGCGAGTTAAACCCGGCATTGCCCCATGCACCAACTGCCGGAGAGGTAAATGCTGTGGTATCGAACCACTCGCCTACCTTATGTGGATAGGCAACCTTGCCCGTTTTATCCGGACGATTAGTAGCGTTCGGCAAGCCATTGCTTCCCTGCGCTCCAGTCAACTGAGGATTGATCGGCAAGCCGGAAGTCATGGTCACAATTCCCGACAGCTCCCAGCCTCCAAACGCCGATCTGAGAAGCGCGCTAGAGCTCTTTTGCAGGAAAGGGATGTCATAGATGAAGTTCACAGCACCGTTGTGTGTTCTGTCATAGCCACCGGGGCCGTTGTCATATCTCCATCCCTGATACGGATTCGAGATGTTGGAGAGATCCGCTCCACCGCCTCCCCCCAGGGTGGGGTCAACAGTGCGCGAAAGCGTGTAGTAAGCGCGTAAGGTCAGATTCTTGATCCGCGAGTTGAGGTCGACCTGGAGTGAGTTGTAGTGGGAGTTGGCCTCGTTGGTCGACAGATCGATCGAGTGGAAACCGGGATAGGGTAGGCCGGGAGCGGTGTTGTATTGCGCACCGGCGATCAACTGGGGAAGGAAGCTCTGATCAGGCAGATTGACCTGACGGTAGTCGTTTTGAAACCGGTTCTGGTTTCCGACATACGAAACCGACAGAACGGAGTTGGCGTTCAACTGACGCTGTATGCCCGCGCTGAACTGATAGCTAGCCGGTTGCTTGTACTGGTTGATCGCCATGCCCGTGATGCTGGCTGGGTTGATCGGCCTTGCCGCCGCGGTTCCGGTGGACAGCAAGATGCTGGGATCTTCGAGAAGTACACTCGTGTTGTTTACATTGAGGCTGAAGGGAATGTTAGGACCAGCGTTGTACATATCGTTTCCTTGAATCCGCTCATACATCACTCCGACACCGCCGCGAACTACCGTCTTTCCAGTGCCCGTAACGTCATAGGCGAATCCAAGCCGCGGGCCCACGGTTGCCCAATTGTTATTGACCAAGCCTTTGGGTACTCCATTGTGTTCAGGGATGCCGATTCCGTTCAGATAGAGCGGAATGCCGGCAAGGATTGGATTTGAACTGGCCCCCAGGCCTGGGCTGCTCGGACTGATAGTACCGTCGGGCAGCAGAACCGCGGCGTCAGCCGATTTGTAGAGGGAAGGGTAGAAGTTCCCCATGCGGTCGTTTGCCTCATAGGTATGCGGAACCGCGTCCCATCGAACCCCGAGATTCAGCGTCAAGTTGCGGTTCAGGCGCCAGTTGTCCTGGAAGTACAGGGCCCAGGAGACGTTGTTCCAATAGCCGCGGTCCTGCACGGCCAACTCGTTATAGCTCTTGGCCGCACCGAGCAGAAAATCAGCAAAGTCGCTGCCCGTGAACGTACCGTCAAAGCCAAACGCGCCTTGGGTGGTTCCAAACAGGTCCTGAATCTTCTTGTAGAGTGCCCAGCTCGCTCCGAACTTGAGCTGATGTGCGCCTTTGGTCCATGACACATCGTCGCGCAATTGATAATCGTCGGCTTGGTTGTGCCACGGCCAGTTGGAGATCTCGAAGTGACTACCCAGACCACCGTTGAGATCGATATTTGGTATGCGGCTGTCATTGTTCGGTCCAGAGAAGAGACGGGAGTGCGATCCGTCGTAGCCTCCAGGAATCGCGAGGCTCTTCAGTCCGGATCCAGCAAATGGCACGATGTTGATCCGGTTGCCGTTGTAATTGAACGCAGTCTCGTTGAGCAGATCCGGGCTGATGGTGTACGTCGCATGCACAACCGCGCTGTAGGACGGATTCCCGAACGTGTCCCCGACGGTGGGCAGATTCGCGCCGCTCCACTGGCTTACGCCAAAGCCCTGCGAAACCTGCTCAGCTATGAAATGCCCGAAGATTGACAGCTTGTCGCTGACGTTATGGTCCATACGGACCACCTCTTCCGTGAGATTCGTCGGAGAATTATTGCCCCCGATGAATGTCGGCTGCCCGTTGGCACTTACAGCGTTCGCAGCTGGGAAGATGCCTGCCGTTAACAAGGCGGTCGCGTTCGGCGAGATCATGCAAGCGGGGATGGTGTTATCGGGAAATGGTTGACCTTGCACAACTCCGGCCGGCAGCACGCCACCGCAGTTGCGGGCAAGCACCCAACTGGCGACCGAACTGGCGCTCGGGACCAGAATACTCTGCTTTCCGAAGTCACCGCCGTATGTCGAACGATCGGGTACCGGCTGGTTCGTCAGCCCGCCTTGAATCAGACGGCGCCACTCCATGTTGTAGAAGAAGAAGGTTCGCTTGCGCTCTGGATTGTAGAGTTTGCCAAGAGTGACTGGACCTCCGACATTGAATCCAAATACATTCAAACGGAGTTCAGCGACCTTCTGCGGTGCGGGGTTGAAGTAGTTGCGAGCATCGAATGCGTCGTTTCGATTGAACTCCCACGCCGACGCATGCAGGGACTTTGTTCCTGACTTAAGCACCATCGACATGGTTCCCGCAGAGGAGAGCCCGTAATCGGCACTGTAGTTGGACGTGAGGGTGCGGAACTCGGCGATCGCATCGCTGGAAGGAGCGATGCTCATCCCGCCCGCACCACCACGATCATCGTCTTCTCCGCCATCGAGGAGATAGATGTTGTGGTTTTGGCGCAGGCCGTTGAATTCCACGCTAGCGTCGCCACCCACGGGTGTGTTTACTTCACCTGCGCTCATTCCACCCGATCCAATCTGACTGGAAGCGCCCGGCACCAGAGCAGCCAGCTGATACATGCTTCTGCCGCTGACGGCGATCTGAGAAATTTGTTGCCCTGTAATCACGTTGCTCTGTTCGCCTGACTCGGTTTGAACCCTCACCGCATTCGCTTCGACGGTTACTGTTTCTTGGATCTCGCCGACCTGCATCTGGAAATCAATACGATCGCGATCACCCACCTGAATCGTGACGTTCTTTTGTTCAGCAACTTTGAATCCTGCCGCTTCGGCCTTGATGTCGTAACGACCGATGTTCAACTCTGGCGCCGCATACTGGCCAGCACTGTTGGTCTGTATGCTCCTCACCACTCCGGATTCGAGGTTCGTAATGGAGATTTTGACGTTGGGAAGGGCCGCACCGGCAGGGTCGGTGACCGTGCCCACGATAGTCGCCTGTTGCCCCATTGAGGGCAATACGATACCGAAAAAAAGAGCCAGCAACGAAAAGCTAAACCGTAGCGACCTCCTCGTCGGCGGGGAGAGACGACGTTGTGAATTCAGCATCACAGCCAAATGTGGAAACATTTTGCAATTCATTCTGCTTCTCCAGCATGCAATTGCGACCTAGGCTCTTCGTCAGGGTCGTACCTCTCAGAGTGAAGCGATTACCAAGCGCTGGCCATAACCGGTTAGCGCGCATTTCGCATAGCCACTGCGAAAGATGGATCGTCGAAACTGTTTCTATGTTGAACGGATGTGGGAATGATGCGCCGTATCACGATTCCAGCACCGGGCTGCGTGGATGCGCAGCTTTCGCGCCCCTCGCAGGCGAGCGTATTCGCCTCGCACATGCAGCTCGGTACGAGACTTAGGCTTGCAGAACGAGCTTGTGCATCTGCTTTACGGCACTTGGTATTTGTTCAACGGTGGTGTTACCAAAGCCAAGAAGGAAACCATGACGCGGCTTTTCAACTGCGTAGAAGCGAGAGAGTGGCCAGAGCGTCATTCGGTCCTGTGCTGCGCGAAGTGAAATCTCGTGATCGTTGAATCCTTCCGGCAGCGTCACGCAAACGTGCATACCAGCGGGCGAACCATGCAATTGCAGGAAACTGCCAAATTCGCGTTCTAAGGACTCAACGAGCACCTGCCGACGTTCCCCGTAGATCCGGCGAAGCTTCCGGATGTAGCGCGCGAGATGGCCGAGTTCCATGAAGTCGGCAAGCACTTCCTGATAGAGATAAGGGGGGAAAATATCTGTCGCGAATCGAACTGCTTCGAACAGAGCGACCAGATCCCGTGGCACGACTATGTAGCCAACGCGTAGTGAAGGAAAAAGAACTTTACTGAAAGTACCGACATAGATGACCCGGTCATTGACATCCAATCCCTGCAGTGAAGCGATTGGCTTAGCATCGAAGCGATATTCGCTGTCGTAGTCATCCTCCACGATCCACGCGCCAACATGCTGAGCCCAATTCAGCAGATGAATGCGACGTGTGGCGCTCATCGTTGACCCGAGCGGAAACTGATGCGACGGCGTTACGACCGCGGCTCTCACTCCCTCCAAGTGAGCGGCTTTCTGTATGTCTAATCCCTGCTCATCAACGGGAATCGTCCTCAGGCGGCAGCCAGCTGCCGATAGCACAGTCTTTTGCAGCGTATATCCCGGCTCCTCTACCAATACTGAGTCGCCAGGGTCGAAGAGCACGCGAGTGATGATGTCGAGCGCCTGTTGCGAACCTGAAACGATCATGATCTGGTCTGGCTCGCACTTCACTGAGCGGGAGATGCGCAGATATCGGCTGATCTCCTGCCGGAATCGCATCAGGCCCATCGGGTCAATCTTCTGCAGAGATGCGGAGGACGGATTCCGGCTGTGTCGGTTCACCAGCCCCGACCATATCTGGAACGGGAAGTGGTCGAGTGCAGGCTGGTGCAATCCAAAGGTGCCCCACCGCCGAAGATGAGAATCTCTGGGGAACCTCGGATAGAGGGCATTGCGTTTGGCGACGGGTCTAGATCCTACAGGATCTGGCGTGGGCAGTTCAGCTTTGCGGTTTGAAGAGAAGACTCGATCAGGCAGAGTCGCGGAGACGAACGTGCCCGATCCGATCTGGCTCTCAAAATACCCCTCAGCCAAAAGCTGAGCATAGGCATGCAGCACAGGAAAGCGCGATATCTGAATCTCACACGCGAGTTCCCTGCTGGAAGGAATCTTCTGTCCGGGGAGCAGGTCGCCACGAAGTATGGCCTTTCTATACCCGTCATAGACCTGCCGGTGCAGCGGTTTGCTCTCATCACGATCAATCATGATGACCGGATAGATAGCTGTTCCAACTTGACCCATCGACGAAATGGTAGCCGGACCGGAGGAGCACCTCAACCCGTCTGAATAAGCTCAATCGCCGGTTCACAACATTTCATTCCGATAGCTCCACAACAAGGACTGCGACTCTCCAGACCGACCTACTCGGCCCCTCTCTGCGATGATCGGAAGGCTCCCTGACGCGACATCGCCAGGTGTTGTAACATCCATTAAAACGCGAATGTTACAAGATTTGCGTTTCCCCGTAAGCGTTTTCGGGCCGAACACACGTGGGTTCATCTTTGCGGCCCAAAGCTGGAGGTCGAGTGTCGCTCAGAGAGCCTGCGATTCGGAAGCGCCGACAGACGTTTGCACTCTGCATTGGCTCCGTATTCGTGACGCTCTGCGCAACCGTTGGCGCTGCGCAGCCCAATAAGCTGCCGACGGCGCAAGCTCAGAATGGCTCCCTTTCAATCAACGATGTGATCGAGTCTGCAGAGCGCGATTATCCAAAAATTCACATTTCGCAAGAAGAGCTCAACGCCACTATCGCCAATATTCGACTGGCCAGGACGGCTTATCTTCCTAAGGCAGACGTATTACTGCAGGCGAATCGCGCTACTCGAAACAATGTTTTCGGAACACTGCTCCCGCAGGGCACGGTCCCTTCCATATCCGGCCCGGTAATTGGAAGCAACAATGCCGGTTCCGTGTGGGGCAGCGCCGCCGGGGTCCTGGTCAGCTGGCAGCCTTTCGATTTCGGGCTGCGCCATGCGAACGTGCAGGCAGCAGGCGCGGCGCGAAGCAAGGCTGAAGCGGCCCTCTTGAATAGCAAGCTCGAAGTCGCTTCGGCTGCGGGAGACGCGTTCCTCACGTACGTTGCCGCGACCCAGACGGTTCGCGCGGCAAGCGCGGCTGTCGAGAACTGGAACATTCTCCTCAAAACGATTCACGCTCTAGTGAATGCTCAGCTGCGTCCCGGCGCCGATGAGTCACGGATCGAGGCGGAGATGGCGATGGCCAATACCCAGCTAGTCTATGCTCGGCAAGCTGAACAGGAGAGCAAGGCCACACTGGCCAAGTTTCTGACATCGGAGAACACCGACCCGTCTCTGGATTCCTCACGGCTGTTAGCGCAATTGCCACCCCCAGAGGAGGAGTCAAGGTTCGATAGTTCCAGCCACCCATTGCTAGTGGAGCAGAGAGCAAGCGTCGCTCAATCTGTGGATCAGTTGCACGCTCTCGAACGAACCTGGGTCCCTCAATTGACGTTGGAAGGGACGGCGTCTTCACGCGGCACAGGCGCGGAGACAAACGGAACGCGTCTAGCAGGGTGGAATGGCCTCGCGCCCAATATCCAGAACTACGCAGCAGGATTTAACCTGACGTTTCCGGCTTTGGATTTCGCCAGCATCCATGCCAAGGAGTCGGCCCAAGCTGCTACGGTTCGTGCCGAACAGGCCGGCGAACAACTGATTGACCGAACTCTTCAAGAGACATTCAAAAAGGCCGAGGCAGCTCTCATGGCGGCCAGAGAGATTGCAAACAATACGCCCATTGAATTGAAGGCAGCTCACATGTCTTTCGATCAGGCGAAGGCGCGCTATCAGGCGGGATTAACGCCGATCGATGACCTGGCAGAGGCACAGCGCCTGCTGGTACAAGCAGAGGTGGATGATTCGATAGCTCGGCTGAACGTATGGCGCGCTCTTCTCCAGCTCGATACCGCCCGTGGTGATCTTCAGCCTTTCCTACGAGCCGTCAACAAGTAAGGACAGAGTTCCAGAGATGCGACTTGTACTTTCAGCTCTCAGCCATCCGCTCTCAGTCGTCGTGGCCCTTGTTGCCGTGCTGGCAGGATTCATCATGGCTATCGGCCGGATGCGAGCAGACATCTTCCCTGAGGTTGGGAATCCGGTCATTTATGTCGCGCAGCCCTATGGCGGCATGACGCCCGCGCAGATGGAAGGATTCGTAACCTACTATTACGAGTACCACTTCCTGTACATCACCGGTATCCAGTCCGTCGATAGCAAAAGCGTTCAGGGAGCGGCATTGCTCAAGCTGACCTTTCGCGATGGCACGAACATGCAGCAGGCAATGGCTGAAACTATTGGTTACGTAAACCGAGCCCACGCCTTCATGCCTCCTGGAACCGTCCCGCCTTTTATCACTCGGTTCGATCCTGGCAGCGTAGCTGTGGGTCTGCTGCTATTTTCCAGCAATAACCACACACAAGGCGAGCTACAAAATTATGCACTGAACCAGGTCCGCCCGCTATTTGCCACACTGCCAGGTGTTTCCGCACCACCGCCATTTGGTGGAAACCAACGAACGATCGTCGTCAATCTCGATCCGGACAAGCTGAGGCAGTATCACATTTCTCCTGAGCAAGCGATCTCAGCCGTGGCAAGCAGCTCGGTTGTGATGCCTTCAGGAAATCTGTATGACGGACCGTTAAATCGGATTGTGCGTACGAACGCGACGCTCGGCCCTGATCTGAGCGAATTGATGAATGCGCCTGTGCACCCAGCTTCTGGAACCAGCGTCTACCTTCGAGACATCGGTTCTGTAGAAAATGGGACGGACATAGTTACCGCGTATGCCCACGTTGACGGTCATCGCACCGTATACATTCCAGTCACCAAACGGGCAGACGCCTCCACGCTGAGCGTGATCAAAGCGGTCAAGGCTGCCATCCCCACCTTCAAGAAAGCCGTTCCCGACGACGTTGATATACAGCTTGCTTTTGATCAGTCTCCTTATGTAGCAAACGCGATCAGCAGCCTCGTACGTGAGGCCCTCCTTGGTGCGCTACTCACCGGGGTCGTCGTACTGATCTTCCTGCGTGACTGGCGTGGTGCAATTATTGTTGTCGCAAACATACCTTTTGCCCTTGCGACGGCAGTGCTTGCGTTGTGGGCGACCGGCCAAACCATCAACATCATGACGTTGGGAGGGTTAGCCCTGGCCGTTGGGGTGTTGGTTGACGAAGCGACGGTCGAAGTCGAAAACATCCACACCCAGCTTCTTCCAGGTACGTCTCGAGCTCAGGCGGTTGTCGAGGCATGCAGGCGCACCATCATTGCCCGTCTCCTTTCAATGTTTTGCGTGCTGGCGGTCTTTGTCCCGTCTTTTTTCATGAGTGGAGTTGGGCGCCAGCTGTTCGTGCCGCTTTCTCTAGCTGTAGGCTTTGCGATGATTGCGTCCTATCTACTGTCGAGCAGCCTGGTTCCTGTGTTTGCTATATGGATCATGAAAGAGGCGAACAGCGGCGAAGAGGACCAAGGCTTTTTCGGGAAGATTCATTCCCGGTACGATCTCTTTCTGAAATATGTGGAAGCTCGTCGCTGGCGATTCGTTATCGGCTATTTTGCAGTTTCCGCGCTGATTCTCATTGTTGTGGTCCCACACCTTGGAACGGAGATATTTCCTGATCCCAACGGCCCAGTTCTGCGCCTGCGCCTCAGGGCACCCGTCGGCACACGAATCGAAGAGACTGAGCCCATGGCAATACGTGCCCTTGACCTGATCAAGCGCACAGCCGGGCCGGGAAACGTAGAGATTACTACCGACTATGTGGGTGTCCAGCCCTCGAGCTATCCAGTAAACCTGATTCATCTGTTTACAAGCGGGCCCGAGGAGATCCTCATGCAGGTGCAGCTCCGAAAGGCGCATCCTGACGATGAACAGTTGCGCGAGGATCTTAGAGCTGCGTTCACCCGAGAGATGCCCCAACTGCGGCTTTCATTCGAAGCAGGCGACATCATCTCCCAGGTCATGAGCTTCGGCTCTCCCACCCCTGTTCAGATCGATGTACAAGGAGTGGACCTCGATCAGAACTATGCCTATCTTGCTGAAGTAGTGACGGGGCTGCACCAGCTTACTTTCCTACGAGATATCTCTACCGTCCAACAGCAACACTTCCCGACAGTCGAGGTCAATGTTGATCGTCAGTACGCTGGGCAATTTGGCCTGTCGATGGCCGATGTCACAAACTCCATGATTGCTGCCACAGGATCATCGCGGTTTACGAGTCCGAACTACTGGCGCGATCCGCGGACAGGCAATGCTTTCCAAATTCAGGTGCAGCTTCCGCCAAACCGCACGCAAGGCTTGCCGGCGCTTTCAAATCTTCCGCTCATGAAGGATGGCCAATCACAACCGCAGCTGGATCAGGTGGCAAAGATCCAGTACGGCTCAATGCCAGAAATGATTGAACGCTTTAGTGGCCAACGCGTGGTGAGTGTTACGGCTAACCTGCACGCTATCACCCTCGGCGATGCGCAGACCCGTATTCAACGGGCTCTCAACGATCTGCCACCACCACCTAAAGGTTCGACCGTAGTTGTGCGCGGCGAGGTACCAGCGCTCCAGGAGACGCTGTCGGGTCTCCGGCTGGGGTTGTCCCTTGCAATTGCGACCATCTTCCTACTCCTGATGGCGAACTTCCAGTCTGTCCGTCTGCCTTTAGCGGTTCTAAGCACAATCCCCGGAGTTTTGACCGGTGTTGTTCTGATCCTGCTTGCAACCAGAACAACACTCAATATTCAGTCATTCATGGGCGCCATTATGGCCGTTGGGATCTCCGTCGCAAACTCGATTTTGCTGGTAAGCTTCGCGGAGCACTCGCGCCGCGCAGAAGGAGCGGAACGTGCCGCGCACTCAGGCGCTTTAGGCCGCTTGCGGGCCATTCTGATGACTGCGAGTGCAATGATCTGCGGCATGATCCCAATGGCTATCGGCTTTGGCGAAGGTGGTCCTGAGGCGGCGCCTTTGGGACGTGCCGTGATCGGAGGACTCCTCTTCTCTACTTTCACGACGCTCCTCATCCTTCCGTCGGTTTATGCGCTCCTACAAAAGAGCGCCTCGACAACATCGAATTCTCTAAATCCGCTGGACCCTGAGAGCCGATACCATGTTCAAGCTTAAAGTCGTCTCCATCGCACTTGCGGGAGCAGCTCTGCCAATGGCGGCTCAACCAGCTCGCCACGTTGAAATGGCAACCATTCAGAGTCATACAGCTGATCGCACGATCTCGTTGCCCGCGGAGCTACAGCCCTATCTGCAAGCGGAGATCGAGGCCCGAGTGCCCGGGTACATCGAGCGCGTGCTTGTCGATCGCGGCAGTTCCGTAAGACGGGGTCAGTTACTGGTTGAGTTGTCCGCCCCAGAGCTCGCGGCTGAAACCGCAGCAGCTGACTCCGCATTTCACGAGGCAGAGGCAGAGGAGAGTCAGGCTGAGGCTCAAATGTCCGCGGTTCAAAGCACCTATGACCGGCTCCAGGAGGCTTCGAAAACACCCGGCGCAATCGCCGGAAACGAACTGGTTCAGGCGGAAAAGCAAGTGGATGCCGCCAAATCGGTCGTTCAGAGCAAGAAGTCGGCTGTGCGAGCTGCCCAGGAGCGGTTGAATGCTGCGAAAGCAAACCAGGGCTACCTTCGGATCACAGCCCCGTTCGACGGCATCATTACGGACCGATATGTTCATCCCGGGGTAATGGTTCCGGCGGGCGGCCACTTGCCGCTCCTAAAGCTGCAGCAGGTATCCCATCTGCGTCTCACCGTTCCAGTACCAGAGACATTCGTCGGCCATATTGTACGTGGCGTGTCAGTGCCCTTTCATATTGCCGCACAGCCTGGGAAGGTTTACTCCGCGAAGATATCGCGGATCGCGAGCGCTCTTGATCCGCAAAACCGCACGATGTCAGTCGAGCTCGATGCCTACAACAAAGACAGCACTTTAGCTCCGGGGATGTATCCAACCGTGGATTGGCCGGTAAGCTCAGCCGAGCCTCAGCTTGTGGTCCCCGTCGCGAGTGTGGTGACCACCACCGAGAGGACCTTCGTCATCACTTCTCAAAACGGCAAAGCCCACTGGGTGGATGTGCGCAAAGGGCCGGTGTATGGCGATCAAGTTACGATCCGCGGAGAGGTCAAAGCCGGCGAGAAAGTTGTGAAGCGAGCGTCCGACGAGATTCGGGAGGGCACTCCCATCCTCTAGCCGGTTTAGATATGCGTCTGGCGTGCGCCTTTGGACCAACGGGCCGGCTAGTTAATAGGTGACGGTGAGCGGATCATGCACGCCGCCAGGGCAGACTGGCCGAACACTCAATCGCGCAAGACAGACGACTTGCCGGCTTGGAACCTCGCCTGAGCAGTTCAAATACGGCGACTCGACGCGCGGACGATCACGCGGGGAGTGACCAGCTCAGTTTTGGGTTTCGATGGCTCTTTCTTGCGAGCTATTTTAAGTGCGAGTTCTGCCGCAAGCTTGCCGATCTCTTCGCTCCCTTGATCGACGGAAGATAGCGGGACCCGAAGAAAATCAGAATAAGAAAGATTGCCGCATCCTACCACCGCCACGTCCTCGGGAATGCGCAGGCCGGCATCCAGGATTGCGCGCATGGCTCCCAGGGCTGAGGGGTCGTTGAAGCAAAAGATCCCATCTGGACGAGGCTCAGTGCTGAGCAATTTCTTGGCAGCCTCGTATCCGCCCCGTTCGCCGCGATGATCTCCAGAGGTCCCCAGTGAAGCGATGTGGCTGGGCTGAACCTTCAAACCCTGCGAGAGCAAAGCTCGCCGGTATCCCTCCAATCGGCCTAACGCAGTACTCACTTCCGGGCCCCGGATATGAGCGATGCGCTTGCATCCCTGCTCAATAAGGTGAGTTGTCGCAAGAGAACCAACAGCCTCGTCGTCAACCCCGACAAAGTTTGCCTCGAGGCCACTGAACCGTCGGTCGATCAAAATGTACGGTGACTTATGCTCCTCAATCGTGCGAAAAAAGTCGAGCGAACGCTGGGCCGAAGCGATGAGAATGACGTCGACGCGTCGCGCCAGAAGCTGCCTGATCTCCTGCATTTCGAGGTCGGGGTCTTCGTCGGAGGATGAAATGAACAGACTGTAGCCGCGCCTGCGCGTTTCAAGCGAAATGGTCTTGGCAATCTCAGCGAAGAAAGGGTGCAACAGATCTGGCACGACCAAACCAAGCGTGGACGTGCGGCCGGTAACCAGGGCACGCGCCGCGAAATTGGGCTGGTAGTTAAGTTCCCGCATGCGCTTGAGGACGCGCCGGCGAGTCTCCGCAGCGATGTCGGGGTGGTCTCTCAGCACTTTGGACACCGTGACTACAGAGACCCCAAGGTCCTCGGCAATGTCTTTCAAGCGGACCGTCATAGATTCGACTGTACAGCAAATTCGCCCTCCGCATCCGGCCATCGGGGCGAGGACACTCCTGACCAAATCCGTTGACACCGCGATGTTGAGTAGCTATTCTTTTCTCGTTTCAGTTATCGTTAACTTGCCCGTCCAAAAGGGTGGGAATGCCTTTACCTGAGCCAGAGTTCCAGGCTGATATGACCACGCCTGCCTGCTTCCCCATCGGAACGCTGAACGCAGGCGCGCCATTGTTAACCCTTAAATGCCACGTACGGCGGGCATTGAACTGAATGCCAGCTGCCCAAGCCGGCCATCAACCGGTAGGCTGGCTAGGTCTGATGTTGCGCTCTTCAGCCGTCGAAATAACAGGAGTGAGTCCTTATGTTCAATCGTCGTGATGTACTGCGCGGGATCGGCGGTGCCTGCTCTGCGTTCGCACTGTCCAGACTTGTACGTGCTCAAGCGGGTTCTGCCGGCCGCTTTCAGCCCACTCGCGCCTCGCTCCACTCGTATAGCGTTCCGGAGTGGTTTCGCGATGCCAAGTTCGGCATCTGGTCTCATTGGGGACCACAGTCGGCCATTGAATACGGCGATTGGTACGCGCGCATGATGTATGTGCAGGGCTCTGATCAGTATCAGTACCATCTAGCGACCTATGGACACCCCTCCAAAGTTGGCTACAAGGACCTAGTCAACAACTGGCACGCAGACAAGTGGGACCCGGACCATCTAATGAGTCTCTATAAGAAGGCCGGGGCGAAATATTTCTTTAGTATGGGCGTGCATCATGACAACTTCGATCTCTGGGATTCCAAGTACACTCGCTGGAATGCGGTGAAGATGGGACCGAAGCGAGACGTTGTTGGTGAGTGGCAAAAGGCCGCTCAAAAGCAAGGGTTGCGCTTTGGCGTGAGCGAACACCTTTGGATCAGCTACAAATGGTTTGCTGTGAGCCACGGTGTGGATAAGGTGGGAACCTTCTCAGGTGTCCCCTATGATGGCGTGAATCCGAGCTACGCTGATCTCTATCATGATGCGGACTGTGCCCGATTTGTCGACAAGCTGGATTGGAACGACGATGGCATCCCGGAATCCTGGAAAAAGCATTATCTCGATCGCATGACCGACCTGATCGACAAGTACAAACCGGACATGCTCTACACCGACGGCCATCTGCCTTTCGAGGAATACGGAATGCGCGTGGTCTCCCATCTCTATAACACCAGCGCCGAACAACACGGTGGCGCGACCGAAGCGGTTTACATGAGCAAGGAGTTGACCGATTGTGCAATTGGCACTTGCCTCTTGGATCACGAGCGGGGTGTGGCAGATGCGATCTCAGCAAATCCGTGGCAGACGGATACGTGCATTGGACAGTGGCACTACAAACGCGGCCAGCAATACAAGACAGCCAAAAAGGTGATCGACCTGCTCGTTGACATCGTCAGTAAGAATGGCAATCTCCTGCTCAACTTCCCGCTCCCGAACTCCGGAGAGCTGGATCCAGAAGAGTTGAGGACCCTTGAAGGCATCACCACGTGGATGGAGACCAACGGCGAGGGCATCTATGGCACACGCCCGTGGAAGATCTACGGTGAAGGGCCCTCAACGGAGCAAAAGATAGAAACCGGCAATTTCAACGAAGACAAGCAGAAAGATCTGAGCGGAGAAGACGTCCGCTTCACGCAGAAAGGCAACACCGTTTACGCGTTTGTGATGGGCAAAACAGCGGTTGCCAGCGTGAATGCCCTTGGGCTCTGGAGCCCACACAGCCCCGGCAAGATCCAGCGCGTTCAAATCCTCGGCCGCGACGGCGATGTGCAGTGGGTGCAGGACAACGCGGCACTTCGGGTCAAAGTTCCATCAGAACTTCCCTGCCCGATCGGATTAACGCTGAAAGTGGAATACGCGTAATTCCAAACACGTCATAGGAGCGCGGTCGGCTTTCAAGCCGGCTGTGCTCCCCTGATCTGGCCATCACAGGGAAATCACTTCGGACCTGGCTTTGATCAGTAGTGCCTGAGCTTTTGTCGATGAGGAACGCTGCTGGACCACAAAGCTGCGCGCGCGCGGAGAGTATTTGGAGGGGCTGACAGCAAGACCAGGAGAGGTCGAGCATCGAATTGGAGGTGTGATTCCTCTCCTCCCACTTCAGAATATAGCGCATCTCGGCTCTTGCGGGAAGCCCTAAATCATGCTGCATCATGTCGCCTGAAGTTAAATCTTCGCGGACTGGAGACAGGATGAAAGAGCATGAGGTTGTGATTGCCGGAGGAGGTCCAACAGGACTGACCTTAGCCGGCGAGTTAGCTTTGGCGGGCGTGAACGTTGCCATTGTGGAGCCACGAGAAAATCAAGAACTTGAGGGCTTGCGGGCGCGCGGACTTCACATACGCACTCTCGAGTTATTTGATCAGCGTGGGATCGCCGAGCGTTTCATTTCACAAGGGGAGTTAATCCAGTTTGCACCCTTTGCTGATAGTGTCCTGTCTCTCAGCGACATGCCAACCCGACACAACTACTTCCTCGCGCTCTGGCAAGCGCAGACTGAGCGCCTTCTAGCTGACTGGATCACCGACCTTTCCGTTCCAATCTATCGGGGACTCAGCGTCACAGATTTCGCCCAGCAACAGTCCTGCGTCCACGTCAGGCTTTCCAACGGCAGCTCTCTAACTGCACAGTATCTTGTTGGGTGCGACGGGGGACGCAGCCTGATCCGAAAAAAGGCCGGCATTGATTTTCCTGGACGGGAGCCCTCCACAAGCTATCTGATTGCTGAGATTGAAACGGCAGAGACGCCGCACTGGGGCGTGCGCCGCAGCGCAAAGGGCATCAATGCCATAGCGCCCTTGAAGGACGGCAAGGCACGGGTGGTGCTGAATGAGCGAGAGGTAGAACAGGGCGAGGAACCTACCTTGGCTGACCTCCGCAAAGGTCTCGTCGCTCTTTATGGAACTGACTTTGGTCTCCGTACTGCCTCTTCGATATTCAGGTTCACAGATATGGCTCGGCAAGCAGCGCAATACAGAAAGGGACGTGTTCTCCTGGCGGGCGACGCCGCGCGCGTGCATTCACCGGTCGGAGGACAAGGACTGAACATCGGCATTCAAGATGCATTCAATCTTGGTTGGAAGCTTGCCCAGGTGGTACATGGCACATCGCCTGAAGGCCTTCTGGATACATATCATGGGGAGCGGCATCCGGTGGGAGCGCGTCTGTTGCGCAATACAATGGCGCTGACGGCGATCCAGCGCAGCGATGACCGCATCGATGCTCTTAGAGCCATGATGTCAGAGCTGCTGCAACAGAATGACGCTCGCAAGCACTACATTGCGATGATGTCTGGCCTGGATGTTCATTACGACCTTGGCCAAGGACACCCGCTGGTAGGCCGTCGCATGCCCGATCTTGAGGTAGCAACTGACAAAGGGCTGATGAGGCTGTTCACGTTTTTGCACGACGGCCGTGGTCTACTACTGAATCTCGACGTTCCTGGCAGCATAAATGTATCGCCATGGGCTGGGAGAGTGAAACAGATCGACGCCCACTATGACGGGACTTGGGAGCTTCCCACCCTCGGGTCGGTAGGCACGGTGACCGCTGTATTGGTTCGCCCAGATGGGTACGTGGCTTGGATCGGAGACCAGGAGCAATTGGGCTTAGTGGATCGGCTGACGACATGGTTCGGGCCGCCGAACGCCAATTAACTTAAGCAGAACCCGGTTGGGAACTGGCTCATGATGCCAGTTCCCTGCCCTGAACCCGAAGCGAGGCCCTCAACTCAACCATCATGCGTGTCTAGGCGAGGGATGACTGCAGGGTGCGCGATCCGCGCGAAGAAAGCAGGGTGAGGGCGTGCTTCAGCGTCGAACCGCCCGCCCCAAAATGCAATGCTGACTCCTCGCCTTTGACAAGCCCCAAATCGTCGATCATAGCTCCAGGACCGAGAGCTTGAGCGCGCGCAGCCGGATGGGATCAGCAATCACGTCAATGGCGGTGATCTTTTCATTCAAGATGCTGAAGGTCAATGCCACGCGAACTCGGTTCTGAAGGATCACGATCAGGCCGACACCGTCGTTCACTAGTGCTACGCGAGCGTGTTGTGCAAGGCCTGCGTTCGTCACTGTCTCCCTGACCACGTTGGAAGCTCCATGAACTTCTGGTTCAGCATCAGTTGCAAGAGCGCTCCGGTCTGCTCGGCGTACGACATTTGGATCGAGCACTGCCAGTAGTCCGTTCACGTCTCCTGATCGGGACGCACAGAGAAAGGTCTCGACCACTGCACGTTGTCGGCGCAAGTCTGCGGAATCCGCGCCTTCTCGCCCCCGTACGCGCTGACGTGCCCTACTGGCAAGCTTCTTTGCCGCAACCGTGGTTCGCCCGACAATGGGTGCTATTTCATCAAAAGACATCCCAAATGCGTCGTGAAGCACGAAGGCAAGCCGTTCTGTGGGAGATAACGTGTCAAGTACAACGAACAGGGCCAAGCCGACCGAGTCAGCCATGATTGCTTCACCCTCCGGATCGGCCCACCGGCTAAGGTCAGCTTTGAGCTCCGCGATATTCGAATCGAGACTCTCCTCGCGCCTCAACTTGCGAGCCCTCAGCATGTCCAGGCAAATACGCCCAACTATAGTGGCCAGCCAGGCGCCCATGTTGCCAACTACAGAGCTATCCGAGCGGTTAAGACGGAGCCACGCTTCCTGAACTGCATCTTCAGCTTCGGTCACCGATCCCAGCATTCGATAGGCCACCGCCCGCAGCCGGCTGCGATGGTTCTGAAACTCTTCGGTCAGCAAGTCTAATTTGTTCATGTCACCTATTCCTGATGCGGTTCGTCATGGCGTTGACGAATGAGTTTGGACCAAGGTGACAGGAACTGTCTGACGCCAGCCTCCATTTGTCTATTCCGATAGCAGGAGCGTTTATCGATGCGCGTGATCATGGCCCAATTCACCATCAAAGAGGAAGCCTTGCAGGATTTTGCTGCAGCCCGGGAGACCATCTTCTCCGAGCTTGCCCGTAGACAACCGAGAGGGATTCGGTATACGTGGACAGCTATCCCGGACGGAAGAAGTTTTGTGGGCTGGCTCGAACTCGATGATGGTGTCGAGAATCCGCTGCCGGACTTGGAAGCCGGGAGGCTGTTCATGAGCAAGATACCAACCTGGGTGGCCAAAGTACCGGTCCGGGAAGAATTGCAAGTAGTCGCTTCGTGGCAATCTGCTACCTAGTTCAACTCACTCTTAGCAAGATCTCTAGCGGAGAAGAATGCATGTTCACTGCTTATGTTTTTGTAACACTTCTGGCCTCCGCGGCGAATCTCTATGCCGCCAGCAATGACTTCCGACGTGTTCCATTTGTCTTGGAAAACATGGACCGGCTAGGTCTGGCGCGGTCGAAGCTGTTCACCCTCGGGATATTGAAGAGTGCAGGGGCCATCGGACTGCTCGTTGGCCTCCTTATACCGGCTGTTGGAATCTTGGCGGCGGCCGGTCTGGTGCTTTTCTTCGTGGGCGCCATCGTCTGCACTCTGCGGGTGCGATGGTACTCTCACTTGCCCTTCCCTACCACCTGGCTGGTACTGGTGCTGGGTTCTCTGGCGCTGCGACTCAACTCTCCATAGGAGCATGACGGCTCAGTTGCGCCCGATCGCTACAAGGTCTTCGAGAAGCAGCCCTAAGCTCCAAATCTGTGAATCGCTATTCCGAGCCTCAAGAGTAGAAACGGATGAGCAGCCCGTACGTGAGATGAACCCGCCTGAAGAATCCAGCAGTGGACTGGATCTGGAATTGGAGGAAAACCCCGATGGAGGAAGCGTGACAGTGTTACAATTCCCGCGTCCAACGAATAGAGGGCGAGGAGCCCCACAGTCCAATCCAATATCGACCTTTTCCCCGATAAGAGTTGATCCCGTGGACTCACTGGAAGGTCCACACTACATTGTCTGAGCATGGGGATGCATCACGATGCGCGCGCGGGTGTTCTTCCTTCTTCTTGCGAGTGTTATTCCTGCCTTTGCTGCAAAACCAGTGACGGTTGCACAGCTGGAGCAAATGGCTTCTGAGCTTCGCGGAAAATCGGATTTAGAATCCGCTCGTCGCCTCTCTGATGTGCACCTGACAGAACGCCTTAGTGCGCGAAGGCTTGAGAAACTGCAAGCCGTGACACCCGGCGAGAAGAGCCGCAATGCTCTTCTATCGCTCGCAGATGAATCTGCCTTCCTGACCTTGCCAACCTCAGACATCGTGCCGAATCCCGCTCCCGCCGCGCTTGATCAGCGCCGGATCATGGCACTCGTGGTGAGTTATGTCACTCGCACAATTCCCAAGCTCCCAGACTTTCTGGCAACCAGAACCACGAGCCGCTTCGAGGACCAGCCAGCCCGATCTGTGGAATTGTCGCGGAACCCAGGCGATTTCGTTAGCCGATACCAACCACTCCATTCGGCAGGCAGCTCTGTTCAGGAGGTTAGCTACCGAAGCGGACGGGAAGAGATCGACAATGGGAAAGGCGCTGGCGCAGGAGAACGGGGTCTGAGGACATGGGGCGAGTTCGGACCGATCCTCTCCACCATCCTTCTCGATGCGTCGCAAAGTAGGCTGGAGTGGTTGCACTGGGAGCTAGCCGAACCGAAACACTTGGCCGTGTTCAAATATGTAGTTCCGAAAGAGAAATCTCACTTCGAAATTAACTACTGTTGCGTCGCCGACTCGGAGGGCCGAACTAAGGGGTTTCGTGAGCTGGTTGGCTATTCAGGCGAAATGGCGGTTGATCCAACCACCGGTACCATCTTGCGGCTCCAACTTAGCGCTGATTTGAAACCCGGGAATCCCGTAACCCGCGCAGGACTCGTGGTGGAGTATGGAAACATTGAGATTGGCGGAAAGGTCTATATCTGCCCCATCCACAGCATTGCTTTATCACGCGGGCAAAGCCTGGCGAAAGAGAAGCAGGAGATGGTTCAGACCGCAGCTCACGGTCAGGTAGGATTCGGGTTAGCCACGGTTGTCGTCGGCACCACTCCGGATGTTGTTGAGCAGACCCTAATAAACGATTCGGTGTATGCCCAATACCATGTGTTTCGCTCCGAAATGCGCGTGATCGCGGGCACGCCTCCTCATCAGGCAACAGACGGATCTGAAGCACCGCCGGCTCCTCCCCAAACAGCAGGTGCTCCAACTACCCCTACCGCGACCGATAAGGAGGTTGCTCGGCTGGAGACCGCTCCTGCCCCGGAAACTAGCTCTTCCGGCCCTTCAACAGCGATCCCCGATGCCGCTGTTCCGCCAGCCTTGGCGAAAACTGAAGCACCTGTCGTACCTGAGATCAGCTCAAGCACAACGACGAGCATCCCGGATGTACCAGTTCAGCAACAGACCATTCCCTCTCCATCGGGCTTTATTCTTCGAACTACCTCTCGGCTGGTCGACGTGAGCGTGGTGGCCTTCGACAAGAAAGGCCGTCCGGTTACCGATTTGAAGGCGGACGACTTTGAACTCTATGACAACGGACGCAAGGAAACGGTGAGCTTCTTCAGCCATGCAGGCACGGCACCTCCTGTCGTCGAATCGTCCCCCACCCCTCCGCAAGTTGCACCTGAGGCAGAACAGCCTGAATTCTCGAATCAGCGTTCCGCACAGGCCGAAGCGGCGCACGAAGCGAGTGCCACGATCCTTATGATCGACGCCAGCAATCTGGCGTTCAACGACCTGACCCATGCGCGGAACGAAATGCTGCAATTTCTAAAGACAATCCCGGCGAATGAGCATGTAGGCCTTTACATTCTCAGGAAGCATGGATTCGAGATCCTTCGCGAACCGACAACTGATCACAACGATCTGGCAATGACGTTGAGTAGATGGATGCCCAATGCGCAGGACCTAGCGCAAGCTCAACATGAAGACGAACGGACACACCAGCAACTGGAGTATGTCCACAATGTCACTGATCTTCTGCACGTGAATGGGAACCTGTCGTCCGGGGAGGGAGACCTTTATGCGCCGGTCGATCCGCAACTGCGCTCGCTTGGCGACAACCCGCCCAGGGACGCTCTGGCGTTTCTAACCTGGGTAGCGCGCCACCTCGCCGCAATTCCAGGACACAAGAGTTTGATCTGGATCTCGAGTGACAACGTGTTGGCTGATTTCACCGACAGGGGACCTAGTCTAGAGAAAGGGGACAATCTCAACGATCAGCTAGCGATTCGAGCACGCGAGGCATTGAATGAAGCACACACCAGCATCTATCCACTGAATGCATCACAACTGGAAGCGGGCGGAGTAGGAGCCAATTTGCAGCACGGTAACGTGCAGTCATCTCCGGCCGCTAACGAACAGGCCCAGCTAGCGCAACTCCCGCCTGGACTGCGCGAGGATGCAAAAGAAGCCCTCGAGAAATCTCAAAGGGATATCAATCCGGGGCGCGTCACTGCACAAATGCAGCAAGACACACACGCAATCCAAGGAACATTCCGCGAGCTGGCTGAAGCTACGGGTGGCCGCCCGCTGCGCCGCGCCGGCGACATTGCTGCTGAGCTCAATACGATTGTGGTCGATGGTCGCGCTGCCTACATGCTCAGCTTCACTCCT
>CBJOJD010000045.1:0-21166 GCA_966443485.1 uncultured bacterium | reverse complement strand
GGGCCGATGGTACTGCATGGGTGACTGTGTGAGAGATTAGGTGATCGCCGGCAATATATTCAAAGGCCATGTCCTAGGACATGGCCTTTTGCTTTTCTGCCCCATTTTTCGCTGGATCCCGCCCACGCATTGCGTTGCCGCCCCCGCAGCCGGAATGGAATAATCCCCGCATGCTGCTGCGCATCCTCCTGCTGCTTGCCTTTTTCCCTCTGTCCGCATCGGCAGCGGAGCTCTCCGCCGATGGCGCCCGAGCCTTCGACGCCTACATCGTCCAGGCCGAACAGCAGATGGCTACCGGACCCTTCCTGTATACGGACGCTCATCCAGAGGCGCAGGCCGCGGCCCGCCAAGGGAAGACCGTGGTAACGGAGCAACAGGCCGGCAAGCTGGAAGTGCCCGGCGGCCTGATCCATGACTGGCTGGGCTCAGCCTTCATTCCTGGAGCGACCATCGCCGATCTTCGTGCGCTGCTCCAGGACTATTCCCACTACAAAGCGATCTACGCTCCCGATGTCATCGACTCCAAACTCCTCTCCAGGCAGGGAGATCGGTTTCACGTGTACCTGCGTATGGAGAGCAAGCAGCTGATCACGCTCGATTACGACTCCGAGTACGACGTGCAATACAGCTCTACCGCATCGGATCGGCTTGAGGTCGTCTCTCGCTCCACCGCCATCAGGCAGACCGGCGACGACCAGGGCTTTCTGTGGAGGCTCAACTCCTACTGGCGCCTCGAGAGCCGCGACGGCGGAGTCTACCTGCAGTGCCGGGCTATCTCGCTGTCCCGCTCCATCCCGCCAGGCTTCGGCTGGCTGCATGGTTTTCTGGAGAAATTTCCCCGCGATTCTATGGTGAGAACCATCGAGGCGACACGCCGAGGCGAACTTCAGGCACTGTCCAGGCACTAATCAGGAGACTATCTTTTTCCGTTGCCAGAGCGCAGGAATTTAGGGACAATGGGCTCCACGTCCATTCACTTTTCCCTTCCTGAGGTCCCTGATGGCTGCTTCCACGACGATCCCTGTGACCGCACGCATGCCTGTGCGCTCGAATGTGCTTTATCCGCATGCGCAGTGGTGGTTTCTCCTGGCGATGGTGCTAACTTGGATCGGCTTCGGCCGCTCCTATTTCGCGGTCATCCGCACCGAGCCTCTTCTGCACCACATCCACGGGGCTATGATGGGAGGCTGGATTGGCATGCTGGTTCTGCAGCCCATCCTCTATCAGCGCCGACAGCTCACGCTCCATCGCCTCATTGGCAAGGTGGCAGCCTACGCCTGGCTGCCCGGCATTGTGGTGTGCGGGTTGTTCATGGTGCGCAGCATGCTGCGAGGTACAGGCCTTCCACCTGCTGTCGTCGACCAACTGGCGTTTCTCGACTTAACTGGACTCGTGCTTTTCTCTACCTTTGTCGGCCTGGCGGTACGCTACCGCCGCAACGTCCAGCTGCATGCGCGCTACATCGCCTGCACCGTAGTCCTGCTCATGCCGCCGGCCTTGGTACGCGCTATGTTCATCCTGCCGTTTCTGCGCTTCAGCTTCCAATTCAACGTGAACTTGTCCATGGCGCTGATGGATTTCGTCCTGTTGGTGCTCATTGCCGACGACTGGCGCAAGGGCAAGATCCGTGCGGCCTACCCGGTTGCCCTTGTTGCGAATACACTGGTCGCGGTTGCGGCGAACTTCGCCCACGAGTGGGGATGGTGGCACGCGCTCACCGGCTGGATCGCTGCATAGCTGCTCGAATCGTCGGGACCGACAGATCGGCGCTCGCGCAAGAGCGCAAGGTTGGCGCTGGGCATCCCATCCTGCCGTATCTTCGCGACAGCTTGGGCGAACCCAGCGCCAGCCGTGTTTTTAGTCAGCACCTACCTTGGTGGTAGTCGTCTTCGCCGTGGCTGCGGTGGTTGAGAGCGCGGTTTGCAGCTTGTCCGCCATGGGAGTTCCACAGCCGGTACATGGATCCCAACCGGTGGTGGCGGAGTACGCCCCATTGTTCCCATCCGTGATGTCATGGAAGACATCCGTCTGGTTGAGCGCATACAGCAGCGGGTTGACGAAGCCCAGATGCCGTTTCAGCTGAGCATTGAGCAGTACGATCAACCCTGCCCAAAGCGGAGCCACCGCGCTGGTGCCGCCCACGACCATGCTCTGCCCGTCGACCAGGATGTTGTATCCGGTCTGGGGATCGGCATTGCCGGCTACATCCGGTACCCCGCGGTAGGTGGGCGTCACGGCGGCGGATTGATACGCCGGGCGGGCAAAGACCACGCTATAGCCTCCGCCCGTAGCGCCACCTTGCAGGCCGTCGTTCCACGTGCTCTCGCTGGAGATCACGCCGTTGGCGGCCATCAGCCGGGTTCCGCCGGTAGCCAATACGTGCGGAGACGAGGCTGGAAAGTCGACGTGATTCTTGCCATCGCTTACGCCGTCACTTGATCCGTTGTCGCCCGAGGCCACGGTGATGGAGATGCCCAGCATCGCAGCTTCCTGGGCGACCTGGTCAAAGTTCTGCATCGACTGGGGCGACCAGCCACTCTCCGATGCACCCCAGCTGATGGAGATAGCGGACGGCTTGTTGAGCTGGTCGTGAATGGCGGTACTCAGAGCGTCCTGGAAACCGCGCGCCGTGTTGGGTGCGAAGTAGACCGCAATGTTGACGCCCGGAGCTACAGCGCCGGCGATATCGATGTCCAGCATCACCTCCCCATCGGCGCTCTGTGGTGTGGTCGGCCGGTTATGCGCGTGATCCACCAGCACGGCCTTCACCTTGGGGGCAGTGAGGTTCATCTGCTTGAAGTAGTTTCGTATGTCTGCCGGACGGAAGCCGCCGCCCAACTCGATCAATCCGATGGTCTGGCTGCTCACATCGACGCTCTTTGGGAAGTTGTAAAGTCGGCCTACTTCTTGCGGGTTGAAGGAGGTGGTCGCAGCTCGCTGTCCGAAGGCCCCTGCGGCGGTGCGGTAACGAAAGTGGGGGTGGGCCACCGGGCGATCGTCCAGGCCGAAGACGCCCGACACGATCGGCGCAATGTCTTCCGGCACTTGGATGGGACCTGTGTGGCCGCGATAGCTGCCTTCCGCATGCTCGAACTCATTGAGTTCCACGCCAAAGGCCTTTTCCATGGCGGCCGCCGTACCCGCGAGGGTCACGGTCCGGCGCAGGGCTTCGTCGCCCCGCTCCAGCACTTGCAGGTTGTATTCGCGCGCGAACTGACGAATCTTCTCGATGTCGTCAGGATGCGCTCCGTAGTTGCGCGCGAAGTCGCTGTGCGTAATGAATTGGCCTTCCTGTTGGGTGGAGGGAAGCGCCTGTCGATGTTTCAGCACAACGGAGATTTCGATCAGCTGGTGTGGATCGGTGGGTCCGATCGTACGGGCATCCGAGAGCGGAATATGTTCCGTCCCGGCGAGATGTACTTTCTTGGCATTCGCCATAATCGGGACTCCTTTTTTTGCTACGAACTAAGAAGAAGCCGAAGTCTTCTCCAAGCTGAATTGGGGCGGCGGGCATTGGTGGGCGCTTCCCCGTTTCCAGAGATATGTGGGCACGCTCCTTTGCCCTCCTGGGCGCCGCTTCGCTGTTGTATCTAAGTCACGCTGCACGGACTTGGGCAAGTTAGGATCAAGGCGTGCAGAACTGCCGAGCCCAGAATCTAGCCGGCTGCGCTGCGATGAGTCGCGGGGAGCTTATTCCTGTTGGTAAAGATCGGCGCGGAGATCACGCCCGGCATTCCATCGATACAAGTGCGATCCAGATCGCTTGTCGTTTTTGTATCTTCCTGGCACTCGTTCCATGCGACGGGAAGAGCGGAAAACCAAAACGAAAGGGGAATGGGATCTTTGGCGTCGCGTCAGCCGCGGCGCACTCAGCGGAATTGGGTCGCGTTCTGGAACGAGGCTTGAGCGCGACGAAATCACTATACTCCCAATCTCGGGAGAGCGCCGCCGGGCGTCGGGGATTTTATTTTCAGCTGGTCGGGACAAGCCGGACGTACAGAGTCGCATCCGAGTGCGTCTGGACCAGGTCAAGCAGGGGAGTCGACGAACGAACTACGACAGGGCTTCGATCCCTACCGGCAAGCTGGGCAAGGCCCCATGAGACTTGGCCTCTGCCACCACCGCATCCAGGTGACTGAGAACCTCTTCCACCGTCATGGTGTAGATTTCGCGCAGGCTGTCGTAGCCTTCTTCGATCAATTGCTTCAGATAGCGGCCCGCGATTTGCGCGGCGAGCTGATCGGTGATCACCCGCCCGGAGCGCTTCTTCTGCTCGACCCACGCAATGGTGGGGAGCGCGATCCACATCGGCCGGCCATTCACGTCGAAGCGCACGTCCACCGCATCGGCATGGCGAGTGGCGATAGCCACAATGTTCGCTTTCCAACGGCAGTATAGGTCTTCGCCGCTCCAGCGGTCGCTCACGTGGAATTCTTCGTACATGCATCTAGCCTATCGTTCCAGCGGGGAGAGGAGCAAGCTGGGCGAAGATTCAAGGCCTTCCCGGTATGTGCAACAGGCGACATATATCCACCTGCAGGCCCGCAGCAAAATGCCGATGAAGCAACGTAGGAGCACCCCCCGTGCGAATCACCGTCGAAGTATCTGAAGAAATCCTGAAGGCCGCTGAGGCCCGCGAGCGCCACATCGTTGAATTTGCTGAGGAATTGATGGCCAGAGGTCTGGAGGCACTAGCCCCCCGACCGTCCATGGCCGACGCCATTTCGCGCATCCGTGCGTTGCGCGGCACGACCAGCACTCAATAGGAGAGCCGGTCCTCGGGCGGGGTGGCCTGGGCGTCACCGGATCGAATCTTCGCTCGGAATCCCGGGACCGCCGGTCTGCCGGCCTCGCCGGGAATTTGGCCCGCTTTCGCTTGTGGACGCTCGTCTCTGCACGCTGGTAAACTAACCAGGTTGCAGCCGTGCACCTTCCGATCGGTCCTGCCTGCAAGTTGATTCCAACGAGGACAAGACAACTCCGTGGATACGCAAACCCGTCACGCCCTGAAGCAAGACAAACTCGCACAGGCCACTGCAAGTGGTGTTAGCTGGCTGAGCGGCCATCGCTCGGGCGTCCTGAAGTGGGTCATCTCGGCGATTGTCGTCCTTGTGATCATCGTGGGCGGAGTCGTCTTCTGGAACATGCGCGCTGCTGCTGCCGACACCGCTCTGGGCGCAGCCCTCGACATCTACAACGCTCCGTTGAATCAGCCCGGAGCGCCGGCGGAGAAGGGGGCTTACGCCACCGCTGCGGAGCGCTCCAAGGCCGCTAACCAGAAATTCCAGGAAGTCGCGCAGCAGTTCTCGTGGCTGCCGGAAGGCTCGAAAGCCCACTACTTTGCCGGAGTCACCGATCAGGAGCTCGGGCAGAATAGTGCTGCTGAATCGGAACTGAAGACGGCTGCCGGATCCTGGGATCGTAACGTTTCGAATCTGGCTAAGCTGGCCCTGGCCAGCCTCTACCGTCAGACTGGTCGCGATCAGCAGGCCATTGATCTCTACAACGAGGTCTCTTCCAAGCCCTCGACCACGGTTCCTTCGACCGTCGCGCAGCTGGATCTGGCCGACCTGTATGTCGCTCAGGGAAAGCAGGATCAGGCTCGGGCACTGTGGGCCAAGATCAAGGACAGCGATAAAGACGGGATGGCCGGATCGATCGCCTCGCAAAAGCTCTCCGGCAAGTAGCTTCTCAACCGTTCCTTTCCAGCCGGAACGCTCATAGGTCCCGAGCATTTCTACAAGCTCGTGCGTCCTGTTGATATGAGCGCGAGCATCACCTTACTTCCCGCCTGGATGGAGACCGCCTCGAGCGCTGTGCACGACGAAACCCGCCAGCACGCGAAAGAAGAAGCTCTCGCGGCACTCGTAGAGCAATACGCGCCCACTTTGTATCGTGTGGCCTTCTCGGTCCTGCGGAACGCTGCAGATGCCGAAGACGCCGTGCAGGAGACGTTCCTGCGCGTTCTCCGCCACCGCGGCACCCTGGAAGAAGTGCGCGACCACCGGGTCTGGCTGGTACGCATCGTTTGGAACATCGTGCTGGACCGCAAGCGCCGCGCCAAAACGCGTCCTGAAACCGACGACGTCTCTGAACTGGCTCGCGTGCTGCCCGCGGAGGGCCTGAGCGCCGAAGAGCGCGCCGCGGCCTTACAGCACCATTCCCACATTCTCGCCCTGGTCGAAGGCCTTCCCTCCAAGGAGCGAGAGGTGCTTCAACTATCCGCCTTTGAGGAACTGAGCAGCGTGGAGATCGCCAACGTGCTGGGGGTCACCGAATCCAGCGTGCGTTCCAGGCTCTTCCGTGCTCGTAACCTGATGGCTGGCCTGTTGCAGCGCCCAAGGAGTTCGCGATGAGTTCTCCCCGCAACCCGATCTCGTCTGATCCCGTCGCCTCCGCGGAAGCGACCCTGCGCCTGATTGCAAACCTGCCTGCACCCGACGGACTGGCCGAAAGAATCCAGGCTGGTTTGAAGGCCAGTTCGCACCAGCAGCGAGTCATCGCCTGGCCAACTCCGTTTCTGCCGGTGGGCGGATGGGTGCGTGGTGCGGCAGCTGCTGCGATCGTCTGCGTCGTGGCCGGGGGCGGATGGACCGTTTACACCCGGGTTCAGTCCTCACCCAGCGCCGCTCGGATGTACAACTTTCCAGCCCCGCCCGCCGCGCCCGTGACGGGTGCGTTCTCCAGTGCCGGCGCGAAGCGTGTGCCAGACTCTCCCAACGGCACGGTTCTGACTCACACCGTGGTTCCGCAAGAGAATCGGGTGCAAGTCTCGCCGCAAAAACCGATCGCGTCGAAGAAGAGCCCAGCCAAGCACCACGCAACGCCTTCTCCTGTGGAAGTGGCGCACTAGTCATGCGCTGCTTCCGGCAAAAGCAGCGCTCGATCTCAACAGCTTTTGGAAGTTTCCGCCTTAAGCTTCGCGGGTAAAGAGCCGGAACAGCATTCCCAGCAGCGCCAGAACGACGGCTCCCCAAAATGCCGGAACGATGCCGTTCACGCGGAATCCGCGCACGATGTTCGACGCTACCAGGATCATCAATCCATTGATCACCAGCAGGAACAGGCCCAGGGTGAGGATACTCAGCGAGAAGGTGAGAACCTTCAGCAAAAGTCCGACCGTGGCATTGAGCAGGCCGATCACCAGGGCGGCTACGAGAGCGGAACCGAGGCTGCGCACCTCAAATCCGGGCACCACCCGCGAGGTAAGGATCAGAGCCAGAGCGCTTAAAAGCCAATGAAGCAAGAGTCTGAGCATGCACACGTTCTCCTTGCGAAGATTGGTTTTCGAATCTATGCTGCAACCGTTTCAATTAGATGCATTTGCAGCGCCGGTTGTGAATAGCATCGCACCCGAAGCTGGGTGTGCGCCTCAGGAGCCTTCCGCCGCCGTGCTCCGTCAAACTAGGAACAGGAAATCGAGACTACCGAGGGGGGAGCCGAGAATGCGCAATTGGACCTGGGCAGCGCTCACCTCCATCGCGCTTCTGGCCGGCGCGACTGCTTTGTGCGCCGAGCCTGCCTCGAACGCTCCTTTGCCTGATGTCTATGAGCTCATCCGCCAGGCTCGGGCCCATCAAAAGCAGCTTGAGAAGGTGCGCGAAAGCTATACCTTCAGCTCGGTTTCCACGGTTCAGCAGCTCGATGCGAAGGGCAACGTGACCAAGACCGAATCCACCGAGAGCGAAGACTTCTTCGTGAACGGTCACCTCATCGAGCGCACGGTGAAGAAGGACGGCAAGCCACTCAACGACCATGATCAGCAAAAGGAGACGGAGCGAGTCACCCGGCTGGTTGAGAAGGCACAGAAGACCTCGCCCGATCAGCCCCTCGAGCAGGGCGAGATCAGCATCAGCCGCGTCCTGGAGCTGATGCAGGTCGGCGCGCCGCGTCGTGAGACCTTTCGCGGACGTTCGACCATCGTGTTCGATTTTCAAGGCCGCAAGGATGCGAAGACGCATGGCCTGGCTGAGGACGCCTCGAAGAAGCTGAAAGGAACCATCTGGATCGATGAAGCGGACCGCCAGGTCGCTCACCTGGAGGTCACGTTCGATGACAACTTCCATGTCGCCGGAGGGCTCATCGCCAATATCCAGCGAGGTTCAAGCTTTCGATTCGATCAAGCTCCGATGCAAGATGGCCTATGGCTCCCCACCGGCGGGGAAGGCAACATCGCCGCACGCGTGTTGCTGCTCAAGAACATGCGCCAGCGCTTTACGGAACGCGATTTCGATTACAAGCGTTTCAAGGTGGACGCTCAGCCCGCGGAGAGCGCGAAGCCATAACCCAGAGTCCGAGGCGGTACAGTGGATCTATGTTCGTTCGCAAGCTTTCGGTGCAGCGCAGGGATGCGGAGGGCAACTTGTTCCCCTGCCCGATTCGCTGGATCGATAACTTCGCCATGCGCAACTTCACCAACGACGCTATCTTCGACGACACGCTGCCGGCAGGCGATGGCTTGCTGGAGGCCGGTCTGCGCGTTCCCCTCGAGCGGCTCTCCGTCGCTATGGAGGACTGGTTCCGACGTAAGGGATACCTCAAGGCCGAAGAACGGCTCGAGGTTTCGGAGCTGGTTTGACCGTTCGCCGAACTGAAGCGGGTCCGGCAAACCGTGCTGCCGTCCTGTCCAGGATCGATCCATCCGGCCTTGCTGCGTGTCGTCTTTTGGGACGCCAGCGATGAGGATTCCTTAATGCCTCCAGGCGATCAAAGAGCGAAACCGCGGCCTGCGGGGCAGAAAAAATCGATTCCGAGCGGTCCCGAGTAACTCAAGTGTTATCAACGAAAAGTATAAGTTTCGCCCCGATCTTCAACCGTTTCAATGTGATTGGGTAGGTCGAAAGATACTCATTCATCTAACACTTTAGTAGAATGATCGAATGGTAATTCGACGAAGGTCAGGCGTTTGTTGCCTGAATGCTCCGCTCCGAATTTGGCTGTTAGCTGGAATTTCTTCGCTCACGTTGGTTTTGGGAGTCTTCATTTTGTCGACGCGCACCGTACATGCGGATGCGCAGCTCCCCCGGCCGGCAGCCAGTGTGCCACCTTCAGTCCCGGATTTCGCTCCGACTGCTCATCCGGTGACTGCGGTTTCTAAGAGAGACGCCGCCGCCCAGCGCAAGGCCTTGCTCAGAGGTTTGGCCAGCTGGTACGGGACGGTGTTCGAAGGCCGTACAACGGCCAGTGGGGAACGGTTCGATATGTACGCGATGACCGCCTGTCATCCGACGTTGCCGTTTGGCTCTCTGGTCAAGGTGGTGAACCTGAACAACGGGCGTTCGGTGGTGGTTCGTATCACTGATCGTGGGGACCTGATGAACGAGGGTCGTATTATCGACCTCTCCTTTGGGGCCGCGCAGAAGCTCGCTATGACCAAAGAAGGACTGGCTCCGGTGGTACTGGATGTCATCTCCCGCGGGTCGCGTTCAGAATAAGGGAAAACACTCACCAGCAAGACGAACCAAAGCAGTACGGGACGGCCAGCTTGAGGAGCTGGCCGTTCGTCTTTCTGTGCTCTTGTGCGCACGCCCTCTGTCCCCCTCGCAGGCCCACCGCGCGGACTTGTAGAGCGGGACTCGGAATACCTTTGCCCCAAACAAAACGGGCTCCATCCGGAGAGGACAGAGCCCGTCGCAATTGCTGTGAGCTACTTCTGTGTGTCGGCCGAGGGGTAGTACCCGCTCTTGGCGATCACTTCCAGTCCCGGACGATCCACGCGTACGTCGATCTTGCGGAACTTGCTGTCGTACACCGACTCGTGGCTCAGATAGCCCAGCGTGTACTGAGTGCGCGCCTCTTCCGCGATCGCTGCATAGCTGGTTTCAATGCCGCGAACGCCGTGTTCGGAATCGAGGGTGCCGCCCGTCGCCAGGGTGTACTTCACCAGCAGGTTGTCGTACATGGTGAACGGCAGGTGGATGCGGCTCAGCCGTCCCTCGCCCCAACGTGCAGCGTCGCCCACCAGGGTTCCGTAGACACCGATTTGATGGGTTTGGAGATAGCGCAGCACATCGCCGTATTTGGCTTTGCTTCCGTACTCGGCACCATCGGAGATCACGTAGATCACGCGACGGCGTTCCTTCGGGCGGGTGGAGAGCAGCTTGGCTGCCGCCAGAATGCCGTCATTGAGAGTGTGGATCTCTTTGGGGATGCTGATGAAGTACCCGTTGCCGGCGGAACCGCCTGCCTGGAGGTTCGGATCCACGCAGTTGCCGTTCTGACGCACATTGCAGCTGGCGAAGGGGCCGTCATTCACCGGGTTCAGCCGCTCCGTTCCGGAGGACTTGGCCATGGAGAGGACGAAGGGCACCCGGGCGCTCTGCGCGCCAGTGAAGCCGCCCGAGCGGTCCTGTGCGCCGTTGCCATAGGTGACCACTGCGAGCTCGTCGTAGGGAGTCAAGGCGCCCTGGATTGCGGCCAGGGAGTCATTCACCTGGGTCATCAGATCGGCGCGGAGGGTCTGGTCCACCACAAAGGCTACCGAGAGCGGGAACGGATCGACCGTGAAGAAGGTGAGCGGGTAGCGGGTGTTGTTTTCAAAGACCTTGAAGTCGCGATAGGTGAGGCCCGCAACCAGCTTGCCCTTCGAATCCTTCACCGTGACCGGCACCTGAACGAAGTTCACATTCAGCTGGATTCTGTATCCCAGATCCTCCGCGGCCTGGCCGGTCGCCGGCGTCTCCGGCGGCTTGGTCTGCACGTCGTCGCGGGCGGGGGCAGGGGGAGCGACGGGAACCTGCTGCTGGGGCGCGGTGATAGTGGAACTGGAGCCCTCAGAGCCCGAACCGCCTCCCGGCTTGATCGGGCCAGCTGCGTCCGACAAGGGAACGGGCTGAGGCGCCGGAGCATCGGGAACCGCGGGAGGCTGAGTTTGCTGCGTCTGCTGTGCCCAAGCGGCCGGAACAGGGTTAAATGTAAGGCTCAGAAGCGCCGCCAGCGCCGATGCTTTCAATCCAGGCTTCACAGGTATCTCGGTCCTCCCCAAAACGCCCCAAACCGTCTGGGGTGAGCATTTGCAGCGTTTTCGCTATGTTGGCTCACCCGTCAGAGTATCAGACGCACCACTCGTTCGCAGGTTGCTCTCTCCGCGCCCGATAGCCCGCGAATCTATCACGAAATGAGCGCCGATGCCATCTGATAACTGGGATGCGATTCAGGACCGGGGCGTGCGGACCCTCGCTTTGGATCGGGCGGATGGCCGGTTTGAGCCAGCTGCTTGAAAACACCCCGCACCGGAGTACTGATGCGGGCTTCGGATGTCTCAACAATTCATCTATTCTGCGTCTAAGGTAGTGACATGCGCATGCGTCGGCTCTTTTCTTTCGTGCTGGTTCTGCCCCTGGCTCCGGTGGCAGCCTGGGCGCAGCTCCCTCCCTCCCCGGACGCGCCTCCCGTGAGCACCGCTCCGGCGACTCCCCAGGACGAGCAGCCAGTGGCCACCTTCAAGCTTCAGGTGAACCTGGTTGACCTCTTTTTTACCGTCAAGGACAAGAGCGGGAACCTGGTGCCGCACCTCACGAAAAACGACTGCACCATCCAGGAAGACAAGCAGCCTCAGACGTGGAAGAACTTCACTGCGGAGACCGACCTACCCCTGACCCTGGGCATTCTTCTGGATACCTCCGGGAGCCAGGAGAATGTGCTTCCGCTGGAGCAGCAGGCTGGTGCCCAGTTCCTGGAGCACGTGTTGCGCAAAAAAGATGAAGCCTTCCTGCTGTCGTTCGATGTGAACGTTGACCTGCTCCAGGACTTTACCAATAGCCCGCGCATGCTCGCCCACGCCATGGACAAGGCGCAGATCAATACCGCTGGGGGCAATGGAGGCGCGGGCATTCCGGGGGCCGGAGGCGGCACCATTCCGACCATCGGCGCACCGAAAGGCACGCTCCTTTACGACGCGATCTACCTGGCTGCCAATGAGAAGCTCAACCAGGAGTCCGGCCGCAAGGCCATGATCATTCTCACCGACGGTGAGGACCAGGGCAGCAAGACCAAGATCGGCGAGGCCGTCGCCGCAGCGCAGCGATCGAACGCCATCATCTACGTGATTCTCATTGCGGATACCGGCTTCTATGGCGGATTCGGCTACGGCGGGTACTCTGCCGCCAAACGGCTGTCTGAGGATACGGGTGGACGGCTGATCAATGTCGGCAACAACGGCAAGAAGCTGGAAGCGGCGTTTCAGCAGATCGAGGACGAGTTGCGCACCCAATACGTAGGCACTTACGTTCCCACCAACACCAAGCTGGATGGAACCTTCCGGCACATCGGGGTGAGCTGTGGGGAGGGCACCCATGCCCAGGTGCGCAAGGGCTATTACGCTCCCAACGCGCAGTAGCGGCGCCTTGCGGCGGGTGGGAGGCAGAGTGAACCCTCACTATCGCGCCTAATCGGCTACGACAATTTACACAGGAGGCGAAGAATCTGCCCGGCGGAACGCCCAGCAGCATTGGTTGCCTCCCGTTCAAGAGCTGGCAAGTGATTCGCCTGCAACAGGCTGGCCCGGATCGGTCCTTCGCCGGAGCTGTGGCACGGCGTCTGCAGCCACTCCGTTGGCCTCTCGGGCTTCTCGTCGACTGTTCGACCGGGAGCGGGGAGGGATGGAGGTTTCTCTTTCATGAAGAATGCCAGTCTCGTATGCAGTGTCCTAGCCGCACTGGCCAGTCTTCCCGTGGCGGCTCAGGTAAGTTCATCCTCTCCGGGCAGTCCGCAATCCAGTGCTCCAACCGCTCCTAGCGCGGCCAGTCAGACCAGCGCAGCGCCATCTACCTCGCAGCAGGCGGTTCCGGTGCAAAGTACTGCCAACGCTCCGGAGGTAGAGAACGCGCAGCTCCGCCCTGTAGCCGGGGAGTTGCAGACCAAGATCGATTCCAAGAGCGCCAAGCCGGGGGAGACGGTGGTGGTGAAGACCACGGAGAAGGCGACCACCGCGAATGGCACGGTCATCCCGAAAGGGTCCAAGATCATCGGCCACGTTATCGACGTTGCTGCTCATGATTCCAGTAATCCCAATGGCCGAGTGACCCTGCAATTTGATCAGGCGCAGTTGAAGGGCGGTCAGCAGGTTCCCATCAAGTCGGTGTTGCAGTCGGTTGCTCCGGCGGCAGGCGAGGGTGCGCCCTCTGACGCATTCAGTTCCAGCGCGCCAACGGCGATGCCTTCGGGCGGTGGTGCCGCGGGCTCTGGGGCTGCACCTTCCAGCGGCAGTGGATCTTCCAGTGCGATGGCAGCACCGCGAGCTGAGGCTCCCCAGGCTTCTTCGGCGGCTCCGAGTGCTGGGACAACAGCGGCCTCTGGCGCGAGTGCAAGTGGAGCGCCTCCGGTGGGCACGGTAGTCGCGAAGAATGGCAATGTCGCCATCCGCACCACCGCGGTCCCGGGACTTCTGATCGCAGCCAACGCCAACGGCCAGCCCTTCTCGAACGCCTCTGGCGCGCTTCTGGCTGCCAGGGAAAATGTGCACTTGGATAACGGCACCAAGATCGTGCTGGCGGTGGCGGATATTCCTGCCAACCCGAGCCGATAAGGGGCCGAAAAACAGGCTTCTCAAACGAATGGGCAATTGAGCAAGAATGCAGGGGCGGGTTTTCCACCGCCCCTGTCTCGTTTTCGGACAATTTGTTACCGGCGCTTCACACAAATGGGAACGCGGGTAACCTAGCGCGGGCTGGGGGTCTTCGGTAGTATCGGCAGTGTGGTAGGAAACTTGAGGCCGGAAACAAAATAATTTTTCGAGCCGCTGATATCTTGCCCCCAGGAGCCGAACATGATCCCCGACTGCATGCCTCAGGACGGATTTGAGATTAGCCCCCGTTTTCGCCGCACCATCGAGGAGAGGGTCACCCGCTTAGAGCGCGACGCCGACTACGACGAGTCGCAGATCTCCCGCCTGGATAACGCCGACCACATCCGCCGGCAGATGCGCCTGGTGGCCATGCAGCGCTCGGAAGCGCTGCGCATGCGTCTGTTCCTGGACCGCGCCCGCACCCGCCTGCCTCAGCCCATGATTGCGCTTTAGTTCCTCGGGGACGATGGGGAGTGTCGTGACCGGCCAAAACGCCCGTTTTGGTTGATACTTCCCATCCGACCACTCTATCGGCTGGATCGCCTGCGATTGGTCCCCAGTTTCTAATCCCAAAAATTTCCTATCGAATCCGTTTCCCCTTCCGATAAAGCCTCAGTAAGCTCCGATCCCCCGGAGTTACGAAGGGGATGGTTCGATGTATTTTCTGAACCGGTTAAAGTTCTCCTGGAAGTTGGGCATCCTGGTTGGCACTTCGCTGGCGGGATTAGGGCTCTTTGCGTTCCTGTCGTTCCTGACGCTGCGCGCAGTTCGCATCAATTCGCCCATGTACCAGGACATCGCGCTGGCCTATCAACTGGCCGGTGATTGTTATGACCCGCCTGCCAGCCTGGTGGCTGCGCTCCCGGCTGCGATTGGCGCCGAAGAAGCGCAAAGTCCTGAGGCAACGCGCAAGTTCGTCGACCAGCTGCGGCAAGATCGAGACGCCTTCGAGCAATCGCACAAGCACTATCAGGATGTTCTTCCTGCGGGTCCCATCCGGACCCTGATGCACGACGAAGCCTATCCTTCCGGCCATCAGTGGTATGTGGTGATGGACCAGGAGTATATTCCGGCGTTGCTGGCGGGCGATCATGAGGGCGCGCGCAAAATCCGCACCGAAAAGATGAACCCGCTGTTCGCACAGCACAAGTCTGCAAACGACCGGCTGTCGGATCTCACCGCCAGTTGGATCCCCAACCAGGAGAGCACGGCCAAGAAGATCATCCTGCGCCGCAGCATGGAGCTGGGTGGACTGATGCTGGTGCTGGTGATCGTCCTGGCAGCGACTGGTATGGCCATCACACGCGGAATTGTGGGTCCTGTCCGCAAGGCAGTGGAGGTCCTGGAGGCGGTGGCGGCCGGGGATCTGACGCACACTCTGGATGTGAACTCCACCGACGAGATCGGGCAGGTAGCGCACGCCGTGAACCAGACCATCGTTTCGTTCCGCGAAGTGTTGGGTTCCATCTCGCAGGCGGCGGAACAGACCACAGCGGCTTCGTCGGAGCTGAACTCTACGGCGGAAGACACATCGAAACGTTCTCGCGAGCACACGCAAGAGACACAGCAGGCGGCGGCGGCGATGGTGCAGATGTCGGCGGCCATCGCGGAGGTCACGCAGGCGGCAAAGAGCGCGGCCCAATCCGGTATGGCCACCGAGCGTGCGGCCGAACATGGACACGAGGTGGTGTCGGATACCTGCGAAGTGATTCGCCGTGCAGCCGAGGTGACCGGAGAAGCAGCGGAAGAGATCGAGTGCCTGGGCCGAAGCTCAGAGCAAATTGGCCGAATCGTCGGCGTCATCGACGAGATTGCCAGCCAGACCAATCTGCTTGCGTTGAATGCGGCCATCGAAGCGGCGCGCGCAGGAGACCAGGGCAGAGGATTTGCCGTGGTTGCGGGAGAGGTACGCCGGCTCGCCGAACGCACCACCACAGCTACGCGTGAGATCGCCAACATGATCAGCACCATCCAGCAGGACACGTCCAAGGCCGTGGATGTGATGAAGAGCGGGCGAGAGCGGGTCAACACAGGACTGGCCAAGATGGATGAGTGCGGCAACGCGCTCGAGGCGATTCTGAAGCAGGCCCGTGAATCGGATCACATGATCCGGCAGATCGCCACAGCAGCGAGTCAGCAGGCGTCGGCCGCTAGCCAGGTGAGCGAGAACATGAGTTCCATCTCGCAGTTTGCGGAGCACTCCAGCGTAGCCGGAGAACAGATCACCGCGGCCTGCAGCGATCTGGTGCGCCTGGCTGCCCAGCTGGAGAGCCGGGTTCAGTCGTTCAAGATCGATTGGTCTAACGCGTAAGGGCTGAACGGAAGGCCAGGTAAGGCCTGAGGGGATGATTGGAGCACCGGGCGGGAGTTGAACCCGCGAATGCAGGTTTTGCAGACCTGAGCGTTAGCCACTTCGCCACCGGTGCTCGCGCGTCGCTGACTTCCAGTGTTGAGCGTTCGCGGCTGCCTGTCAAGCGCACAGTCTGCGGCACTGTGTGGTCAGATAGTGCTGTGGCGCCGCCGCGGCGAGCGGGCTCGACCCTCAAGGGGGCTCGACCATAATGAAGCTATGGCAGCCCGTCCTTCCCAAGTACTTGATTACTTTGTCGTCGACGTCTTCACTGAAACCGCGCTGGCGGGAAACCCGCTGGCTGTGGTCCTGAACAACTGCGATCTGAGTAGTGAGCAGATGCAGGCCATCGCGCGCGAGTTCAATCTTTCCGAGACTACCTTTGTGGAGCGACGCGATCCCGTCCTGGAAGCCGCCGAGGGCGTGCGGGTGCGTATCTTCACCACCGAGGAGGAGCTGCCGTTTGCCGGTCATCCTACGCTGGGTACAGCGACGGTTCTCAAGCTGCATGCTCCGGAGACCTTGCGTGGCGACACCGTGACGTTAGCGGAGAACGTGGGGCCCATCCCGGTGCGCTTCAGCGGAGACTCAGCCAAGTTCGGAGAGATGACGCAGCGCGATCCGGAGTTCGGCGCGGAACTCGATCGAGAAGAGGTGGCCAGGCTGTGCGGTCTGCAAGCTGGGGATCTGGATCCGCTGCTGCCGCCTCAGGTCGTGTCCACCGGAACGGCGTTCGCCATCGTGATGCTGCGCTCGACGGAATGCCTGGAGCGCCTGCGCGTACTGCAGGAGGAGGCCACCCAGTGGCTGCGTGCGCGCGGAGCGCGTTGGTTCTACGTGCTGGCTCCCAACCAAGACGCGAGCAGCGGTCCGAGGTATCGTGTGCGCATGCAGTTCAATGGGGGAGAGGATCCGGCCACGGGATCGGCAGCGGGGTGTGCCATCAGCTATCTGGTGCAGCGCGGATGTGTGGCTTCCGGTGAGTTGATTCACGTCCGCCAGGGAGTGGAGATGGGCAGGCCAAGCGATCTTTTTCTCTCCGCGCGAAAGGATTCCGCGAAGGTGGATCAAGTGCGGGTGGGCGGTAGCACCGTTATGGTTGCAAAAGGTCAGCTTTTCCTGCCGTGATGCACACTCTTTCAACAGGAATTCATAAAGGCAAGTTGCTGTATTCGTTGATCCTATGGAAATTCCCTCGGGAGGGGTGCAGTTTTCCACGTGTGATTTCGCCTCTCCTTCCCTCTTTTCTCCACCTTCCGACCCCCGTAGTCTTGCCAAGCATTGAAGAAATTTAACCGGCCTTCGGGCCGGGTCTGATCCAGCTTCAAAACGCAATCTGGTCGAGAGTATCGGCTCTTTTTAGTACCGATAGCCGGTCGTGTCGTGTGTTGGCGTCACCCGCCCTGGGTGGCGATAACACTGGTTCGCACGCCGGACACGCTATCGGTGTCGAAAGATTCAGCGCTCCCGGTCCCGGCCCAGTCAGAACCTCGCCCCACTTGCTCCTCATGAGCGGGACAGGAGATTGCGCGTTCAAGAAGGATCAGCACAACTTGAGAGAAGTCAGGAGAGTGTCCCAAGCTATGCGGCCGAAGAAAGTGATTTTGTGCGTCGATGACAATGAGCAGGATCTGTCGGTATTGAAGTTCATGCTGACCACCAACGGGTACCGCGTGGTGTCTGCGCTGAGCGGACAAGAGGCGATCAGCGTCTTCGCCAACACCGTAGTGGATCTGGTGCTCTCCGACTACTCCATGCCGCAGATGAATGGTGATCAGCTCATTGGCCGCCTCAAGGCGATGGCTTCTCATATTCCCATGATCCTGCTGGGCGATCCGCAGAAGGTGGGCGACCATCTCCATGGCGCGGACGCGTTGCTGGCCAAGAAGACGATCTCCCCCCAGGAACTGCTGGAACGCATCAAGGTGATGAGTGCCCGCAAGCGCGGCCCGCGCAAGGGAAGCACACGCCTGCATCCGGCGGCCCTGGCCGTCGCCTCCTAAGCGGCGCGCCAGCGGGACGGCCTCCGGGGCCGATTTCGGGTGTTACTTCCGTACGACAGACGGGGTCCGATCCGCGAACCAGCATCATCAACTTTCCTGCTTGACGATCGCGTGGCTGGATCGGCATACTCCCCAACTGTGCCCGTCTGAAGGGGTAACAGCTGGCCTCAGCGGGAGTAGGCCCTTTATGGATCTTGTCTTGTTGCGTGTACTTTTTGTTGCCCTGCTCAGCGTTGTTTGCTACGTGCTTCGTCCCTTCGGGCTCCCCGGCTGGATCGCTTCGTTGACGGGTGGGTTGGCTGCGACTGCTGTGATCGTTTTCGAAGTCCGGGTACGCTCTCTCTCTTTACGAAGACTGATTGGCGCGGTGGCGGGCAGCGTGCTGGGGATCTTCGGCGCCGCATTGTTCTGCCTGGTGCTGCGTTCGGCGCCGATCGGCAGCTCCAGTTCGGCCGTTTTACAGATCTTCGTGCTGCTGCTGATGACCTATGTGGGACTGCTGGTGGGAGCCAACAAGGGCGATATGCTCAATCCTGCCGCCCTGGGCACGCTGTTCAATGGAGAACGTCCGCAACGGCGCAGTGCCAAAGTGCTGGACACCAGCGTGATCATCGACGGCCGCATCGCCGACATCGCCGAGGCCGGCTTCATCGACGGCATCATGGTGGTGCCGGAGTTCGTGCTGCGCGAGCTGCAGGTGGTGGCGGATTCAACAGACGCCTCCAAGCGGCAGCGCGGCCGGCGTGGCCTGGACATGCTGCAGCGCATGCAGTCCAATGCCGCTTTGCAGGTGCAGATTGTCTCCGATGACTTTCCTACGATCCGCGAGGTGGATCTGAAGTTGCTGGAGCTGGCCAAGAAATGGGAGGCCAAGGTCGTGACCAACGACTTCAATCTCAACAAGGTTGCCCACTTGCACCACGTTGAGGTTCTGAACATCAACGACCTGGCCAACGCACTCAAGCCGGTGGTGCTCCCTGGCGAGCATATGAACGTGGTGATCCTCAAAGAGGGCAAGGAGTACAACCAGGGCGTCGGGTATCTGGATGACGGCACCATGGTGGTGGTGGATCACGCGCGCAAGATGATCGGCCGCTCGGTCGACATCTCTGTCACCAGCGTTCTGCAGACCGCCAGCGGCAAGATGATATTCGGCAAGATCGACGAAAGCTATCGCAGCGCCGAGCCGTCGCGGCCGTCTCCTGTGGAGATTGTGCGCTAACAAGAAGCAGAGTTTGGAAAGATCCCCAATGCGCGGATCTGGGGGCTCGCGCTACAGCCGGCTAGGAAGCCGGCGCTATGGTTTTCATCGGCAGTCGTCGCGGGACGCCAATTTTGCTCAGTTTGCGAAGCTCCAACCGCGCATAACACACTCTAGACAGGATTGCCGGTCTGGCCGTCGGTGGTGGTGGATTGCGTGGTGAAGCGAAGGAACAGCGCGATCATTCCTCCATCGCCGTAGCGGATGAAGAGTGCCCCGTCTCCGCGGACCATATTATCGCTGGCGAAGCTGCCACTGTTGCCCTGCATCATGTGGATGTCGTGCACGCCGCGTTCCGGCGAAAAGCCGAAGCTCTGATCGCTCCCAGGATCGGAGAAGTATTGTCCCACCGCAATGACGACGGCCGCAGGGTCGCTCTTTGCCCTCTGAATTTGCGCATCGAGAAGGTTGGCGAGAGTCACGCCTGAGCCCTCTGCTGGGATTGGCGCCATGGCGTTGGGGTCGAAGAGGCCGTCGCGTACGTAATCCAATCCCTGGCCGTTCGGTCCGGTCTGTAGTGGGGTGAACCCCGGGGAGCCGGCTGCCAGCGCTTCTAGATCAAGACGGGTAGGGTCGGTCCAGGAAGGGAAGTACAGGGCCAATACGTCGCTGCCGTCCACGGACTGAGCGTTTACGGCGATGCGGTAATCGTGATCGGCCTGCACCCAGACCTCATAGTGCGGCGAGCGGCCGCTGGGATCCATCTGCCCATCTTTGATGGACCCCACCAGCACGCCATAGGTGCGTTGTTGCCCCGGAGGTTTGAGACGAATATGAGTCATGGCCAAGAGGAGACAACGAGAGAACGAGCAACACAAGCCAAATTTCGGTCAATCCTTCACTCCCGGTAGTAGCGGAGTGAAGGATGAGCCTAGTACTTCGGCACCGAAGGATCGACCTCATTGCTCCAGGCGGTGATTCCACCGGCGAGATTGGCCACCTTGGGATAGCCGGCCTGCTGCAGGAATTCGGCGATGCGCTGGCTGCGCCCTCCGGACTTGCAGTGCACGATGACTTCACGGTCGCGCTCGATCTCGGCCAGACGGTTGGGCACATCATTTTGGGGAATCAGCTTACCGCCGATCTGCGCGATCTGCGCCTCGTAGGGCTCGCGCACGTCGATTAGCTGCACGCTCTCGCCGGCATCCATGCGGCGCTTGAGTTCTTGTACGGTCATCTGGGGGATGCCGTTTTTCATGGTTTTCTCCTGGGGTGTCTCCGGCTGAATGCCGCAGAACTGTTGGTAGTCGATAAGCTTGGTCACGGTGGGATGAGCGCCGCACACCGGGCAGTCGGGATTCTTGCGCAGCTTCAGTTCGCGGAAGCGCATGGCCAGCGAGTCCACCAGCAGCAGGCGGCCGATCAGCGGCTCTCCGTTGCCGAGAATGAGCTTGATGGTCTCGGTGGCTTGAATTACTCCGACCAGGCCGGGCAGAATGCCCAGCACTCCGCCTTCTGCGCAACTTGGCACCAGGCCAGGCGGAGGCGGCTCGGGATACAGGCAGCGATAGCAGGGGCCTTGCTCGGTGGCGAAGACACTGGCCTGTCCTTCGAAACGAAAGATGGATCCGTAGACGTTGGGCTTGCCGAGCAGCACGCAGGCGTCATTCACCAGATAGCGGGTGGGGAAATTGTCGGTGCCATCCGCGATGACGTCATAGTCCTTCAAGATTTCGAGCGCGTTGGCGCTGGTCAGCATGGTCTCGTGCTTGACCACATTGAGCGCAGGATTGAGCGCCTTGAGCTTCTCTTCTGCCGAATCGAGCTTCTTGCGGCCTATGTCTTTCGTCGAATGAATGATCTGACGTTGCAGGTTGCTGGCGTCGACTACGTCGAAGTCAACCAGCCCCAGTGTGCCGATTCCGGCGGCGGCCAGATAGAAGGCCAGCGGAGAGCCCAGCCCGCCGGTGCCCACGCAGAGCACACGGGCGGCCTTCAGCTTGCGTTGGCCCTCGGTGCCCACCTCGGGCAGGATCAGGTGACGCGAG
>CBJOJD010000044.1:0-21186 GCA_966443485.1 uncultured bacterium | reverse complement strand
CCCTCCGCTCAACGTGGGGGATGAGGTCGAAGTCACCGGGAACGTGAGTCCGGGAGACTTTAGCTCAATTATTGAGCAGGCCAGCGTGCGCGTCTTATGGCAGCGCACCCCGATGCCGCCGGTCTCAGTAACCGCGTCCCAAGCGTCGACGGGAAAATTTGACGCCACCTTCATCGAGGTTCTCGGTCGCCTGACGGCCAAAGAACGAGGACCCGGAGACGCGCTCACGCTCGATCTCGACGAGGGACCCCAGTCATTCCGCGCCGTCCTGCGTTCAACCCGCGGCGATCGTCTTATTGAGGGACTCCGCCCCGGTTCCACGCTTCAGCTTCGGGGCATCTGCGTTGTCGATCCAAAATTCACGCTGTACCGCACGCCCTTTGTCCTCTTGCTCCGATCCAACGAAGATCTACAGATACTGGCGGGGCCACCGTGGTGGAGCACATCTCATATCGTTCTCGTTGCGATCTGCATCCTTCTGCTTGGCTTTTTGGTGGTGTTTGTCTATCAGCGGATCGAGTATTGGCGATTTAAGGCCGTTCTGCAGGAACGCGAGCGCCTGGCCCAGGAAATGCACGATACTCTGGCGCAGAGTTTCGCAGGCGTCGGCTTTCAGTTGCAGGCGATTCGCTCTGGGATGCCTGCAGAAATGACTGACCTGCATCGGCAGCTCGATCTGGCGAATACGCTCGTCCGGCGCAGCCACGAAGAGGCGCGACGCAGCATCACCACGTTACGGCCTGAGTGGCTGAAGTCCGAGGACGTGCTTTCCGCGCTCGAGACTTCTGCACGGCATATGGTGGCCGGGGGCGTGGTGCAAGTGGTCACGGAGAGAAACGGCGACCAAAGGACCATTCCACTACGAATTGCGGACGCCCTCTTTCGCATTGGGCAGGAGGCGGTGGCGAATGCGGTTCGGCATGGCAGCCCAAACGTGCTGAAGCTACGCATCCACTACGAAAAGAATCTCGCCTCTCTCGAAATTCAAGACAATGGATCAGGTTTCGTAGTCGGTCAGAATGTGGCAGGATTTGGCGTGCGTGGCATGCGCAAGCGGGCTCAGGACATCTCAGCCAAACTTGCAATTGAGAGTCAGCCCGGTAGAGGCACAACAGTCGTAGTGACGGCTCCACTGCCGCCTCCTGCCACATTCACTTCCTGGCCTAGACTCTGGTGGACTTTCATCATGGAGCATGGAATCAATGCTGGATTCTCCAAGCGCACCAATTCGTATTCTTATCGTGGATGATCATCCGGTCGTACTCGCCGGCTTGGCCAGCATGCTCGGCACGCAGTCGGGTCTCGAGGTTGTGGGTGCCGCCCAGAGCGGTGAAGACGCGCTCAATATCCTCGCCCAAACGCCTACAGATCTCGTACTGCTGGATTTGCGAATGCCCGGAATGAGCGGAATTGATACGCTCCAGGCCTTCCGGCGGGCGAAAGTCAACGCCCGCACCATCGTCCTCACAAGTTTTGAAACGGACGAGAACATCTACGGTGCAGTGCAGGCCGGGGCGCAAGGGTACCTTCTCAAAGACACACCTCAGGCCAGCATGGTGCAAGCGATTCGCGCCGTCCATGCGGGCCGGCGCTATCTGCCGCCTAATATTGCCGCACGTCTTGCCGAACGGATGATGCGCACGAGCCTCACCTCGCGAGAGCTTGAAGTTTTGAACATGCTCGCTCGCGGTCTCACCAACAAAGAGATTGGCTCAGTCCTCCAGATCAGCAGCAACACCGTGCGCAACCACGTCAACAGCATCATTGAAAAGCTGGAGGTGTCGGACCGCACCGAAGCGGCAACGACTGCGATCCATCGAGGCCTCATCAATCTTGAGAATTGAGCGCGGGCGGGACGCGGTAGGAATCGAATTCCGGCGAAGTCGTTTGTAAGGCACGCCTTCAGCCGAGATCAGTCGCTGGTTCTAAAGGAACGTCTAAAGTTGAGGATGTCCGTGTATGGTGGAGGCGGCGGGAGTCGAACCCGCGTCCGAAATCGCTGTCAGTCAGGAGCCTTCATGCTTTGTCCGATTCCGCATGTTTTCGCCTCTGGAACTCAGAACGGACAAGATGCGCCAGAAGCTAGTCCGATTGATCTCGCTCTTGCCGCCCGGACCGAGCCGCTCAAGCCAGCCTACTGTGCGACGCCCGCTCACGGCCCATAGGCGAAGCCGTGGAAGGCGGCTGCTTAGTTAATTAAGCAGCAAGTGCCAGATTATCGTTGGCAATTGTTGTTTTGCGAGCGATTACGGGTGCCCACACCCCGACATGCCTCCTAAACCGCAATCGATCCCGTCGAAACCGTGACGCCCCCATTGTGGCTATCGTATGGATGCTCTGCGGATAGCCGAAGGTGCGAGCGGAGCCAACCGGCTCGTGCTGCTGTTCATATTCTACGCCGAAAGGGATAGGGGCGCTCACAGTTTCACAGCTTCACAGCCGCGATGCGCCTCCATTGTGCCGGAACGGTGTCTTGCAAGCCGTTGTAGCCAAGAAGCTTAAATGGCATTTCACAGTTTCACAGTGCATTTTGGGCAAGCCTCAAATCAGGCCTTGGGCTGGGCAGGATCGCGGAAATCGGCGGGGCAGCAGCTAAGGCAGGTCAGCCCGTCCCCTCCGCCGGCACTATATCTATGATGGCACAAACGGGGCAATTGATCGGCAAAACCCAAGTCTCTGGAATCAGTGACTTAGAAGAATTTGCACTTGACAAGTTTTCCGGCCCCTCGTGGAGGCCGGCCCACCCTGTCATGCGACGCCGCTTCGCTACCTACTGCTTCTCGAGGTCGATGGACTCGTAGTCGTGGTGAGCGATGGCGGCGCGGATCTGGGCGGGAGTCTTGCCCAGCTTGGTCTGCTGGTAGGCGAAGAAGCCTTCCTTGGCGCAGGTGGAGCACTCGGTGCCGTGGAGGGTCTCGAAGCAGCTACGCAGGCTGGTGTGGCCCAGGGCGCGATCGCAGCGGCAGTTGCAGGGAAGCTGGTAAAGAACGTTCCCAACCTTGGCGGCCTGCTGGTAGACGTGGACCTGCCAGGGATAACGGAAGTTGTTGCCGGTCAGCTCGTTTCCAGATTTGATGGGCGGCAGGGCGCTGACTTTGAGCGGGGCGGAGGGGTGGTAAGCCGGAACGTCCTCGGCAGGGTTGGACCACTGCGCATAGCTGACGAGGGTGGCGGCGGCAATGATCAGACCAAGGGCCCAGCGGCGTTTCGTGACATTAAACATAGAAGCGGTTCTCTCGTTCAGCATTTTAGAGCAAATGGTGCGCTCTGCGCCTGCGAAGCGAGCAACAGGAACAGACTGTCTCTCTAGAAGACGGGGCCGGAGATCAAAGGTTGCGGAGATGCTGAAGGGGGGGAGGGGGGTACAAGGCCTGAGAAAAAAAGACGGCACGAACGTTCTAGCTATTCGTGCCGGGAGGCCAGTGACGCAAACTACTCCCGGCGCTGCAGGAAAGGGATTCCCGCATCACCGGAATAAATACACGTTACTATAGATCTCGGAGAATTCAAATACAAAAATCGATATTTTCTGTGGAAATCTTTTCCAGCATCATTTGAGGGAGGACAAACGTCCCTGTGATGGAGCGTGGCCACCGGTGAGGGTACCGGGGCGATCCGCTGAGGTGACCGGATCTTATGGAAAACGAGCAAGATAAAGGTAATCCCAAGAGAACTACGGAAAGTGGCAAGGACCTGGGCAACTGGCTGAAGGTAAGCGCCATCGCAGCGGCTTCGGCGTTTGCAGGCGGCATTGCCGCGGTGTGGCTGTACCGAACGACGCTGCAACGGCTGCAAAACGCGGAGCCTGACGCTGGAAATACCAATTTCGGGATCTCAGAGGACGACGAGTAGCGGGCGTCCGCAGGTGCGCCGGCCAGAGATTTCCCTGCCCAGGCCTCCCAACATAAGGAGACCTGGGGCGACCGGGAACTGCGACTACTTCCGGCTGGCGGGCGGAACGATGCCGTTCATGCGGAGGTAGACCGCCACCTGGCCGTAGTGATCCATGAGGTGAGCGATACCCAGGGAGGCGGTGCCGGCGCGGGTGCTTCCGCCCTGGACGGTGATAAAGGCGTTTTCAGGGGTAATGCCGTCGATGTAGGTATGGGCGACGGAGAAGGAGTCTTTCAGAGCCTTCACGATGTCGGCCTTGCTGGTGAGCTTCTCGATGTCAGCGCGGCTGTCCTTGGGGGGCTTGGTGGGATCGTGGAAGAAGTAGTCGTTGGCCTCGGCGATGTGCTTGACCTGGGCGCTGAAGGAGCGGACGCCAGTGAACTCGCCCTGGGTGGGGGCAAAGTTGAACTTGTCTTCGGGCATGGCTTCGGCGGCGTCGACGAACTCTTTCTCCAGCCGGGAGAGGAGTTGTCCGTAGACCTGAGAGGGGGGCTGGGCGGTTCCGACGGCAGGTTTAGCGGCCGTTCCCATCTGCGCATGGGCAGACGGGAGAGAGAGCAGACAGCAACAGGCGAGTGCGGCAGTGGCCGCGCCGATCTTCTTGTACATCCTAGGTTCCTCCTGACGGCGCTGAAGGCCGCGTGATGGCACTGTAGCAGAGCGAGGGGGCGGGTCCGGTTGACAATGACGTAAATGGGGCCAGCGGGGGGACGAACTGGGCCGCAAACCAACTCGACCGTAGAATTGAAGAAGAGGGCCCGCTCGGGCGGAAGGATTGCGGCGGGGCCGCTCTGGGACGCGGTGGTGGAATTGCTTCGCCGCCCGGGGCACCGGATCAGCGGATTGCGATAAGGGGGACGAGAGTGCGACGGATTTATATGGATGCCAATGCCACCACACCTCTGCTGCCCGAGGTGGTGGAGGCGATGCTTCCTTATTGGACGGAGCACTTCGGCAATGCGTCCTCGATTCACCTGCACGGGCAGCAGGCCCGAACCGCGGTGGATACGGCGCGCGCCACGCTGGCCGAGTTCTTCAACTGCCATGACGCTGAGGTCGTGTTCAACTCCGGTGGAACGGAGGGCGACAACACGGCTCTGTTTGGCCTGCTGCGGCCGGGCGATCACTTCATCACGACGGCCATCGAGCACTCGGCGGTTTTGCAGGCTGCACAGAGGATTGCGGAGCGGGGTGTGGAGGTTACGTACGTTCCACCGCAACCGAGTGGATTGATCGATGTAGAGGAGATCCGCGCGGCGCTGCGTCCAGGCAGAACTCGGCTGATCAGCGTGATGCTGGCGAACAACGAGACCGGCGTGGTGCAGCCGGTGGAAGAGATCGGGCGGATTGCGGCGGAGGCGGGCGTCTACTTCCATATCGATGGCGTGCAGGGCGCGGGCAAGCTGGAGATGGACGTGCGCAAGATCGGCTGCCATCTGCTCTCGATCAGCGCGCACAAGATGCATGGTCCCAAGGGTGTGGGCGCGATGTTTGTGCGGCGCGGAACGCCAGTGGAGTCGTTGATGGTGGGCGGCAGCCACGAGCGGCGGCGGCGTGCGGGCACGGAGAATGTGGCCGGCATTGTGGGATTCGGCAAAGCCACGGAGCTGGCGATGCACAGTCTGGAAGACGGGACCATGGAGCGCGTGGCGGCGCTGCGCGATCGGCTGGAGAGAGAGATGGTGCGGCTGCCGGGCACGGGCGTGAACGGTGGTTCAGTGGCGCGCGTGGCGAATACCTCGAATATCTGGTTCGATCAGCTGGAGGGAGAGGCGCTGGTGATCGCGCTGGACCTTAAGGGTGTGGCGGTATCGGGCGGATCGGCGTGCCACTCCGGAGCGACGGAGCCTAGTCACGTGCTGATGGCGATGGGATTGGACAAGGTGCGCGCCCGGGCCAGCTTGCGCTTCAGCCTGTTGAAGACGGCGTCAGATGCGGACGTGGATTACGTGCTCTCGGTTGTGCCGGAGGCGGTAGAGCGGCTGAGGAAGCTTTCCCCAGTAGAGGCCGGAACAGCAGGGTGAGCTTGAATAAATTTTGGGACTCCGCGGGACTGGAAGCGGAGCAGAGAAAGTGCCCAGGGTCCACAGCGGAGATGGTGCAGTCGCACGGCTGTGGGCGAGATTAGCGAGGGTTCGCGGATGCGGACGGTCTACCGGCCGAGTCGACTGGTGGTGGTATTTGCGGCAGCGCTGGCGGTGCCGTTTGGTGCGGTGCGCTACGGGGATTCCTCCCGCGGGATGAATCCGCTGACGCGCTGGGCATGTACGACGGAACGGCGCGAACATCTCGACGGGATTGCTGGGCTGGATTTCATGTTGGAGTTGGAGTCCTGCGACCTGGTGAGCAGTGAAAGCGTGGTATCGGTTTACGCTTCGGCAGCCACGGGCTGGAGCCGGTTTCTCAAGCCGCGCAGGCTGGTATTTCGGTTTGAGCCGATGGACGCAGAACGATCATGGCCGTTTATTCAGCCGCACGACGGGAATGGAGCGCTGATCACGGTGCCGACGGTAAAGAGGGTTCTGGTACAGAGCCGGACGATGGACGATGTGGTGCTGCGGTACGAGATTGGGCGGACGGAGCTTGCTCCGCCACCGGAGCCGATGCCGGCGCCGTAGGGATTTGAAATTTTGGAAGACGCTTCGGGAGGGTTGCCAGCCGGGCGATTGCAGAAGCGGTCTCGTTGAGCGGTAGCACACGAAGAGTTCGACCATAAAGGACAGCATGATGCAGGATGAAACGATTGCCGTAGCGATGTCGGGGGGAGTGGATTCCTCTACCGTGGCGGCGATGCTTGCGCAGAGCGGCAACACGGTGGTGGGGCTGACGCTGCAACTGCGGGATCAGACGCGACTTGCGGGCAAGCACGGAATCCCGGAGGCACCCAAGGCGGGACGGTGCTGCTCGCTGGACGATGTGTATGACGCGCGGCGGGTGGCCACGCAGCTGGGAATCCCCTACTACGTGGTCAATCAGGAAGAGCGCTTTGAGAAGGACGTGGTGCGGCCGTTTGTGAACGAGTATCTGGCGGGGCGCACGCCCATTCCCTGCTCGCTATGCAACAACCATCTCAAGTTCGATCAGCTGTTGAAGACGGCGCGCTCGATTGGGGCGGAGCGCATTGCTACCGGTCACTACGCGGTGAATGAATACGATGAGGCGCGGGGCCGCTGGATCCTGAAGCGGCCGGCGGACCTGGCGAAGGATCAGACGTACTTCCTGTTCGGGCTGACGCAGGAGCAGTTGGCGCACACGCTGTTTCCTTTAGGGCGAATGACCAAGCCGGAGGTGCGGGAGGTTGCGCGGCGGCATGGGCTGGCGTTGGCCGAGAAGCCGGACTCGCAGGAGATCTGTTTTATCCCAGGCGGCGACTACAAGCAGTTTCTTACGGCGTATCTCGGATAGCAGGGCAAGAGCATGCCGTAGACCAGCGGCGAGCGGGTGACTGCCGGGGGCAAGGTGCTGGGCCGGCACGAGAGCATCTCGAACTTCACGGTGGGACAGCGCAAGGGTCTGGGAGTGGCATCGCCTTCTCCGCTGTACGTGTTGCAGATCGACTCGGCGAGTCATCGCGTGACGGTGGGCTCGGATGCGGAGTTGGCGACGCGCACGCTGCGCGCGGGAAGACTGAACTGGATCAGCATTGCGGAGTTGAACAGCCCGATGCGGGTGAAGATCAAGATCCGGCATCGTCATGAGCCGGCGTGGGCGACACTCGAGCCTGCGGGTGCAGAAGAGGTGATGGCGACCTTCGATGAGCCGCAGCGCGCAGTGACGCCGGGGCAGTCGGCGGTGTTTTACGACGGCGATGAGGTGGTAGGGGGCGGCTGGATTCGGTAGAAAGAGCAATTTGGGCGCGCTAAACAGTGCAGATGCAGCGGACCCGCAGAGAGGCTTATGGGCGCGATAAAAACCGGTCTGAAGCTGCGTCAATAGATTGTAAATATCTAATTTTATTGTTCTTGAATGAGTAATCCCGTATGGTAATATGACCATGTATTACCAATGCTGGAGGGTGGAAGTACCATTTCTCTCTGGCATTTCCTGGGCAGATTCCATACCCTTGTACGTAGGGATTCTGTTCTCCCCTCTCATCTGTGCAGGCACTCGCGAATAACTTTCAAGAGCTGTGCAAGCTGAGGAAACGGTATGCGCACCGACACGCACTATGTGAGAAGTGAAGGGCTGCATATCTCCCTCGATCTGAGATGACGATCGAAAGCATCCGGTAAACGGCCAAACCAGCCAGTGGAACCGGAGACGATCGACGAGGCGCGCCTAAGCGGTATTTATTCGCGGTATTTTTTGAAGCCTAGCGCTTTGTGGTGGCGTCTGCAGATTGTGAACTGGGAATTTTTTTGTTGCATAACGCATGACGATAACTTGCAAGAAGTCCGGCAGCAGATGCCAACGCTAGCTCAATACAGGTTCATTCTTAACTGATGTTTTTGTCTTTCCCTTTCTGTACGCGGGATTTGTAACCAACAAAACCGCAGATCAGGGACGAAACACCAAATGTCTTCGTAGTCATCCGCATTTCTACGCGATGGGGACTATGGTTCCTCACGTAGTTGTCTCATCGCCTCATGCATTCTTCGCTGTTGATGATCGAACCTGCCGGTCTTCCTCCGGCCACAGGGGTGGAATATGGCTACATCGGAATACCTTGCCAATCGCAGCGCAGTCGCCGAGTTGTCGTCGCCCGCATTGCAAGTTCCGGGTACGCGTGGAATCTTCGGTCCTGCCGCAACGACCTCTGCCGTAATGATGATTACGGACGCTTTGATGATCCTGGTGGCATTTGCCGGGGCCATGGGGCTGCGGGCGCTGCTGGTGGGCCATGTCAGCTTGTTCTCGCATGAGGGCCTGCTGACCTGGAACTCGCCGGCTGATTTCATATATCTCGCTTGGTTTACGCTCTCCTTTCTTCTGGTTGCACGCCATCATGGAATCTATACTGCGGTACCCACCGGGAGCGAGATTCACGAGATTCGATTGATGGTTCAAGCCAGCCTTTCGGCGGGCTTGCTGCTGTGCGGGGCGCTGTACATCTTCCACGCCGAAGAGATCTCCCGGTTACTGGTGATGCTGTTAGTGCTGACCGCTTCGGTTACCTTGAGTGCACGGCGCGTGGTGTGGCGTGCCTCCCGTAACCGCCAGTTTGCCAAGGGCATCGAGCTGCGCAACGTGCTGATCGTGGGCACCAACCAGCTCAGCTACGCGATGAGCCGCGATCTGCAGGACAACTACCGGCTGGGCTATCGCTTTGTCGGCTTCGTTCGCATTCCTGGCGGATCGGCTCCCAGCAACGAGATCGACCACGACCAGATTCTGGGCGCGGTAGACAGCATCCGCAACCTGGCTCGCAAGCACTTTGTCGATGAGATCGTGATCGCGGAAGCGTTCCCCACGGAACAGGCGATTCAGCTGGTGGAAGAGGCGCGCGAGCTGGATGTGAATGTGCGCGTGATTGCCGGCTTCTATCGGGAGCTGAGCGTGAATGCGCCGGTGGATTACCTGGGCATGTTCCCTGTAACGCCGCTGCACCGCACTGCGCCGCGCACGCTGGCCTTGCTGATGAAGCGCATGGTGGATGTGGTGGTTTCGCTGGCCCTGATCCTGGCAGTGCTGCCCATCTGCATTGTGATTGCGATTGCCGTCCGCCTGGATAGCCCCGGACCGATCTTCTATGTCTCGGAGCGCATCGGCAAGCGCGGCCGCGTGTTCCGCTGCTTCAAGTTCCGCACCATGGTGCCGAATGCAGAGCGGCTGAAGAAAGATCTGGCGGCGAAGAATGAGCGGGACAGCATCCTGTTCAAGCTCACCAACGATCCGCGCGTGACCCGCGTGGGCCGCATCCTGCGCAAGTACAGCCTGGACGAGCTGCCCCAGTTCTTGAATGTGCTGAGCGGCGAGATGAGCCTGGTTGGACCGCGTCCGCCGATCGCCTCAGAGGTGGAGAAGTACAAGCTGGAGCACTTCCGCCGTTTGGAAGTATTGCCTGGCCTGACTGGCCTGTGGCAGGTGACGGCTCGTGGCGATGCGTCGTTCCAGAAGTACATCGAGCTGGACACGGCGTACGTGGAGAACTGGAGCTTGGGATTGGATCTGAAGATCCTGGTTCGCACCGCTGAAGTGGTGTTCCGCGGCACTGGAGTGTAGCCCGTCCCGAATCGCAGTACAAGCTAACCTACAACTCGTTCCAAAGCGAAGCGCTCATGCAAAGTTCATGAGCGCTTCGTCGTTTGTGCGCTGGAGAGGATGTGTCTCTTGCCGATACACACTGCAGGAGATTCGGGATGCAGCGCACATGTGGACAACCACTTCTCCTCTCGAAGCAGAGCGAGCCGAACAAACAGGGTTACAGCCTTAAGAAATTCTCATGGGCGCAGGCTGGCGCACGATACCGGCGGGGTGGATCCGCGGCCTTGGCGTGCCTGGCAATTGCAGCGATGCTGCCGGGCTGCGGTGGCGGCGTGGCGGTGAACCAGTCTTCGTCGAGCAGCAGTTCGTCGAGCACGACGACCTCATCCGGATCGGGCGGCAGTTCGTCGGGCTCGAGTTCTTCGGGCTCGAGTTCCTCGACGAGCACATCGGTGGCAGCCACGCCGGTGATCACATTTTCGACGGCGACGTGCCCCGCTCAAGTCGTGATCAGCGATGCGACGCCGGGAACCACCATCTACTACACGGCGGATGGAACTACCCCGACGACCTCGTCCACTGCTTACTCCACGCCGATCGCGGTGGATGCTACGCAGAGCGGAACGATCAATGCCATTGCGGTGGCGAACGGATACACGCAGAGTGCGCCGGGGAGCCTTTCCTATGCAGCAGCGCCTGCGCCGCCGACGTTCTTTCCGGCGGGCGGACCTTACACGGTGGAACCAGGCAACGTTCAGGTGAACTCGGCAGTCTCGGGAACCACCATCTTCTACACCACGGATGGGTCCATACCGACGACCAGTTCGGCTTCCTACAGCGGCGCCATTGCGGTGAGTCCCGCAGCGGGGTCATCGCAGACGATCAAAGCCATCGCGGTGAACGGCGGAACGCCCAGCTGTGCCGCGTCCGCATCGTACACGTACATTCCACCCTCCTCAGCACAGTCGATCGCGCAGGTCTCGATCAATCCCAGCGCTGCGGGCGCGGCGATTCCTGGAGACTTTGCAGGACTGTCGCTCGATCACAATGAGGTAGCGCGCTGGGTGGGACCTCCTGCGAAGTGCGGCGGATCAGGTCAGCTGTCTTGTGCGCCCAACGGCGCCTATCAGCAGCTGCTGAGCAATCTGATCAGCGCCTCGGGCAATTCCCTGTTCTTGCGCATTGAAGGCGATGGCGCAATGGCTCCCGACAACTCGCAGGGGCCGTACTACAACAACTGCCAACACGCCGGCAACGCAGAGGATTATGCGCAGGTCTCAGTAGCCGGCGATCCCCTTGGCTTTTCGCTGCTTGGGCCGGTGAAGAGCCTGCTGACCAATCTGAATGTCAAGGTCAGTCTGGGCATCGACATGGCCTGCAACCAGGCCTCATGGGCGTCGAACGAAGCGAGCAACTATCGCGATGAGACGCTGGGCCTGGGTTCAACGTTGTGGTCCAAGGTAGCGGCGATCGAGTTGGGCAACGAGCCGGACAACTACATCTACCAGGGCTTTCGCTGCACGGGTTACACGTTCTCTGGCATGTGCTCGAGCCAGAGCTACCTGCAGGATTGGCAGCAATGGACGGGCAACGTGGCCGCGGCGCTGGGATCGAGCAATGTGAAGTTCATGGGGCCGAGCACGGCGGGCTCTTCTTACAACGCGGGCGTGCAGGCAGCGCTGGGCAAGGACTTCACCGCCGCGATTGTGAGCCAGCACAACTACGCCTTTGGCGTACAGCCGATCTGCACGAGCAGCCAGATCAGCGCAGGCACAACCTCGGGGTGCAATTTGCCGGATCAGTTGCTGCAGGCGAGTGCCGTGTACGGGCCGAAGACCGGGCCTAATCTCTACAAGAAATATCTGGATGCGGTGCACACAACCGCGCCGGGCACGACCTTCCGCATTGGAGAGTTCAACGATGTGGGCCGGGGCGGCGAACCGGGATTGAGCGACACGTTCCAGTCGGCGCTATGGCTGCTGGACGAGGAGTTTTACTACGCTTCGCTGGGCTATGACGGAACGAATCTGCATACCGGCCAGTACACGGCCTATGGGTTGTTCCAATTCACGTCGAACTACGGGCTGCAGATGGTGCGTCCCAAGTACTACGGACTGCTGATGTTTGAGATGGCCGCAGGGCACGGCGCGCACTTGCTGCCGGTGACCACGTCGACGGGTGCCAACCTGACCGCGTGGGCCACGGTGGACAGCAGCGATGTGATGCACGTGGTGATCATCAACAAGGATGAAAGCGCCACAGGAACCGTCACGATCAACGCGCCGGGGTACAACACCGGGGTGGGGCAGCTGCTGACGGCGCCATCCTATGTTTCGGCGTGCATGTCGGGAGCGGGACAGATGGGCTGCTTGGCGGGCGTGAACTTCGATGGCAAGACCTTCGATGGCTCGACAGACGGCCGGCTGGTGAACTGGACAGTGGCCCACGGCAGCAGCTGCCCGCTGACACCGGAGTCGCTGTGCGAACAGAAGGTGACGGCGAGCGGCGACGGAGCGTTCACGGTAACGATGCCGATTACCAGCGCTATGCTGCTGGATTTGCGGAGATAGAAAACAGGTTGGCTGTGAAGTCTCCCGCAGTGAAGATCGGAAGATCTTCGCTGCGGGATGGCTAGAACGGATGATCAAGCTCCGTTAGTTTGAGAACCAGACGAGCGCGCCGGTGGTAATGGGCATGTTGATCTTGAAGACGCCATCGGTGCCTGCAAGTTCTTGGATAGCCTGCTGTTGACTGCATGACGGGTTCGGCTCTTCGATGGCGCCGGTCGTCGTGTTGTTGAACGCTGTGCTGCTATCCCAGGTCCAACATCCCAGTTGCACATTGCTCGTGTAGGTTCCGCTGATATAGGTACCGCCCGCGGGGTCCGTGACGCCGCCGGTGTTCTTGGTTGGAACCCACCAATAGTAAGGCGCGGTCAGATAGTACACCGTGGCTTTGGTATAACCGGGCATTGCAATCTGAACATCACCGGCGATCGTGACATCCTTGTTCAGAATCACTGCGAAGGGTGTTTGCACCGTCGGTACGGGGATCGTGGGATCCACCATGGCTTTGGGAGTGTTGCTGGTTGCCCAGATCGAGACTTTGGCGTTTTCTTGTGTGGTCACGGGCAGAAGCTCGGCATTCGTTCCGCCAGCCATCTGCGCGAAGGTGTAGAGACCGTAGTACAGCGGGTTGACCGTGTCGAGCTTCCAGGAAGCATTGGAAGCACCGCCGTTCAGGTATGAGAAGAAAAACAACTCGTACGAGTCGTTCTGAGCCGTGTGCCAATTCACCCCATCGACACCCGCATTCAAATACTGGAACATGACGTCGATGGCCCAAAGGGCGGAGGAAAAGCTATTGCTCAGGCCTGAGATACCACTGCCGGGATATGAATTCATCTCTCCAATTCGAAATTTGAGGTGTTGCGGATGGGCTGCATTCACAAAATTGGGAATGTAGTTTGGGGCTTTCTGCGCTAGCATGTCGGGCCAATAGTTGAGGCACGATCCGTTCGGAGCGGTATAGGAGCCTCCGGTGGTTGGACTCGTACCCTGTGGTGGAGGGGCAGTACAGCTCGACTGGGGAGTGTTATAAACGTGTTGGCTCACTATTCCCGGATTCAATGAGCCGCCTTCAATAGCGGTTACTTCAGGGGAGGTCCACAGCTTGTAAGTATCCTTGCTTGTGTTTGACGAAGCGTTAGCGAATGAAGGAGCCATCACCACAGCAGCCGCTCCTGCACCACCGGGAGATTGAACTGCCTGATCTCGCCATTGTTCGAACTCCGGCAGGTAATTCGAAAACACGTATCCACTGGGGCGCGCACCTTCGTTGGAGAGGGTGTAATTGTCCGGCTCATTGCCGATCTCGTAGGCCGCAATCAGCCTAGAATCGCTGATGCCGTTCTGCCATTGAGCGGCCTCTCTCTGCGCGGTCGAAACGTCGTCAAACCACAAATCGACGCCAAGCGTGTACTTCACGCCTGATGGAAATGCAGAACTCGGTGCAGGTATGTTGCTCGCTAGCGTGTTGAGCGATCTAACCGCAGGTCCTAGGTCGTTCTCGGCACTGCTGCACTTCGTATTAGTTGTGTTGTCACATGCTTCATCCCCTTCGATGCGGAAGAGAAGCGGAGCCGTGTAGAACTTGGTGAGGTTTTTGATCAAGTTGTAGAAGATGGTATTTGGAACTGTCTTCGTATACGACGGAGGAGTCGAACTGGAAAAACAGGGCTCGTTGACGGTGGTAGGAATGGAGATGCCAGGATTTACGGATGACCAGTCAAAGTCGCCCATCATGCAGAATGCTTGGGTCCAGGCTGTAGACAATCCCATAAAGTCAGCTGGAATCGGAACCGGCTGGGACGGATTCGGGTTCACGATTCCGACGGCAATGACGTTTACCAAGTCCGTGATGGAGTTTGAGGTCTCATTCGAGAAATTGGAGACCGACTGCCACCCGGCAGTGACCGCGTATTGCCCCTCCTGTAAACTCGGGCTCAGCTGTGCTGTAATCGTGGACCCATTCACCGTAGGAGTGACCGTGCCTAGAGGTGTTGCAGCTTCTCCATCGAAGCTCCCATAGAAGGTGACGGCAGGATAGGTTCCGTTCGGCCCCATACTGCTTGAAGTGATGGTTGCTGTGAAAGTAGGTGAAGCAGCAGCCCCACTCATTGCCAATGCAACTGACGCAGTGGCTTGATTGACGACAAGCGCCGTGCTTGCATCCGTGTAGGTGTAGTCGACTGTGTCCGTTGGAACGAAGACGACGTTGAGTGTCGCGGGCACGTTCAATCCGTTGACGATCTGATCGGCGGGTAGAACGACCGTGCCGTTTGGTATAAGCGTGCAAGTTGTGGCAGATGTCGTGCAATCAGCGATCGCAATAGGATTCGGAATTTGGCTATTGCCAGGGCAGTTTGCCGTGGAGATCGTGCCTTGCGGCTGCGATGCCGCTGGAGCAGCGTAGTAGTAGCAGCCCGTTGCTGAACTACTTGCGTTAAGCTGGGTGCCCGCTTGTAGGGGGGTTCCGACAGCCAAAGGCGTTCCGTAAACGATCGCTCCGGGAGACGGCCAGTTGACCGAATAGGCGGCCCGTGCCGCGTTTACTGTGGCACTCACCTGGCCGACGCCATAGTTTTTGTCGCCACTTTGAGTGACGGTAACCGTGCAGGTGCCGGTTCCACTGATCATCGAGTAGGTTGCGCCAGAGTTGGTACAGGCTCCGCTGCTTGCGTAGGTAAAGCTTGTGAGTCCGGAGCTTGCACTTGGGGATACCGTAAACGTCTGGCCGTAGATCGCGTTTTGCGGAGGGGTAGGATTGTTGAACGTGATGGTCTGGGTTAGCAGGGTTGCTCCGATGGCGCGGATGCGGCTGTTCTTGACGTCAGCAATGTAGATGTTGCGTGCTGAATCCAGGGCCAGGCCGCCGGCTGGCATATTGATTGCGGCGCTGGTGGCGGAACCACCGTCCCCTGAGTAATTTGCTATTCCAGTGCCAGCCACGGTGTAGATGTTGCCGGCTTGATATGCTCCCGCGGTCGTGGCCATGGCGGCACGAATGCGGAAGTTCCCCGAATCGGCGATGAAGATGCTGCCAAACCCGTCCACGGCCACTCCGGACGGATTGAGGAGTGTTGCAGCAGTGGGGGAGCAGCCGTCGCCCACCGAGTCGGACGCCTGGGAACACACCGTACCGCCGCCAACCACGGTGTAGATGTTGCCGGCGAGAAGACTTCCGTTAGTGGCCGCCATGACTTCACGGATCACGTTGTTGTTGTAGTCGGCGATGTACACGTCGCCCAAGGAGTCGATAGCTACGGCCATGGGGAAGGACAGTGCAGCGCTTTTCGGCGCCCCACCATCACCCGAATATCCCTTTGTGCCACTTCCCGCAATGGTATTGATGATTCCAGTGGAAGTGGTGACCTCACGAACGCGATTGTTGTGGGTATCGGCAATGTAGAGATTGCCGGAGGAATCGAGGGTAATTCCAACCGGGTAGTCCAGGGCGGCGTTAATTGCAGGACCACCGTCGCCGGAGAAGTTTCCGGTGTGATTGCCAGCAATGGTATAGATGTTGCCCGCGATCATGCTCCCATTGGTGGTGGCCATGACTTCACGGACGACGTGGTTTGCGGTATCCGCTATGTACACGTTTCCCGACGAATCTACGGCAACTCCTTGGGGCTGATTGAGCAAAGCGCTTGTGGCTAGGGTGCCATCGGGCGAGTAGCCGGCGTTAGCAGGACCTGATGCACCGAAACCGGCGATGGTCGAAATTAGGCCGGTGGAGAAATTTACCTCGCGAATCCGGTTATTGTATGTATCCGCGATGAAGATGTTGCCGTTTGCGTCGACAGCTACGCCGTCGGGGTAATAGAGTTGGGCGCTGGTTGCGGGACCGTTATCGCCCGTATTGCTCTTCGTACCATTGCCAGCCAGAGTGTTAATGATTCCGGCTGCGGGCAAGCTAATTTGAGCGTTTTGAGCGCTTGCGGCTAAGGTAAAGGTGAGAAAAAGCGCCAAGACAAGCAAACAGATGCTATGACTCGATCGCTTACCGCATCGAATGCCAAGCTGAGAGGCGCCAGACACACGACTGGCGCAAGTGCGAAACCTCATGTTCATTCTCCGTACGGTTGGGTTGCGCTGAAATTCAGGGGGAAGTCGGGCTGATTGCGTTCAGTGTTCCTGGTGGCTCGTGAAGCTGACTTCCAACAGGCGTCATCTGTTCGAGGAGACACAGAGAGATCTGCTTGTGACGTACGTCAGTCACGGCGGGAATTGGGATGTAATGGGGTCACTGAGTTCTGGAGTTGCCTGAACCGACCGGATCTACCGTCGAGCCTAAGCGCAGCTCTCCGCATCAAGACGAGACTTAGTCGTCTGCCAGGCTAGTACGCGCGCTACGTCTACCCGGTCTACAACACGACTGCAGCAGTTTAGGGAAGAAAGGTGTGACGTTCTTTTGTAGCACGGCTTTGGGGCGCCGAGTCAAGTGCATCGTTGTATAGAGCCGGACCTCTCGAAGGGCTGCAGAGTGCAGACCGCACGAGTTCCAAACGAAGCGCCAGAGACGGGATTCGCTCTGGCGGATGGCAATTCAGGAGGGCTTCAGATCTAGTTCTCGACAGCGACTGGCTCGGCTGCGGGAACGGGGCGGACGGCTTTTTTGGCGCCGCCGCTCAGGGCCTTACCGATTCTGGTGGCCGGCTCTTCCACTGCAATGCAGAACAGGTGCGACAAGATCATGGTGACGGGCAGATAGATGGCTATCAGCCCAACGAGCGGAACCTTGCCATAGAACAGACGGAGCATGGCAAACAAAACGGTTCCGTGCACCAGGTACATGCTGTAAGAGATGCGGCCGAGGTAGCGCGGAAAGGCGTGGTTCAGGATCTTGCTGAAGCCAGGGGAGTATTGGGCGAAGAGCAGGATGATGACTGCTCCAATGCCGATCAGCGTGTCGCGAGGAGCTTCATTGGGGCGGTTGCCCGAGGTGAAGGTCACGAAATAGGAGTAGTAGAGACCGACCGCCAAGATGGCCAGGATGGCTCTCGTCGCGCGGCTAAGGCGGCTGAAGAAATTGGCAATCCAGTCACGCTGCAGGGAGAGGATGGCTCCAGCGACGAAGAACTCGGACCAGCGCAAGGCAGTGACCCATTCAGCTTCGTGTCCATGAGCGGCCATGAGACTGATACGCACGGTGGCTTCGGAGAGCAGGATGAGAACGAGTCCCCCGAACCAGCGAATCCTCAGCAGAAGGATGCACAACAAGGGGAAGATGATGGACATCTCCATCTCGTAGCGAAGAGACCAGAACGCGGTGTTTAGCTGTCCGTTTTTCGGAATGAGGAGCTGGCTCGCGATCAGATGCCAAGTGACGGGCTCGCTCCAGGTAGTGTGAAACCAAGGAGTGAGCGGTACCTGGATGGCGCCGAAGTAGATCGACCCCAGGGCGGCAAGCACAAGGGCCGCTAGAAACGGAACGTAGATACGGAAGGTCCGGCGAACGAGATACTTGGGATAGGGGATCTGACGGCCGTTCCAGGCGGGCAAGGCCAGCACGTAGCCGCTCAGGATGAAGAACAGCGTCACCGACTCATGGCCAGCGAACAGGGGCCTGGTCACCAAGGTGGCCCAAGTGTTGGGGATGACGTCCTGGAATGCGAATCGGAAGTGGCACCAAATCACCACGAACGCGGCCACCCCGCGCAGAGCATCCAGTTCTTCGATACGTCCCCGCTTGCTGAGCACTTGCGGCTCGGAGCCCAGGGCCTTCATGGAATCTCTCCTAATAAACGTATGGGTTCTATCCGGTATAAGAGGCTCGTGCGGCCGGTATCGGCTAAAACGCAGAGGTGAGATGGCACGCTTTTTATGGGAAAGTGCAATCGGGCGTTGGTGATACCCCAAACGTCCCCGTACTTTCTTCTATTGTACTTGTTTCCTGACCCAAGACTAGCGGATTTGGTCGCGACGCGCCAGACCGGAATCCTTTAGTAATCTCAGCACCGCGCCCAGGAAAGGAGATGGCCGGAACGGGTTGGTTCCGGCCAAATCTCAGTGGGTGAGATTGATAAGCACGGCACTCACCGGCGGCACGTTGATGGAGAATACTCCGCCGGCAGGAGTCAGAGACTGGGTCACCTGTGTTCCCTGCAGCTGCCCGTTGGTGCTTCCATCGAAGGTCTGACCAGCGTACTGGACGCCGTTTGTTGATGTATAGCTGGGCGCGGTAAGTGGCAGGGCCGTGGCGTTGCTGTAACCGGGCACGGAGAACTGCAATGTGCCGGTGGCGGTCTGATCTTTATTGATAAGGACCAGGTGCACAACCCCGTTCGCATCCAGGGTGGCCCAGGTGCTCAGGTTTGCGTTGGTAAGCGTCGTCACAGGCAGCATCTGGGCGTTGTTCGCAGTGGCTTGCGCAAACATCAGCAGGCCGTAGTACAGCGGATTGACCTGATTGAGTGTGTAGGTATTCTTGCCCGATTTGGTTGTGATGTTGATGTTGAAGGCGTTATAGCTGCTGCCTTGCGAGGTATGCCAGTTCACACCGTCTACGCCGGCGTTGACGAAGTCGAACATTGTATCCACGCCCCACAAGGCGGCAGTGAAGTTGTTGCTCAGCCCTGTCTGACCGCCGTTGCAGATGGAATTCATTTCGCCGATGCGGAATTTGGAACCTTGGGCGTGCGCGACTGATGCGAAAGGACCATACAAGTTCGGTGCAGAGGTAGCCACGAATGGCTGCAACAGGAGGTTCAAAGGCGCTGGGTTGGTCTTGTTGTTGCAGGTGATGTAGCTGTGCTGGGTAACGATGTTCACCGGCAGTTGACCTGCTTGCATTCCGGCCTCCATGCCTGGCATCCAGAGAGATCCGGCAAGGGCGGCATCCGCAAAGCGAGTGAGCGTGGGGACTGCTGAGACCACCGCCTGCTGATAGCTTGCCCATTCGGTGAGGTAGGGCTGAACACCGTAGTTGCTTCCACGAGCTCCGTTGCTGACGTAGTTGTCCGGTTCGTTTCCGATTTCGAAGGCATCGATGGAGCTGTTGGGAACGCCGGCAGCGTAGGCCTGTGCCTGGCTTTGCGTAAGGCTGGGTGTCTGCAGGTCAAGGTTCAGACCGAGGATGTAGTGAACGTTGGTGCTCTGAGCCAGTTGCGCAAAGGGCTGAACGGTCGTGGAGTTGATGGTGCCGGTGTCGATGCTGTCTCCAGCGACACGGATTGACAGCGGGCCAGCGTTGTAGGCGGTGAGGTTGTTGAGCAGTTGCTGGAAGGTGCTATCCCATCCTGCCGAGGAGTTGCCGATCCAGTTCTCCGCCGTCTGCCAGTCGAACGACAGGCCGAGGAAGTTGGTAGGGATCGCCAAGCTTGGCGTCAGGTTCACCTGGGTAGTCGCAAGGATATTGCTGGGCAGAGGCACGGTGCCGGAGACATTGACCTGCTGCGTAGATCCAGCGACGCCGCCGGCGTTATCCGTGATGATCAGGTTCGCGCTCTCCGCAGCAACGGCAGTGGGACTAAACGTAACGTTGATGGTGCAGCTTGCTCCAGGAGCCAAGCTGGCGGGCAGCGTGCCGCAGAAGTTGGACTGGGTGAAGTCACCGGCTGCGGTGTTGAAGGCGGGCGACACTGTGATGTTGGTGATGACCAACGGCGCGGTGGCGGAACCGCTGTTGGAGATGGTCACGCTCATCGGGCTGCTGGCCGTTCCCAGAGCCTGGGTGGGGAAGACCAGAGAGGTTGAGGACAAGGCTGCCTGCGGAACCTGGAAGAGGACTTCCATGCTGTTGGAGCCACTATCGACCGACAGCAGATCGAGACGGCCGTCGTTATTGAAGTCGGCGACGCCCAGGGCAATAGGCCGGCTGCCGGCTGCCTGGGCCGGCGTGTTGACGAAGCTACCTGCTCCGCTGCCCATCAGCAATTGCACGTAATTGCTGTAGAGGCTGGCGACTGCAATGTCCATGTGACCATCGCCGTTGAAGTCGCCTACCGCGATCGCGTCGGGAGTATTGCCTGCCGCAATTGCGGTGCCCTGTTGCGTGAACAGCCCATTGCCGGTGCCGGTCCAGATGGTGACGGCGCCATTGGTGCCTACTCCGGTCACTGCATCTTCAGCGATGGCGAGATCGGGGATACCGTCCTCGTTGAAGTCAGCAGTGGTGATGGCCCCGGCGGGATCGCCGGTATCGAAGCTGGTCGCCTGAGTGAAGGTGGCATCCCCATTGCCCAGGAAGATACCCACCGTTCCATCACTATCGCCGACGGCGAGATCGAGGATGCCGTCCTTGTTGAAGTCGGCGATGGCTATTCCATAGGGACCAACGCCGGTGTAGACGGTGGACGGGCTATTGAAAGCGCTATTGCCAGTCCCCGTCATAATTGCGATCGTCTGGGACGCGGAATTGACAATCGCGAGATCGAGATGACCGTCGGCGTTGAAATCGGCAGCGTAGATTGCAGTGCCGGTGCTAGTGGCAGCAACGCTGGAACCAGCGGCGAAGTTGCCGGTGCCGTCCCCGGACCAGACGGTATACGTGCCGGCACTGGACAGGACAACAAGATCAGGCTGGCCATCCTCGTTGAAGTCACCGGTTGCGAGAGACGCGGGAGCCACACCCACTGCCAGCGTG
>CBJOJD010000043.1:0-21738 GCA_966443485.1 uncultured bacterium | reverse complement strand
GGTGCTGCTGCCGAGGTAGATCAGTACTTGCCCGTCCTGCGTGTCGGTGACCGCCACATCGGGGAATCCATCGTTATTGAAGTCGGCGATGGCGCTTGCCTGCGGGGTGTTCACAGCCGCGGGAGTGAACGGGCCGACGCCCAGCGTTGAGGTGGCTGTGGGAGTGCTGACGGGCAGAGACAACATATTCGAAGATGTTGCGCTTCCCTTGCCCGGATTGATCACCTTGACGCCGAGAGTTGTTGGAGCGGCGAAGGTTCCAGAGGCAATTTGTGCTTGCAAGGTACCGGAGTTGATGAAGGTCGTGGGTACGGCCCGACCATTGAGCGTCACGGTGGAACCAGAGACAAAGCCGGTTCCGATCACCTTGAAGGTGTACCCCTGAGGGGCGGTAGCCACGTTGATAGCCGCCGGTGCAAGTTGCTGCAGATACGGAGATGGGTTTAACGTACCGGAGCCACTCAGGGCGAGAGTCAACGTACCGCTGCTGTTAGAAATCGAGAGGCCGGCAGAGAGAGTTCCGGCCGCCTGCGGATTGAAGTAGATGTCCAGCGAACAACGCGCACCGGGAGCCAAGGTTCCACCAGCATTCAGGCAGGAGGTGGCGGGCGCTGGCGTGACGAACTGGAATGAGCTGCTGTTTGTCCCCGTGATACTGAGCGCGCCGAAGGACACCGAAGCCGAGCCGGAGTTCACAAGATAGGAAGTCTGGGCAGCCGAATTGGTGCCGGTGGCGGTTGCGCTGTATGTCAGAGCGGGTTGAGTCAAGAAGAGGGCGGAACTTGGAGCCACCACCTGAATGGTGGTAGTGGCTGAAGCAGACGTGTAGTTGGCCGTGTCAGTGGGCGTGAAGGTCACGCTCAAGGTCTGGGTGCCCGTATTCAGGATCGTGGCAAGCGGCGGATTGTAGCTGAAGGTGCCCGCGACCGATGCCGCGGCGTTCAGCTGAGTGGCTGTCAACGGGCTTCCCTGGGTAATGGCCGCGGGAGAGGGCCAGCTAATGTTAGGAGTGGCTGGCTGCACGACGATGCTACCCACGAAAGCACTTGTTCCGTATTGAAGCTGCGCCGGATAGTTGGCGACGACGTTGTAGGTGCCGGCGGGAATTCCCGTGACTTGGAAGCTTGCTGTGCCGGAGGCCGAGAGCTTCTGCGTAAGCGGAGCGAAGGAGCCGACAGACAGGTTCACTGCACCGGTCGGAACTGACTCCGGTGCGCTCACCGTGACGTTCACGGGCACGGAGGAACCATAGACAACAGTGGATGGCACCGTAAGCGAGGTCGTGGTGGGATCGGGAAGTCCGGTACCGGTCAGATACACGTAGTGAGCGCTGTTTCCAACGTTGTTGCTGTTATCAACTACCTGGAAGGTCGCGGCTTCAAAGCCGATGCGAGACGGCGTGTAGCTAATCGTCACCCAGCAGCTTGTCTGCGGATTGATGGTGAGCGGAGCCGTTCCACAGTTGGTGGTCATGTTGAAGTCGATCGAGTTGTAGCCCGGGTGCACCTGCAAGCTGGAGACGAAGAGCGGTCCTGAGCCGGTATTGGAGATGGTGAATGTCTGCGTGGGACTGGTTTGTCCGTACTGTAGCTGTCCGAAGCTCAGGCTGGTGGCAGAGACGCTGGTCAGCGGATTCTGCATGAGGATGGAGAAGGAATTGGCGCCACCGCTGGTGACTGCCAGATCTACTCGGCCATCGTTGTTCATGTCAGCAGCAGCGACGGCCAAGGGCGTCGACGCGACATTGAGAATGACGGGGGATGAGAAGCTGGAAGCGCCCGTGCCGTAAAGGATGGAGACCGTGTTGTCGCCGGTATTCGCCACCGCCAGGTCGAGGTGGCCGTCGCCATTGAGATCTCCCAGCACCAGAGACTGAGGAGTATTGCCGGTGGCCACGGTGGAGGTGAGATTGAAAACTCCGGTCCCGGTCCCAGTGAGGATGGAGACAGCGTTGTCGGTATTCAGCACCGCTAGATCAGGGATGCCGTCTTCATTGAAGTCGCCCATGGCAATGGCCACGGCTGCCGCGCCGGTAGGCGGGGTTGAAGCAGGCACATAAGAACCAGAGCTGTTCGCAACAAGGATGGATACGCTGCCGTCGGCATTGCCGATGGCCAGGTCAGGAATGCCATCGAGATTGAAATCAGCGATGGCTGCGCCGAAGGGTGAGGGACCTGCGGGCACGGTCGCGGCCGTTGTGAAGGTGCCATTTCCTTGGCCCGCCAGCACGGTGGCTGAATTGGCAGTGGGATTGGTGACGACCAGATCCAGATGCCCATCCAAGTTGAGATCTGCGGCGGCGATGCCCTGGGCGCTGGAACCTGCCGAGAACGGCGTCATGGCAGTGAACGTACCGGAGCCGCTACCTAGCAGAACCGTGATCTGCCCGTTGCTGGTCGCCACCGCAAAATCGATCTTGCCGTCTTCATTGAAGTCGCCTGCCACGGCAGCCGTGATATTGCCAGCGATGTTTGTGGTCGAGGTAAGTGTCACCCGGCCCGAAGTAGCGTTGACGTAGGCGAGCACCTGGTTGTCGAGCGTGTCGAGCACCACGAGATCCGGATAACGGTCCCCGGTCAGATCGACCAAGTACACCATCGAGGGCTTGTTCACGGAGTTGGGGGCGAACGGCCCAAGGCTGAAGTTGGAGGTGTTCAGCGGGTTGGTGAAGGCCACAGTGCCGAAATTGGAGGGCAGGCCGGTGGGCTTAGCGTTCGAAACTGTGACCACGCCCGAGGATTCAGCAGTGATCAGGCCGGAAGGAACAACCGCCTGCAGACCCGTGACTCCGTTGTTGGTCACGAGCTGGGTGGTGAGCGCCTTGCCGTTCATGCTGACCACAGAGCTCGAGTTAAAGCTTGCACCCGGAACAAAGAGGTTGAAGCCGCTCATGGCCGTGGACGGAAGAACCGCCGAGGGAACAATGGGGTAAACGACCGGGATCGGATTGGCGATGCCGGTGCCGGAGAGCGCCACCGACTGCACGATCTGTGTGGTGGAGGTGCCGATGGTGTATCCGATATTGAGGTAACCAGCGGCCGCTCCCAGCGCGGTAGGTTTGAAGCGGAGGGGCACCGTGCACGAGGCGCCCGCAGCCAACGTAGCTCCCTTAATGCAGGTCCCAGTTCCCGTCGAGATGGAGAAGAAGAGGTAAGTCTGGGTGGAGCCCGACGCGCTGAGAGCCACGCCCTTGAATGTAATGGCGGACGAGCCGGTGTTGTTCACCGTCACGGTCTGGGTGGCGCTGTAAACATTCTCCAACTGGTTGTTGAAGTTGAGCGCCGCTGGCGTCACGGACACCGGCGTGGCGAGCGCGACAACGTTGATGCTGGTGTTGGCGGTAGCGGAGTTGTAGTCCTTCGTGTCGACCGGAGTAAAGGTGACGGAGAGAGGCTGGCTGTTGCCGACGCCCAAGACGGTTCCGGCTGCTGGACTGTACGTGTAGCTTCCCGCCACCGAAGCCGCCGCGTTGAGCTGGATAGCGCTGAGGGGAGTGCCCACAGAGATGGCCGCTGGCGCTGCCCACGAGACGGACGGCGTGATCTTGGTGATAGTGATCGAGCCGGTGGCACTGCTAGTGCCGTAGCTGCCTTGGTTGGGGAAGGTGGCGGTCAGCTGATGGACGCCTGCGGTGAGGCTGGTCAAGGAGAAGACCGCGGTGCCGTTGCTCAACGGCATAGAAGCTGCCGGGAAAGAGTCAATCACCAGGGTCACTTTGCCGGTGGGCGTTCCGTCGGGCGAGGTCACCGTGACGGTGGCGCTCGTGGGGCTACCGTACGCGACCGAAGGGCCAGGTGTTAGCGCAAGCTGGGTGAGATAGAAGGTGGCGCCATTGTCGGCGAGAGCCACCGGCTGCACGCTTCCCGTGACCAGACCGCTGTTATCAGTGATCGCGAGGGTCGCGTTTTCCGCGGAGGGCGTGGAAGCGCTCAACGCCACGCTCATGGTGCAGGAGGTTCCGGGAGCCAGGGAGATCGGCTGGGACCCGCAGGTGTTGGTCTGGGTGAAATCCGATGCGCCGGCATTGTTGCCGGGAACGATGGTAAGCGCGGAGACGGTCAGCGTCGCCGAGCCGTTATTGCTGAGGGTGACGTTTTGAGCAGCAGTCGTCCTGCCTTCCAGCGGTGTTCCGAAGTTGAGGCTGGCCGGCGTAACTGAGGCGGTGGGGACCTGGAAGAGGCTGCTGACCGTGTTGGCCGCGCTCATGATGGCCACAAAGTCCTGGCGGCCATCGCTGTTCAGATCGACCACTGCAAAGGAGTTCGGGGCCGCGCCGAGCGAGATTGCCGGCTGCGTGGTGAAGGTGGCGTTCCCCGCGCCCTGCAGCACAGTGATGTTGTTCGCGTTCTGGCTGGAGACGGCAAGGTCGATATGACCATCGCCATTGAAATCGCCAATGTTGATGGTCTGGGGACCGGACGGTATGGTCGCGGTGGAAGCTACCGCGAAGGCACCGGAGCCGGTTCCGGTGAGAATGGTCACCTTGCCGTTGGTATTCGCGACGGCCAGATCGGGGATGCCGTCCTCATTGAAATCACCGGTCACCAAGGAAGACGCGGCTGAGCCGGTGCTGGCGTTTCCGGTTTGGGTGAAGGCGCCGGAGTACGTACCGAGATAAACGCTGATGGAGCCGTCGCCATTGCCGATGGCCAGGTCGGGATATCCATCGCGATTGTAATCAGAGATCGCAATGCCGTAGGGAGCAGGCCCGGTCGAGAGAGTGGAGCCCAGAGCCAGGCTGCCATTGCCGGCGCCGAACCAGACGCTCACGGCGTTGGTGGCGGGATTGATCACGGCCACATCCAGGTGCCCGTCGAGATTGAGATCGGCCACGGCGATGGCTTGAGCGGAGGTACCGGCGGTGAAGCTGCTCAGCAGGCTGAAGTAGCCCTTGCCATTGCCCATCAGGATGGAGACGTTGCCGTTGGCATTGGCTACGGCGAGATCGACGCGGCCATCTTCGTTGAAGTCCCCAACTGCGATGGAGACGGGGTTGGGTCCGACGTTCTGCGTGATGTAAGGAGTGAGTACGCCAGTGGCTGCGCCGAGGTAAATCTGAACGAGGCCATCCTGAGCATCAAGGACGGCGACGTCGGGATTTCCATCGCCGTCGAAGTCTCCCACGGCAAGCGCAGCAGGCTGGTTCAGCGCCATCGAGCCGCTGCCGGCCGAGGCAAAGGAGAGATTGTTGAAGGCAGTCGTCACCGGCAGGTAGGCGGTGTTGGACAGGCCGCCCTTGCTGGATTCGGGATTGTAGACCTTGATCTGCGCAACCCCCGCTCCGGTGATCAGAGCAGCGGGCACGACAGCAGAGAGTTGCGTGCCGCCGGAGACGGTAGTGGTCAGCGCTGTTCCGTTGAGTTTGACGGCAGTCGCGGGTCCAAAGCCGGTTCCATTGAGGTTGAGGTTGAAGCCCGCTGTGGCAGTGGCCGGAGTAACAGCCGATGCCAATACCGGGTTCAAGTACGGAACGGGATTGGCAGTCACCGTGATGGTGGTGGAGACGGTGCCGCCCGCGTAGTCCACCGGATCAGATGGCGTGAACGTGGCAGTGAGCGTCTGGTTTTTACCGACGCCCAAGATGGAGCCGGGGCCGGGCTGGTAGGCAAAGGTTCCAGGGACGGAAGAGGTAGCATCCAACTGGGTCCAGCTGAGCGCAACCGCGGTAGCGATGGGCAGAGGTTGAGCCCACTGCAGTACGGGCACGGCCTGCGCCACGACCAGGGTTCCGCCAGCGCTGCCCGAGGCGAATGGCCCCTTGGGCGAATAGGTGGCGGTGAGCGCGTAGTTGCCCGCGGAAAGACCGGCCAGATTGAACGTGGTCGTCCCATTCACCAGAGACTGCGTGACCGGATTCAGGTTAGCGGCGGAGAGCGTGATGGTTCCCCCGGGAATGGATGAACCGCCGCTGTTGCTCACCGTCACCACCACTTGGGCGGTCTGGCCATAGGTGATGGCAGGTGCAGAGAGGGAGACCGTGGTGGCGTGTTGGCTTCCAGCGCCTGCGAGGCTCACCGTCTGCGTGGTGCCGCTCACTCCGTTCGCATTGTCTGTGATAGTAAGGACGGCGCTTTCAGCACCACCATTGGAGGGCACGAATGTTACGGTGACGGCGCAGGTGGCGCCAGGAGCGAGAGCGGCAGGGAGGGTTCCGCAGGAGTTGGTCTGGGCGAAATCGTTGGCCCCGGTGTTGGCTCCAGGAGTGATGGAGATGGAGCTGATGGTCAGCGGCAGAGGGCCGTTATTGGTGATGGAGAAGCTTTGCGGCGAGGTCGCAGCGCCAGGGCTGGAGGTTCCCAGGTTGAGCGAATTGGTAGAGAGAGAAGCATTGGGCGCCTGTACCAGAAGCAGAACCGAGTTGCTGGCAGGGATGGATACGGCGATATCGGCGCGACCGTCATTGTTGAAGTCGGCGATGCGCAGCGCGCCAGGAGCACCCGAGAGCGTCTGCGCTGGATTCGCGCTGAAGGAGCCGGCGCCCGTTCCATAGAGAATCTGCAGGGTGTTGGCTGCCTGGTTGACGACAATGGCGTCGAGGTGGCCATCGCCATTGAGATCGGCGATCCTGATGCCGGTTACGCCGGCGGCAACAGTAGCGCTGACCGCAGGGCTGAAGCTGCCTGTGCCGTTACCGACCAACAAGGTGACGTTGCCGTTCGAGTTCGCGACCAGCAGATCGGGGAGCCCGTCTTCGTTGAAGTCTCCAACGACTATGGCAGTTGCTTGCGAGCCGGTAGAGACGGTGCCGGACAGGGTAAAGATACCCGCACCGGAGTTGAGGTACACGGAGACTGATCCGTCCGCGTTGCCCACGGCGAAGTCAGGCAAGCCGTCCTGGTTGAAGTCGGCGACAACAACTGCGTACGGAGCTGCACCAGTAGAGAACTGGGCGAGTTGGGAGAAGGTGCCTGCACCGGAGCCGATGAGCTCAGTGACGGTATTGCCAGCCGAGTTCACAACCAGCAGATCGAGCTGGCCGTCGGTGTTGAGATCAGCGGTAGCGATGGCCTGCGCGCTTGAGCCGGCAGAGAACGATGCCGTGCTGGTGAAGTTGCCAGTTCCATCGCCGGTCAGGATAGTGACCTGTCCAGCCGAAGTGACCACGGCAATGTCGGTCTTGCCATCCTGGTTGAAGTCGCCTGTGGTGAGGGCCACCGGGTTGGTACCGACTGGCGAGGAGGCTTGCAGCGTGAAGGTTCCGTTGGCGCTTCCCAGGAAGATCTGCACGGTGCCGTCTGCCGCGTCGAGAACGGCCAGATCTTGATTGCCATCGGCATTGAAGTCCGCCACGGTGAGAGCAGCCGGCTGATTCACGCTGAGAGGCGCGACCGGGGCTCCGGTGAGATTCAACTGGTTCTGGGCGCTGGTCACGGCGACACATAAGGAATTGGAGAGCACGCCCGACGGCGCCGGGTTGACGACCGTGACCACTCCGGTTTGCGCCCCGCTGACCAAGCCGGACGGGACCTGCGCGGAAAGCTGGTCAGTGCCACTGAGAGAAGTCGTCAGGGCAGTGCCGTTCCAACGCACGGTGGAGTTGGCGCTCACATTCGCGCCAGTCACCTTCAGCGTGAATCCCGAAGCTGCTGCTGCAGGCGAGATGGCGGCAGGACTGACCGCGCTGAGATACGGCACCGGAGAGACGACATTAATCAGAGCGGAGACAACTCCACCCGAGATGTAGTCAACCGCGTCCGTCGGAGTAAACACGGCGGAGAGCGTTTGGTTGGCTCCCGCTGAGAGCACGGTTCCCGCTGCGGGCGAGTAGGCGAAGGTGCCGGGGACAGAGGCTGTGGCGTTGAGCTGGGTGGCGGAGAGCGCCGTGCCGGCGACGATGGATGCGGGATTGCTCCACTGCAGGACGGGCATCCCCTTGTTCACGACCAGAGTGGCGGAGGCGCTGCTGGCGGTGAAGTTGTTCTGCGCCGGGAAGGACAGGCTCAAGGGGTAGGACCCGGCGGAGAGACCAGAGACGGTGAAAGTGCTGGTGCCGTTCACAAGCGCTTGCGTGATCGGCGCATTGCTCCCCACCGTGAGCGTCACGTTGCCGGCAGGAGTAGCCGCCGATCCAGTGACCGTGGCCACAATTTGAGCAGCAGAGCCATAGGTGATGGCGCTGGCACTCAGCGCGGACTGCGTGGAGGAGCTGGAGACGCCGGTTCCGGAAACCGAGACCGTCTGATTGGCGTTGCTACCCCCGCTATTGTCGAACACGCCCAGAACCGCGCTTTCCACGGCAGCCTTGCTGGGCGTGAACGTGACATTGATCGTGCAAGACGTACCCGGGGCGACGGATGCCGGTAGGGTTCCGCAGGTATTGCTTTGCGCAAAATCGGTGGCGCCGGTGTTGGTCGCAGGGTTGATGCTGATGGAGGAGATGACCAGAGGGTAAGAGCCGTTGTTGGCCACGTTGATGGCGCGTGTTTGGCTCGCAACATTGATCAGCTGTTGCCCGAAGACGATGGACGACGGCGTCACACTGGCGAGCGGCTCCTGGATCTGCACCTGCACGGCATTCTTGCTGCTGCTCGCGACGGCCAAGTCGGAATAGCCGCTGTTATCGAAGTCGACCGCGACCAGTGTGCTCGGAGCCGAGACCGTGGGAAGCACAGGACCAGCGCTGAAAGTCGCTGCACCCGATCCATAGAAGATGAAGGCCTGAGACTGTGCAGGTCCTGCGACCACCAGGTCCAGGTGGCCATCGTCGTTGAAATCGGCGGCCGCAATGGAGGTGATCTGAGCTCCAGCCACGATCGCTGTGCCAGGGGCAAATGTCCCAGTTCCTGTGCCGGTGAGGATTGAAACGGTTCCGCTGGTTCCAGCCACGGCCAAGTCTGCAAAGCCGTCCTCATTCAAATCCGCTACGGCCATGCTGGCGGCCGCTTGTCCGGTGCTGATGCTGGAGACGGTGAAGGAGCCAGAGGCGCTGCCCAACAGGATCGATACAGAGCCGTCGGCGTTGCCCACGGCCAGATCGAGAAGCCCATCGCCGTTGAAGTCGGCGGCTAGCATCGCATAAGGAGAGGTACCCACTCCCGCGGTGGAGACGGAGGTGAAGGCGTTCGCGCCAGAACCCTGAAAGAGGGCGACCACACTGGAGGCCGCATTCAGCACGGCTAAGTCAAGATGGCCGTCGCTGTTGAAATCGCCTGCAACGATGGACTGGCCCGAGCTGCCGGCAGAGAAGGTAGCAGCTTTGGTGAAATTGCCGCTTCCATCTCCGCTCAGAATCGATACGGTACCGGAGGCGTTGAGGACCGCGAGGTCCAATTTTCCATCTTCGTTGAAGTCCCCGGCGGCAACAGCCACCGGGCTCGCGCCTACTGAAACCGTGCTCTTCAAGCTCATGCGGCCCGAGCCGGCATTGATGAAGACCTGGACTTGTCCGTCCAAGCCATCCACCACCACTAAATCTGGCTTGTAGTCGCTGTTCAGATCAACCGGGAGCAGTGCCGTGGGCTGGTTAACGGACAGAGCCGGAAAGAGCGAGGGATTGAAAGCCACCGTCGGGGTGAACACGCCGACAGGCATTTGCACCTGATTCGAAACGACGCCCGTTGGCTTGGGATTCACAACGGTGAGGACGCCGGTGGAACTGGCGGCCAGCAGAGTGGAGGGAACCGTGGCGGTCGCCTGGCTGCTGGAATTGACGGTCGTTGTGAGAGCTGTATTGTTCCAGCGGACGCTGGCTCCGGAGACGAAGTTTGCACCACGAATGGAAAGGGTGGCGCCCGCCGTCCCAGGAGTAATCAGGCGTGGGGTCACAACACCGACGAAAGGAATGGGGCTCGCAACACCTGTGCCGGTCAGCGGAAGCGTCTGTGTGCCCGCCGAGTCGACGATGGTCACCGCGGCGCTGGCCGAACCAAGAATCGGGGTGTACTTCACGTTGATTGTGCAACTTGCACCGACGGCGAGGATATTGTTCCCCAGGCAAGCGCCCTTGGGGATGGGAGACACGAAGGCGAATTGGCTTGCGTTGGTGCCGCTGATGCTGACACTGGAGATGGTCAGCGAGGCCGAGCCGGTGTTGGTCAGCGTCGAGGTCAGGGTGGTGGCCGCGGTGCCTACCACCTGATTTCCGAAGGCCAGACTGGCGGGGTTGAGGGTGACCGGCGCCGTGCTGGCCGAGCTGCTCATGGCACGTACGGTCAGCATCTTGGTGGCTGACGCCGAGAGAGCCGCCTGTCCCGTTCCAGCCAGGGACACACCGAGGAGCGAGGCGCCCTTCGCACTTTGGATCTGCAGGTTGCCGGTACGAGCGCCGCTCGCCGCCGGGTAAAAGCTGAGCGAGACGGTGCACGCGGCGCCCCCGCTGAGCTGAGAGCCGCAGTCGTTTGTCGCCTCAAACTCGTTGGAAGGGCTGAGCTGCAACGCTCCCAGGGCGAGGGGGGCGGATCCCATGTTGCGCAGACTGAGCTTGCCGGTAACCGGGGCGCCACCGACGGTGCCCTGTCCAAAGCTGACGCTGGACGGGACGGCGACGAGTTGAGGCAGGTCGGCGTTCTCAATGCTGGCCAGGAATGCGCCGGAGATGGAATCGGCCTTGGTGACCGGGAAGTCGGGCGCGGAGACCGCGGCAAGGTTACCGGCGACGTGGGCATTGCCGTCTGAGTCCACGGCCAGCATGGGACCAGCCACGTCCGTGCTCCCGTCCAGGCCAACCGAGGCGGGCAGGACGCTGGAGGCCAAACCACCCAGCAGGGTCGAATACTGGGAACTGCTCCCGTCCGAGGAAAGCTTTACAACGAAGGCCGCCGGCAGGGCTCCCGCGACCGTCTGGATGGAACGAATCGAGGGGAAATCCGCAGCCGCCGTAGAACCAGCGACATAAACCGTGCAGTCTGAGACACATCCGTCAGCCAGAGCGATGCTCTGCGGGATCACCGCGCCGCTGCCGCCCAGGTAGGTCATGAAGCCGAGCGCGGCGCCGGTTGGGCTGACCTTCAGGACGAAGCCGCCGTGAGCGTCGGAGCGATAGGCGTTGGGGGTGGCGGCAATGGTGCCCGTGGAGGCTTGGCCGGCCACGTAGGCCGCGCCCGACGCATCCACCGCCAGGGCCGAACCGGTTCCCTGCCCTAAGTTGGCGGAATATAAAACATGAGTTCCGAAAGCATCCAACTTAGTAAGTTGCATGCTATGGGAGTAACTTGACGAACCATAATTAAGCGCCCCAGGAGTTAGCCCGATCGCATTGTCGGAATCATGCAGCAGGTAGACTTCGCCCGCGGCACTGGCGGCGATTCCCTGGATGCGGGCGCCGCTGCCCAGGAGCGTGGCGTAAACGATGGAATCGGAGCCGGACTGACGGGGATCAACCTTGATGACAAAGCCCGTGGACGCTGCATTGTTCAGGACGCTCTTTTGCAACGCGTTTGCCGAGGCCGGGAAGTCCGGGCCAGTCGTCATGCCGGCGATATAGGCCGCGCCATCGCTTCCAAGAGTGAGACCGCTCGCCAGGCTGGCGGCATCCCCGCCGAGATAGGAAAGATAGCTCAACTGCAGGGCGCCATTCTTGGGCTGCAGCACAGCCAGGAACGCCTTCACGCCGTCCTTGCTGGTGATTTGGGCCGCATTCTCGGTGGTAGGCAGGCCAGGAGCAGCGGAGCCCGCCACATAGACCGCACCGGTGGCGGACACCGCAATCGCGGAGCCTTGCAGGCGGGCAGCCGCGTCGGGCAGGGCGATGGTAGCGCTACGCTGGAGGTCTCCATTGGCATCGAACTGGCGAATGGCGAGGGTTCCGACTCCAGAGCCGGACAGAACGTAGGCTGCACCGTTGGTGTCGGTTGCCACCCCATTCACGCGATCCAGGCCTGTGCCCACGTAACGGGCGTACTCCATGACTGGATCGATCACCAGCGGGCGGCTCCGGTCGTAGGTGCCGACGGCGAAGCCAATCTCGACGTCGCGGCCGGTTGGTGCAGAGAGCGTATAGCTGCTGGCAATCGAGTGAGAAGGATCGTTCTGATAGGTAAGCGGCTTGCGGAAAGAGAGCGTCTGGCCGTTCACATGCAGGACCAGATTGCCGGCCGCATCCACTTCAGCTTGCTGCACACCGCGCAGACGCAGCTTGATGCGATTCGGATTGGCCCCGGGAGCTACCGAAAAGTCGTACTCCAGATGATTGCGATGGCCATAAAAAGTAAGATCGATGCCGGGATAGATTGCGGAATAACGAATTTGACCATAGAGCGGCGCGTTCACTTGCCAGTTGCGAGTGTCGCGGGTCTCGAAGTAGCTGGAGGAGGCCGAAAGGCTGTTTTCTGGACGAGGCGAAGCGAGGTGTCCCCCTACCGCCTCAAGCTCCATCGGAGAGGCGGGCAGGTTACCGGAAGCGCGCAGCGTCAGTTCAGCTGCACCGGGGGTGAGGCGAACGCGGAGTCCGCCGGCCTGCGCCGAGTAGACGGTCTGGTGGGAGCGGGCGTCGATCTCCTGGTCGAAGGCCAGAGCTGGGGTCTGATAGCGTAACTGGGCCTGCGATGTTTGGGCGCTTAGTTGGTCGTGCTTAGTCGGTGTAACTAGGGCAACAGCTACTAAGCAAGTGGCAAGCGCACGTGCTCCGCGGCGCACCGCCGGATCCTTCGAAACAACAACTTTGGACACCAAGGCACAGAAGGACGACATGTCCAAACCTAGCGAGTAGTTCAATTTGGCCTCATTAGCGTTGGAGGGGGACGGCTTCGACCCTTATAGCCAGATGTGAATCTGCTCGATGATCTTAGCATCGGCTAAGAATGCGGACCTATAGCAGAACGGTAACGCGGAGAGTCTTCTGTACCTTACTGATCGGGGGGATCAGTAACCCGAAATTGTTACCTTCGAGGAAGGTAGTTTTCTCCAAGATAGGGCTGATTGAGCGAAATTGGAGGCTCAGGAGAATTGCCAACATTAGATGAAGATCGCGAGATTCCCCTTGCGCGCGGTGCCTAATCTTGATAGAAGTGGGATGACACAGCTTTGTGCAGAGCGCCGATTCCGGCTGCAGGTTGAGCGTTGTCCGAATGGACGGATGCGGGTCGGGAGGCGATCAAGGTAGGCCATGGGCGCACAGCCAACCGCAGAGGTCCCCAACCTGAGGCGAAATAGCCGATAGTAACGCAAGTCGGGATTGCAGGTGCATCAAGTCATTACTACAGTTTGATCCCAAAGAAGCTAATTGTTGCTCTTTGTTTTAGCGATTCTTGTACCATAACCGAGAGCCACAATCCAACTCCTCCAGCGGCATGGAAGCGCATATTGCATATTTTTATTCCTGCCGCCGGGAAACGCAGGGCTGCCGCGGAACGAGTGGGTTGAAGCAATTTTGATGAAAACTTATAGAGCGGCTCAACAGTAATTGGTTGGATATTGGGGTTCGCCGTTGTCGATTTGCCTGTTCTCTGGCGTCGATCGCAACGCTTCCTATGAAGCAGTTTAACTGCAATGTAATCAATTTCAACGTTGCGAATTTCCTTATGAGGTAGAGGTCGATTGAGCAATCCAGCGAGTAGTCCGCTGCAATCTGCGGGTTCGCCGGCGGGTCCCGTCGCGAATCCAAATTCCCGCCCCGATCTGACGTTAGCTGATATTGGCCGCGCCCTGCGCCGCCGTTGGAAGCTGGTCATTTACTCCGTGGGGATCTGCTTTCTGCTCGCGGTGATTGCGTGCATTGCGATGAAGCCTCGTTACGAGGCCTCGGAACAGATCCAGGTCCAGAAGGACAATTCTGGTCCGTTGGGGTTGAGCAACATCATCGGCGAAGGCGCAATGCCGTCCGACACCATCGACTACAACATCACGTTGCAGACGCAAGCCGAGATTCTGCGTTCCGACGCGATGGCTGTGAAGATGGTGGAGGATCTGGGACTGGAGCACACCTACAACTTCCAGCCCAAGTTCAGCCCACTGGGCTTTGTGATGGGGCTGATCGCTCCCAAGGGTGTGCCGGACGGCAAGAACGTCCCCCTGCACGATGCGCCGCAGCGCCGGGCGCGGGCGATCCGCATCTTCGGGAGCCACCTGAAGGTGAAGGTCGCAGACGGAACCCGTCTGATCAACGTGAAGTACTCCGATCCTGACCCCAAGGTCGCCGCGGCGGTGGTCAATCACCTGGCGCAGGCTCTGATCGAGTACAACTTCCAGACGCATTACCAATCCACCGCAGCCGCGACGGGCTGGATCAACGAACAGTTGACCGATCTGAAGAAGGCGACGGAGGACTCCCAGGCCAAGGTTGCTGACCTGCAGAAGCAGGCTGGTGTATTCACGACTGGGGACATGGACATGATGGGCCGGCCGGTGGCTGTGAGTGTAGTGTTGTCGCGCTTGCAGGACCTGAACAACTCGCTGACCGCGGCCCAGCAGAACCGCATCATGAAGGAAGCGGTTTACCGCGCAGTGCCCTCGGGCGGCGCGGAGTCGATCTCTGGCCTGGCCGGCAACATCGCCAGCGGCGCTTCACCGGACGTGGTGAACTCGCTGAACACAATCCAGAATCTGCGTGCGCAAGAGGCTACGGTGAAGGCCTCTTACGCCCAGGACGCTTCCAAGTACGGACCGGACTTCCCGCGCATGCAGTAGCTGCAGAAGCAGTTGGATGAGTTGAATCAAGCCATCCACCAGGAAGTGGTTCGCATCGAGACGCGCGCCAAGAGCGACTACGACATCGCGCTGAAGAACGAGCAGGACACGCGGGCGATGTACGAGTCTGTGAAGCAGCAGGCCGACACCCTGAACAACAAGGCCATCCAATACACGGTGGCCAAGCAGGAAGCGGAGCAGAACCGCGGCCTTTACGACGATCTCTATCGCCGCGTGAAGGAAGCGGGCGCAATCGAAGGCCTGAAGAACTCCAACATCGTGGTAATGGATCCGGGCACGGTTCCGGGCAAGCCGAAGTGGCCGAACGTGCCGCTGTTCCTGATGGCGGGTATCGTGGCCGGACTGTTCTTCGGGTCGGCTCTGGCTCTTCTGGTGGATAGCCGCGACAACAGCATCCAGGCCCTGGGTCAGGTGGAGCGAGAGCTCGGCACTTATCCTCTGGGCGTACTGCCCGCGCTCAGCTTGCGCGAGCGCCGTCCGGCACTGAGCGGCTCGTCGCTGAGCATGAACGGAAATGGAAACGGTCATGGCGCGGGATCGGGAGCGATCGGCTTCACGGCGGCTCGCGAGAACCCGCTCTATATGGAAAGCCTGCGCGCGCTGCGTACCTCCATCCTGCTGCCTCTGGGTGGCTCGGTGCCGAAGGTATTGCTGGTGACGAGCTGCCAGCCCGGCGAAGGCAAGACCTCGTTGAGCTTGAATCTCTCGGCAGTGCTGGCGCAGCAGGGCTACAAGGTTCTGGTGGTTGACTGCAATATGCGGCGCCCTGGACTTCGCTCTCTGCTGGGCATCAAGACAACCGATGGATTGAGCAACATCATTGCCAATCCGCAGACCGCGAACCCAATCACGGCGATGCCGGAGGTTCCCGGAGTATTTGTGCTGGGTGCCGGATTGACGCCGCCCAACGCAGCAGAGCTGCTGGGATCTGACCGGATGAAGGCGCTGGTCGAGCAGTGGCGCCACGATTACGATTTCGTGATCCTGGACGCGCCTCCGGTGCTGTCGGTGACCGATCCGGTGGTGCTGCTGAATGTTTCGGATACGGTGCTGATGCTGGTCCGCTATGAGCAGACGGCACGGCCGGCGATGAACCACACGTATCGCATCCTGAGCGGCGCGGCCCATGGCAAGCGGGTGGGTGTGATCATCAACGGCGTTCCGCAAGGCTCAAACGCCTACTCGGATTATTACGGTTATAAAATTGCGCCCTACGAGGCTGAAACCACGGGGAGTCTGAAGAATGCTTAATCGGAAAGGCGGACTGAGCATCAAGCAGTTACTAGGAGTGGCATTAGCAGGGGGAATGATTTTTTCAACGGGGCTCCGTCTGAGCGCGCAAGCGGCTCAGGGCGCAGCTGCGGCGGAGCCGGCCAATGGTCCGGAGGCGCTGGTGATTGGGCCGGGCGACATGATTCACGTCTCGGTCTTTGACGAGCCGGACATGGAACAGCGCGTCAGCATCTCCAGCACCGGTATCGGGCATTTCTATCTGGTGGGTGACATGCGCGTGGGTGGCATGACCATCAACCAGGTTGAAAAGGCGCTGGAAGACTCGCTGCGCAGCCGCAACCTGCTCGTGAATCCCAACGTAAACGTGACCATCGAACAGTCGGCCAGTGCGCAGGTCTCGGTGCTCGGAGAGGTCCACAATCCCGGTACCTATGACATCAGCACGGGACGCAACATTCTGGACATTCTTTCCATGGCCGGTGGGCTGACGGACATCGCCGACCGCAACATCACCATCAAGCGCAAGCAGGGCAAGGACGAGTCGATTTCGGTGTTCCTGCCAAACGACGCCAAGGCGGCGATCGACAAGTCGGTGCTGGTGTATCCGGGTGACACGGTAGTGGTGCCCAAGGCTGGCCTGATCTTTGTGCTGGGCGATGTGAACCGTCCCGGTGGCTACTATATGCAGCGCGACTCCACGCTGAGCGCTCTGCAAGCCGTGACGATGGCGGGAGGCCTGTTGCCCAACGCGGCGGCACCGCACTCGCGCATTGTTCGACGCGATCCCAGCAATCCGAAGGGATACATCGACATTCCGCTGCAGTTGCGCGCCATGCAGAACGGCAAGAAGCCGGATATCCAGTTGAAGGCGGACGACGTGATTTACATCCCGTTCAGCTACTACCGGAACTTCGTGATTCAGTCCCCTGCCATTCTGGCTTCTGCGACGTCGGCTTTGATCTACACGCATCCGTAGACAGACCCGCTGCTTCTGCCGTCCGGCATCAGAGACCTGCATGATCTCTGACGCCGGGCGCCACCTTGCAACCGTTGTCTAAGGAAAAGGAGTTGGAACCGTGCCATTGGTCAGTGTTGTGATTCCGACTCGCAACCGCCCGCAGCTTGTGCTTCGTTCCGTGCGGAGCGCCTTGCAGCAGAGCCTGACGGATATCGAGGTTGTCGTCGTGATCGACGGACCCGATGCGGCCACGCAGGAAGCGCTCGCCGCGGTAGGCGACCCCCGCCTGCGCGTGGTGGCGCTCCAGGAGAGCGTCGGTGGTTCGGAGGCGCGCAATTGGGGGGTACGCGAATCCACAGGAACATGGATTGCGCTGCTCGACGATGACGATGAATGGCGGGCTGACAAGCTGCAGCTACAGCTCGAGATCGCGGAACGCGCGAATAGCCCCTACGTGCTGGTGTTTTCGCGGATGCTGGTGCGCTTTGCCGACACGGAGTATGTGTGGCCGCGGCGTATTCCCCGTTCCGGCGAGACGATGAGCGATTATCTCTTCATTCGGAAGAGTATCGGCTTTGGGGAAGGCTTCTTGCAGACGTCTTCGTTCTTCACCAGCCGCAAGATGTTTTTGGAAGTACCGTTCCGCAAGGGACAGCAGCGATTTCAAGATACGGACTGGCTGCTAAGGGCGAGCTCGCATCCGCAGGCTCAAGTTCAGGTGATCGACGACCCGCTGGTCGTCTACTACATGAACGAACAGCAGGCGGTAAGCCGCAAGCCAGACTGGGAGTATCTCTACCGCTGGGCAGTTGAGAACCGCTCAGTGTTCACCCGGAGAGCCTTCTCGTACTTCATCGCAACGCAGTGCATACCGCGAGCGGCCAAGCAGAAGGAATCATTTTCGACCTACCTGCGGCTGGTCAAGGATTGCGTCTTCAGTGGATCGGCGGACTTGAACTGCCTGCTTTGCTGCTTCGTGTTTTGGTTCTTCCCGGAGAACGTGCGGCAGAACGTACGCGATCGTATGGCGCGAGCGAAGCGGATGCTGCGCCCTGGACAAACAGCTGCGGCAGCCGGAACGCAGTAAATGACTTCGCGCTAGCGGTGAGAGATGCCGCTGGCGCACAGCAACATGGGATTGTAGTGGAGCCTCTTCAAAGATGCGGTTAAGCCTGACGCTGGATGAAATCGGAAGTATCTGCCTGATGCTGTTCTTCGGCACGTGGGGCTACGTGCCGATCCTAATGCCGAATGCTGCGGGCGCGCTGACCGCGGAGTCGCAGATTAACCAGCAGCACAGCATCAATCACATCATTCTCCTGCTGGTTTGGAGCGGCATCTCCTATTACATCCTCAAGTCACATTTCAATTTGCGACTGGACCTGCTGGCTTCGAAGATTGCGCTTGGGTACTCCATCCTGGCGATGCTTTCCTGGTTTTGGTCTGCCAATCGCGCCAGCACGTTTTCAGCCAGCGTGAGCTTGATGTTCACTACGCTGCTCGGCATTCACCTGGTCTCGAAGTACCCAGTCGAACGCCTGGTTGTGCTGCTGAGCTGGTTGGGATTCATATTGGCTATGGCCAGCGCGTTTTTTGCCATCTTGCTCCCCAACTACGGGATCGATCACTTCGCCCACGTGGGCGCGTGGCAAGGGGTATACGGACAGAAGAACGGACTTGGCGTAGTGATGGTGTACATGTCCGGCATTGCGCTCTCGCTGCAGGCCACCACCTTCACCGAAAAGATGTGGAAGTACGGCGTCTGCTTCCTTTGCATGGCGGAAGCGGGCCTTTCCCAGTCCCGCGAAGCATGGATTGGCGTCGCGCTGCTGGTTCTGGTGCATATTGCGCTGTCCGCCTACTCGCGGTTCGCGCTTAGCTCGCGAGGCACGGTATTGACGCTGGGCTTCATCGGCGTTGTGGCGAGCTGCGTCATCATCGGCGTGCTGGCCGCGTACATCCTGACCCTGTTGGGCCGCGATGTCACGCTCTCTGGCCGGACCGAGCTATGGGCTGCGGTGCTGGAGCAGTGCCGGCTGCATCCTATTACCGGGTACGGTTTGGCAGCATTCTGGGGTTCCGCGAATGCCTTCCCCGTTTACATCGTGATCCACTGGATCGCCACCAGCGCCCATGACGGGTACCTGGAATGTCTGCTGGAGTTGGGCTCAATTGGGCTGTTCCTGTTGATGCTGTTGCTGATTCTTCCCGCACGCTACACCGTCAAGGTACTTACGACGAAGGAGAATTTCAATTCCAGCCGGACCTGGATCTACTGCCTGCTTGCGATTGCATTATTCAATATCACCGCTGATATCACAGGGCTTACCAACAGCATCAGCTGGGTGCTGCTCGTCTCCAGCGCATGCGCGCTTGAGCTGCAGGCCCGCCCGCAGCCGATCAGCGAAGCAGTCGAAGGTTAGCCAAAACATTTTGGGGCGAACGGTGTTTCAAAGGAGTGGCGCGCGGTGTGTCGAGGTGTGATCCAGCTTCTCAGCTAGCTCCTCTTGATCGCACGTATGGGATAGAAAGCGAGATGCAAGGCCAACTCCTCTGCTCGATGCTCCTGACTTCTCGATGGCGCTCCCGCAATTCCCTGAGGGTCACTCCCTCGCAACACACCAGCGTCTCCGAATCGTTTTCTTGAGAGCAAGCAGCCAAGTATCCACGATCCACGTCTTCCCCCGGAGATCTCGATGCAACCCAAGTTTTTGATTTCTGCAGTTCTCGTTGCGATGCTGGCGCCGGCTGTTGCTTCGGCCCAGTCGAAGGGGTGCCCTGCTCCCCAGCCGATGTCGAACATGAAGATGACGTTCGACTCGGAGTTCGCCAAGGACGGAACGCTCAGCCCGCAACAGTGGCGGCCCTACATTGGCCAGCACGGACCTCTGGATCAGGAAGCAGAGGTTTACGTACCCGAAGCGATTTCAGTAGTGCCGAAGCAGGGCCTGCAGCTGGAGATTGCGCAGAAGAATTATTGGGAACATCACTACACGGCCGGTTGGATCGGCACCCAAGGTTTGTTCTCGCAGACCTACGGGCACTTCGAAGTGCTGGCCAAGATGCCGCAAGCGAATGGAATCTGGCCAGCCTTTTGGATGGTCCCCGAGAATAGCAAGTGGCCGCCCGAGATCGACGTGGTGGAATATGTCTTCGCACCTCACGGCAAGCATCCCGATCCGAACGTAAAGGATGGCGGTTCAGTGCCGGAGACCACACTGCATTGGGCAGATGCGAATCTGCAGCATAAGTTTATGCATGCCGGTTGGGGCAGCGATCAACCGCGCACCTATGTGTACGACTGGGACAAGACGGCGGCGTTGCCAGGTCTCGATAAGGCTTATGCCGGATATCACCTTTATTCGATCGACTGGCGCCCGGGGCTACTCGAGTGGCAGCTGGACGGTAAGCCAGTGTTCTGCATGACCGACGACTCCACCACCGGAGATCGAGTGCCGCACACGCCCATGTTCATGATCATCAGCGAATCGGTCGCGCCGGAAGTGCAGGCGAAGCCACACTGGGCCGGAATTCTTGATCCCGGGCAGAAGTTTCCGCTGGAATACTACGTGGCCTACGCGCGGGCCTATCAGTTCAAGGACATTCACGATGAGCCGCAGCTGGCGCTCGATCTGCGCAACGTGACGGTATCCAACCCCACTCCGGCTCCAGGGGACACCATCACCATTGAAGGCACACTGCAGGTCGGGTCGAGCGATCTGGGCAAGGGCCGGTTGGAGGTTTCACTTTACAGCTTCCTGGATGTGCATCAGTTTTACGGGATCGGTCCACGCGTAGGCAGCGCCGTCGACGTGGATGTGCCGCATTTAGCGGCAGGCCAGTCGTATCGGGTGAAGGCGAACTTCACTTTGCCGCACGATCTGGCTCCCGGCTATTACGGGATTGATACAAAGGCCAATTACACTGAAGGTCCAGGCAATGATGTTCCCGGGCAGTGGCCGCGCGGCATTCACTACAGGCAGGCGGCAACGATCTCAGTGCGTTGATATAGAGCTATTTCTGGATCACAAAAAACAGCTTAAAAGAGGGAGACGAAAGAATCTTGGAAGACAATGCGAAGGCAGTGACTCGTGTGGGGGTGGTCGGCGCTGGACTGATTGGCCGCGAACGGTTGGACGCAGTCAAAAAGCTCGCCGCAAAGGGGCATCCGATTAGCATTGCCGGCGTTTACGATGCCAGCGCAGAGCTGACACAGAAGGCTGCCGATGAGTACGGAACGAAGGGGCATTCGAGCCTGGAGTCGCTTCTGGCTGAAAACCATGATCTGGTGGTGGTGGCTCTGCCCCACGATATCACCGTGCCCATTGCATTGAAGGCTCTTGAAGGCAAGGGCGATGTACTCATTGAGAAGCCCATGGGCCGCGATCTGAAGGAAGCGACGCGCCTGGTTGAGGCTGGCGGCTCGCGACTGAAGGTGGGCTTCAATTACCGCTTCTATCCGGGAATTCGCAAAGCCATCCAGGATGCCAAGGACGGCCGCTTTGGAGATGTGATCGCGGTCGAGTTCCTGCTGGGGCACGGTTGCTTCCCGGGGCAGGAGAAGACCTGGAAGTTGAATGACGAGCGCGCCGGCGGCGGATGCCTGATAGATCCCGGTATTCACCTGCTGGATCTCTGCCTATTGCTGGCTGAGGATGGCCTGGAAGTGGCGGGTGGTTCCAGCTGGAAGGGCTTCTGGAAGACCGGCATCGAAGAGGACGTGAACCTCATTCTGCGGGCCAAGAACTTCTCGATCTCGCTGCACGTTTCCATTGTTCACTGGAGAAGCCAATTCCGGATGGCTGTTCATGGAACCGAAGCCTACGGCGTGGTGACCGGACGCAATCGCAGCTACGGCCCGCAGCAGTACATGGTGGGTCCGCGCTGGGGTTGGCAGTCGGCGCCGAGCCAGGCTGCTTCAGAGAAGATTGAGCTGGAAACCAACGGGATGGATGTCTTTGCTG
>CBJOJD010000042.1:0-21876 GCA_966443485.1 uncultured bacterium | reverse complement strand
CGTCACCTTCACCCCGAATGGCTCCGTGCGCTGATCGATGATGCTTTGGATACGTAAATTCAGCTTGTCGCGATGGCTCAGCAACTCATCCAGCTCCACCTCGCCCAGCACCGAGCGCAGCGTGGTCTGCGCGAACTGCGAGGTCTGGTAGACATAGTTCTGCACCTTGATCGCCGCCAGGTTCGGCTCAATCACATACAACGTGACCACGGCGTTCACCTTGATGGTCACGTTGTCGCGCGTGATGACATCCTGCGGCGGCACCTCCAGCACCTCCTGCCGCAGCGAGATCCGTACCATCTGATCGATGGGGCGAAATACCAGGATGATCCCCGGCCCCTTCGGCGTGGGCAAAGCCCTGCCCAAACGGAAGATCACCGCACGCTCATAGTCGCGCAGAATCTTGATGGAGTTGAGTAAGTAAAGAACGATGACCGCAATCAGGATCAAGAACGGAACGGGCAGATCAGCAGCAGACATGGCACTCCCCCTCTTTTGGTGAAGACGAATTGTACTCCACCCTGATTTCAGGCGACCGTACTCGGCGGCTCCATCGGTTCCACCCGCAGCAGATTCTGATCGTGGCCGGTTACCCGCAGCAGTGCTCCAGCCGCCACTGCGCGGTCCGCAATTGCCAGCCAGATCTCGCCTTCCACGATCACATGGCCTTCGGGATTCAGCGGCTCCATGGCTGCCGCCGCATGACCCACCAGCGCATCCACCCCCAGCTTGGTCTTGGCTCGCCGCGCCCGCACCGCCAGACGCACCAAGAACGCCGTGATCGCCCCAAAAGAGATGCTGAGCGCCAACGCTACCCAAGGATTGACCGCGAGCTCCGGAATCGGCGCCGCAATCAGCGTCAGGGTTCCGAACGTGAGACACGCAATCCCCGCAATCGCCAGCGCCCCATGCCCGCCGACCTTCGCCTCTAAGAGCAGCAGCACCATCGCCGCTATCAGGAGCATCACTGCCGTATAGCGAATCGGCAGCAGGTTCAGCGCGAAGACGGCCAGCAGCACCATCAGCGTGCCGATAGCTCCCGGCACGATGGTTCCGGGGGTATTGAACTCCAGGTAGATCAGCAGCGCTCCACCTACCAGGAACAGCAACGCAATGTTCGGATTCACCAGCCATCCCAGCAGGCCCTCGCGCAACGTAGGTTGAATCTCCTGCACGCGCGCGTTGGTCAAATTCAGCGTCTGCTTGGCTCCGCCCAGGCGGGTGATCTCCCGGCCGTTCAGGTCGGCAATCAGCTGCTGCTCGCTCGATGCCACCACGTCGATCAGGTGCTGTTGCAGCGCCTCTTCTGCCGTGTAGGAATGCGAGGACTGCACCGCCGCCAACGCTGCTTCCAGGTTGCGATTGCGGTGCCCCACATAGGAGCGCAGAAAAGCCTCCGCATCATTCTCGGCCTTCTGCTTCAGCGTATCGTCGGCCTTGCCCATCTCGAACACCACATGCGCCGCGCCCGCGTTGGTCCCCGGAGCCATGGCCGCCACGTCCGCGGCTTCGAGCAGAAAGAATCCCGCAGATCCGGCGCGTGCCCCGGCCGGTGCCACGTACATCACCACCGGCACCCGCGAGCTCAAGATTGCCCCCGCCATGCTGCGCATCGAGTCCACGATGCCACCCGGCGTGTTGATCTCGATCAGCAGAACCGCCGCCCCATCCGCATTGGCTCGCGCAATCGCGCGGTCCAACTGCCCCGCGCTCACCGGCTGGATGGTGTCGTTTAGAACAAACTTGTCGATGAGAGGCTGCTGGGCGCGGGCAAGCTGTGCCCCGCACACCACCAGCACTGAAAGGATGAATCCGTGAAGCAGAACCAAACGCGATCGGTCCAACATGGCTGCTCCTTCAGGGCCCTTGGATCAGGCCCTACTTCGATTGCGCCTGCCGGGCGTTCACCTCTCGTTGAATGGCCCGCGCTGCCGGGCTGTTCGGGCTCAACTTCAGCGCCTCATCGGCGTTGTGGCCGGCCTCGTTCAGATGATTAGCCGCCAAATCCAGCCGCGCTAGAACAAGATACGCGTCCGTGCTCGGTTGCAGCTGCACTGCCGTCTGCGCCTCTTTGCGTGCACCCGCCGTATCGCCGGTGCGCTCCCGAACCTCCGCCAGTCCCTCATGCGCCTCTGCCGCCTGGTTGTCGGCGGCAATCGCCAACTGATACAGGCGCTCCGCCTCCAGAACCAGCCCGCGCGAGAGATAAGTCTTGGCTTGCGATGCCAGCGTCCGGGCGCGCTCGTTCGGAGTCAACGCCGCCAGCCGGGTCGTCTCCATCTGATCCACCATCACCGCCGCCTGGCGGAAGGCCACCGCGTTGAAGCCGCGCTCAATGCGCTCCAACGGATCCAGCGAGGAGTTATCCGTCGACTGCTTCCACGCGCTCTGCATCTCCAGTGCCTCGCTGTCATTCGGATGCAGCTTCAGGTACTGCGCCAGCTCAGCCAGTGCCTCGGCCTTGTTTCCATGACGGTTCAGGCTCACCGCCAGGTTGAAATGATAGTCCGCTCCCGCGGGATCGGCGGTCTCCGCCTGCCGGAACAACGCCGTTCCATCGTGCCCTTGGCGGCTGATCGAGACCCCCTGGTTGTTCAGCACCTCGGCCAGTGGCAGAACCCGCGCCACATCCGCAAAAGCGACCTCTGCCTTGGCATACTCGCCAGAGAACATCAGCGAAAGACCGCGGTAGAACCCCGCCTCCAGCGCATCGGCATCCTTGCCATTCACCTTTGCGAAGGCCGCGGCAGCTTGCTCGTACTGCTGCGCAACATAGTATTCCCGCCCTAATGCCATCCAGGCCGGATCGTAGTTGGGGCTCAACTTCACCGACTGCTCCAGGTGGCGAAGCCGCTCCGCTTGATCCTGCTCGGAAATCCCGCGGATGTACTGCTCGAAAGCGTCCAGGCGCAGATTGGCTCCGGCCGCCACAAACGTCTCCTGTGAGATGGGGAAGCTCGGATCGAGCTCTCGCGTCAGACGCCAGGCCAACGTATCGAACACCGCGATCAGGTCCCGCAATTCGCCGTCCGCGGTCACCGGCTTGCCCATGTGCAGATGCGGCACGTCCACAATCTGCGCCTCGGCCTTGATCCGCGATCCCTGCATGGAGTAGCTGCCCACCACAATCGAATCCGCATCCAGGGTCTGGGCCAGCTTGAGCGAACTGGCGCGCGACGGCTGAAATCCCGGCGGCAATCCCAGATGATCCAGCGCATAGAGACGATCGGCCCGGCTCATCGGCGCAAACCCTGCCGACATGAAACGGCTGCTGAGCAGGTCCGCCGCCGCCTCGCGAATCCATTCCAGGCTTGGCTGCCCCGTGTGGTTATCGAAGGGCAGCACCAGAAGAATGCGGCCGCGCCCCGCGTTCGCCTCCTGGTCGCTGGGCATCTGCGCCCGGCCCCAGCCCGCGGACAAAAACAGGAGAATCAACAATATCGCGGCAGCCGGCACACACCGGACCGAGCGCAATCGGGATGGAAATTGAATGGACACGACAGGCTGATTATAGGCTTTCGCCAATCCCCCATTCCGGCCGGCGCCTCATTCTGACACAGCAAATCAGCCGCGATTAAACGTGCTTAACTTTTCTGCCGATAACGTACTCGGACTCATATTATGGCCACTGATTTCATTACCCCGGCCGCCAGATCGCAAGCTCCCGCCGAGATGCCCCCTTCACCGCTGCGCTACCTCGCGCGGCAACCCATCCTCGACCGGCAGGGCAAAGCCATGGGCTACGAGCTGCTCTACCGCACCGGACCCGACAGCGAATTCCATGGCGATCCCGAGTGGGCCACGCGCATCATGGTCGACAACGCCCTGACCTTCGGCGTACGCAGACTCACCGGCGGCCTGACTGCGTGGGTCAACTGCACGGCTCAATCCATCATCGCCCGCGATGTGGCCATCCTGCCCGCGAACCAGGTCGTGTTGGAGATTGCCGATCAGGTCGAGGTCTCTCCCGAACTGCTCGCGTCGTGCAAGGCCCTCAAAGGTGCCGGGTACCTGCTGGCCCTCGACAACTTCACCTATAAGCCGGGAGCCAAGCAGCTGGTTCCTATCGTCGATTACATCAAGATCGACTTCCTGCACACTCCGGCTCTGGAGCGGCACCGCCTCCTCTCCCTGCTCCGGCAGCACGGCAAGATCCTGGTCGCGGAGAAGATTGAAACCCAGGAAGACTTCACCCGCGCCCAGGCCGAAGGATTCGCGCTCTTTCAGGGATACTTCTTTTGCCGGCCGATGCTGGTAAGCAAGCGCAAGATCCCCTCCAACAAATTCGCCCACCTGCAGCTCCTCGCCATGTTTGAGCAGGAACAGCACAATCTCGACGCTCTCAGCGAGCAGATCAAGCTCGACCCCGCCATCGCCTATCGGCTGCTGCGCTATGTGAACTCCCCGCTCTGCCCCATTCGCGAAGAAGCGCTGTCCATTCAGCGAGCGCTGATGGTGGTCGGCGAGGAGCTGTTCCGCCGCTTCGCGGTGCTGGCCATCTTCAGTGAGGTGAGCAGCGGCGCTCCAGACGAGCTGTTGCGTACCGCCTTCGTGCGCGCCCGGTTCTGCGAACTGGCCGCACAGCACCTCAAACTCAATCCTCGCGAGCAGTACCTGATCGGGCTATTCAGCCTGCTTCCCGCCATGCTCCAAGCCCCTATGGACGAGGCAATCCGTGAGCTACCCTGGCGGGTCGAAGTGCGTATGGCTTTGCTCGGCGAACTCGGCGCCCTGCGCGTCCCCCTGGAGTGGATCGACGCCCACGAGCGAGCGGACTGGGAGACCAGCCGCCAGATCGCTGCCAGCGAAGGCCTGTCGCCCAGCCAGCTGCATGACTGCTTTCATCGCGCCGTGCTTTGGGCCGACGACCTGCTGTCCGCCTCCGGACTGGGCACGGCAGGATAGTCCCCGCCGTCAGCCCATATCCACGAATCAGCGCGGTTCTACGAGCTGCGCTTCAATCTGGCGATTGAAGCGGATCAGGCCGATCCAGAGCCCGTCGTTCTCGCGCTTCCAGGTCAACACGCCTCCCAGCTGGTGAGCGATGGCCTCTGGCTTCAGATCGTGATGCAGGCCGAAGTAGCGCTCGTCCAGCTGCTCACTCCGGGTACCCAGCCGAATTAAGGGCGGCGGATCGTACTTGGTCGAGAACACCAGTGCAGCCGAGTAGCGCTCCGCCTCCGCCTCGGCTCGCGCGATCTGCCCGCTCGAGAAGTCCTCAATGGCCACCACATCGAACGGCTCCTTCACATAGCCCAGCTCCGGCTTGCTTAGCTCATCGCTCATGGGCCACGCCGTCAGCACCGTGGCGGCGGGAAATTGCGCCTTCAACTGTGCAATGCCTGCCTGGTGCATGCGGATAATCCGCGCATACGCCAGGTTGTCCTCCGGAGCGAAGCCGTAGGGCGGATTGATGAACAGTGCAGCCACAAATGCTGCTGCCGACAGTACCCCCAGAATGTGCCAGTACGGCACCCGCCGATAGAACGACGTGACTGCCATCAATAAGATCAGCGGATACATCGGCAGCAGGTAGCGGCACAACAGCGCTCCGCCCAGCACGCTGAAGAACACCGCGTTGGCTGCCGGCAGCGCCAGCATGGCATGTTGCACTGTCTTATCGATCTGCGGGCGCAAATGCCCTGCGCCATCGGCGCGGATCGGCAACATCAAGGCAGCCAGCATCAGCAGCATGGGCACAAACATGTTCATGTGCCCGAACAGGTGGAGCAAGCGGTGCCCGAAAGCCGCAAGAAACCGCACCGGGTCCAGATTCGCTTGCGCGTTGTAGCGCAGGAACTCAGGGTTGCCGAAGAGGAACCCGGTCTTCAGATAATGCCAGCCGAACCACGCCGCCAGCGGAAGCACCGTGCTGCACAACCATGCGGCCTCACGCAGCAGACCCCTCCGAGCTTCAGCAGATGAGCGCAGGGCGCGAAAGCCGTACAGAGCAGCCAACGTGAGCGGAATCACGATCGCCGTCTCTTTGGAAAGCACTGCGGCCGTGAACCATAGAGCTGCTACTGGCTGATTGCGATTCCGCTCCGGAAGCGAGTAGACCAGCCCCCACAAGCTGAATGCGGCGGCGAAAATGTCCGCGTGCGCCAGCGTGCTTTGCGCAAACCAGATCGGATAAAGCCCGGTAAGCACAAGGGTCCAGAAAGCCACTGCCGTCGACGCGTGCAAACGCAGAGCCAGCTTCCACACCGCTAACAATCCGAAAGACGCAATGATCAGGATCGCCTCGCGCGTGACCTCCGGCACATAGCCCGAAGCCTTCCACCACAGCGCCAGGTACATGCTGGGCAAGGGCGGATGCGCATTGGAAAGCGTAGAGGTAGGGATCAGCGAACCGGTGCGGAAGAAGTCCCACGCCGCCGGGATATAGTAGCCCGCTTCATCCCAGTAGTAAGGCAGACGAAGCAGCGAAAAGTGGCTCAGATACAGAACCACGAACACCACTGGAAAGATCATCCAGAGAGGAAACGGAGCGTCGAGCCGCGGCTCCAGCAGTCTTCTCCAGCGCATTCGTGCAGTCATCGAAGGGGTGGCCACGCTTTCACGACGTCCTATCTTTAGTGGACCGGCCCCTGCGGAAAGTTGTGCGTCTGCGGCTCCAACGCCAGCGGGCCAAACGCCTGCTCATATTGCGAGAGATTCTGGCCCAGGACGTTCCACAGAGCTTTGGCCTGCTGCGGGCTCAAAAAGATTCCCTGATGATTGCGGATCGTGACCTGGTCGGCGGCCTCACTGGAGGCCAGCCCAAAGACCAGCTGGAAATCCCATACACTTACCCGCACCTGAACGCTGTTGGCATAGCTTTCCCGGTACTCGGGCGATTGAATAACGGTAAGTTGTGGACCTGGATTGCCTTGAGTCATGCAACCAGCTTACTCTGCCCAGCCCCGGCCGCGCGTGTGGGAATCCCAGCCGGGCACTCGCTCGGCGCAGTTGATCGCTGCGTTCGGTCGCTGGTCATTTTCGGAGGGGAAAAGGATTGGTGCGGAAGGCGGGACTTGAACCCGCAAGCCTTGCGGCGCTAGCTCCTAAGGCTAGTGTGTTTGCCATTTCACCACTTCCGCATGTCGTCGGACCGGCATTGCCTGAGTCTCTGTTGGGCAGGGGTCCAGTCGGGCAACCCCTTAAGTTTAGTGGCAAAGGGAGCCGCACGCAATGCGCCCACTGCCCAACTCCGCTGAATTGATTGCACCCCTAAGCAGCGCTACCCCACCCCGTTGCATCGTAAGCGGTGCAGGGTTTCATCAGTTCCCATCCCCATTGAAGGTGAGAATGACCCCCAGCAGGGAAACTTTAATGCCCGCCGCAGCAAGCGTTTCAGGCGAGGCTCCAGTAAATATAACGGTGGTGGGCTGCGGTTATGTGGGATTAGTAGCAGCGGTCTGCTTTGCAGAGATTGGCCATACCGTCATCTGTGTCGACAACGACGCAGCCAAGATCCAGGCGCTGCAAAACGGCCAAGTCCCTATTCACGAAAAACATCTCCAGGAACTCCTGCACCGCCTGCGCCCCGGCTCTCTCACCTTCAGCACCTGCCTGGCCGATGCTGTGCAGACCTCGGAGGCGGTGTTCATTGCTGTGGGCACTCCACCCCTCGAGAACGGAGACGCCGACCTGTCCTTCGTCGAAGCCGTGACCGTAGAGATTGCGCGCTCCATCAGCGCCTATCGGGTCATCGTGGAAAAGAGCACGGTGCCGGTCTACACCAGCGACTGGATCAAGCGCGTCCTGCGCCGCCATGGCGTGCGGCCCGACATGGCCGACGTCGTCTCCAACCCCGAGTTTCTGCGCGAAGGCACCGCGGTCAGCGACTTCCTGCACCCCGATCGCATCGTGGTCGGCACCGAGAGCGATCGCGCCTTCCGCGTGCTGTCCCGCATCTATCGCCCGCTCACCGACGGCAGCTACTACCGACGGCCCGATAGCATACCCGGCGAGTGCAATGAACAGCAGCCCGCTCCGCTGTTGCGCACCAGCGCCAAGAGCGCAGAGCTGATCAAGCACGCCTCGAATGCATTTCTTGCGATGAAGATCAGCTTTGTGAACTCCGTGGCGAATGTGTGCGAGGCCGTTGACGCTGACATTGAAGAAGTGGCACGTGGCATGGGCATGGATCGCCGCATCGGCCCGCGCTTCCTCAAGGCCGGCCTGGGCTACGGCGGATCCTGCTTCCCCAAGGACATCAAAGCCTTCCATGCGCTTAGCCGCCAGGTGGGTGTGGACTTCACCCTGCTCAAGGACGTCGAGCGCGTCAACGAAGCACAGCGCCAGCGCTTCCTCTCGAAGGTCCGCTCCACCCTTTGGAACCTTCGTCGCAAGCGCCTCGCCGTGCTCGGTCTCTCCTTCAAGGGAGGCACGGACGATATTCGCGAGTCCCCCGCCATCTGTCTGGTGCAGAACTTCATCGCCGAGGGTTGCAGCATCGCCGTCTACGATCCTGCGGCCATGGATCATGCGCGGGCCATCCTGCCCGCTGAAGTGGCCTTCGCCGACGATCCGTATGAAGCCATGAAGGGAGCCGATGCGCTCCTCATCCTCACCGATTGGCCGGAGTTCTGCCGCCTCGATCTGGACCGGGTCCGCGCACAGCTGGCCACCCCCATCATCTTTGACGGACGCAACCTGCACGACTGCGCCACCATGGCAGAGCGGGGATTCACCTACATCAGCATGGGACGCCCCGCAGGCGAGGAACGCGTCGAAAGCATCCCAGTGGCACGGAGGGCATAGGACACAATGCGGGTTCTAGTAACGGGAGCAGCAGGCTTTCTGGGTTCACACATGGTCGATGCCCTGGTGGCAAGCGGACACCACGTCATCGGCGTCGACAATCTGATCACCGGCGTCTATCGCAACCTCGAGCACTTGCTGCGCGAACCCCTCTTCGACTTCCAGCGTCATGACATCACCGAGCCGTTCGACCCCGGGCAGGTGGAACTCATCTTCAACATGGCCAGCCCGGCCAGTCCCGCGGACTACCTGGCCCACGGCGTGGAAACGCTGATGACCGGAGCCAGCGGAACCCGCAACGTCCTCGATATCGCGCGCAAGTACGGGGCCCGCTTCCTGCAGTGCTCGACGTCGGAGTGCTACGGAGATCCCGACATTCACCCCCAGCCCGAAACCTACTGGGGCCACGTGAATCCCATCGGCCCGCGGTCCGTGTACGACGAGTCCAAGCGCTTCTCTGAAGCCCTGATCATGGCCTACCACCGCTACTACGGGGTCGACACGCGCATCGCCCGCATCTTCAACACCTATGGCCCGCGCCTCAAACCCGATGATGGACGAGTCATCTCCAGCTTCCTGCGCCAGGCGCTCGAGGAAGAAGAACTCACCATCTACGGCGATGGCAGCCAGACGCGCAGCTTCTGTTACGTCGCCGACTTGATCGATGGTCTGCTCCGGCTCATGCAGTCGCAGGAACACGACCCCGTGAACATCGGCAACCCCGAGGAGTACACCATCCTGGAGTGTGCCCAGGCGGTCCTGGCCATCACTGGTTCGCGCAGCAAGCTGACTTTCAGGCCGCTCCCCGTCGATGATCCGCGGCAACGCCGCCCCGACATCTCCAAGGCGCGCGAAATTCTCGAGTGGGAGCCGAAGGTTGGCCTCGCCGAAGGGCTGCGCCTGACCATTCCCTGGATGCGCCAGGAAGCACTGCGCCGCACCGAACAGGGCCGTCAGGAAAAGCCCTCCGAACTGGCGGCTTAAACAGTGATCTACGGCAGGCGATAGAACCGCGCGCAGTTGGCTCCCAGCACCGCTTCCCGGGCCTCCGGCGCGCGTTCCGTCACATAATCGATCACAATCTGCATGGCTGCCTTGTAGCTTGCGGCGAGAGTGCAGACCGGCCAATCCGAACCGATCATCAGCCGCTGCGGACCAAAGGCCTCAAACACCACGTCCAGGTACGGCCGGAAATCTCCAGCGCTCCACCTATCCCAGCGCGCCTCCGTCACCATCCCTGAGAGCTTGCAATACACATTGGGTGCTTGCGCCAGCTCGCGCAGATCGCTGGCCCAGGGCTCCATGGTCCCTTCGGCAATCAGCGGCTTGGCGATGTGATCCAGAACAAAACGCTGCTCGGGAAACTTGCGTACTAATCCCACCGCCGCGCGCAGTTGTGGCGGACGCACCAGGATGTCGTAGGCCAGCCCGAACTCTGCCAGCTGCGCGATCCCGCGTTGAAAATCCTCGCGCAGCATGAATGCGTCGTCGGGCTCGTCCTGCACCACGTGGCGCACGCCCACAAATTGCGGACTGCGGCCAAACTGCTCCAGTTGCGCTGAAAGATCGGGCGAGCGCAGATCCACCCACCCCACCACGCCACGCACGAAGGGGTTCTGGCGCGCCAGTTCCAATAGCCAGCGCGTCTCCTCCAAGCTCTGCCGGGCCTGTACCGCGACGCACCCCGCAAAGCCCAGTTCTCCCAGGAGCGGTTGCAGATTTTCGGGCAAGGCGTCTCGCTGGAGCACGCTCATTTCATTCGTGATCCAGCCATACTCGGCAGGACTGTACTTCCAAAAATGCTGGTGGGCGTCGATTCGTGTCATTTCCGTTGGAGAAACAGGTGCGCTGCCCATTATAGGGTCGCCTCCGGGTCCTGTTCCTGCCCAACCCCGGCCAAGTAGGATGAAAGAAAGCGACCCTGCCCTGGATCCAAGCGTCTGATGGACTAGAAGCGGTTGGCAGCTCGCACGCATCTCCATGATGTAAGACCATGAATCCGATCACCGAACAAGCCCGGCAAACCAGCTTCCAGCAGACCCTGTTGAGCGCCCGCCGCACCATGGTGCTGAGCGAGATCCTCAAGATTGCGCTGGACAGCTTTCGGGCCAGCAAGCTGCGCTTCGCCCTCACCGCCCTCGGCATGGTGATTGGAACCGCCTCCGTCATCCTGGTGGTCACCATCGGGCTGACCGGCAAGCAGTTCATCCTGAGCGAAATCCAGAAGATCGGCACCAACTCGGGCGAGCTCGAGTACGCCGGTGGCGGCGCCGCCGGAACCGAAAACGTCAGCTACAACGACTACCTCACCCGCGAGGATGAGAAGGCCGTGGACGCGCAGCTCCCCGGAGTCATGTACTCGTCTCCGGTGCTCGAGATGCACTCCCGCATCAGCCTGGGCGGCGGCGTAGTCAAAGAAACGCTGGTGCTGGGCGTCAGTCCCGACTACCGCTACATCCGCAATCTGCTGGTCCCCTACGGGCGCTTTCTCGATGAGACCGATGATGCTGCCCACATCAAGTGCGCCGTGGTGACCGAGACCTTCGCCAAACTGCGCTATGGCAGTGAAGACGCTGCCGTGGGCCGCGAGTTTGAGATCAGCGGCATTCCGTTCACCATCATCGGCGTGTTCAAACAAAGCATGTCCGACTTCGGCCAGTCGGAGATCGCCGATGAAACCATCCTCATCCCCTATTCGGTAGCCCGCTACTTCACCGGCACTGAGAATGTGAAGCAGATCTACTTCTCCATGCGCAGCATGGCCGAGGTGCCCGACGCCACCCGCGAGATCAAGCGCATCATCTCCTCCCGGCATCGCGCCAACTCGGTTTACAAGACGCAGGATCTGCGCGAAGTGCTGAACATGGCGGCCACCATCTCCAATATTCTCACCGCCGTACTGGTGCTGGTGGCAGCGGTCACCCTGGCCGTAGGCGGCGTCGGCATCATGAACATCATGCTGGCCACTGTGCGCTCCCGCATCCGCGAGATCGGCATCCGCAAAGCGCTTGGCGCAACCTACCGCGAGATCAAGCTCCAATTCCTGGCTGAAGCCGTGATCATCTCGCTGGCAGGTGGAGTAGTCGGTTCCCTGGCGGGACTAGCCCTCCCTCTCTCCATCCACTTCTTCACCGATTACCCGCTGCCCATCTCACCCGTATCAGTCCTGGTCGCCCTTGGCGCTGCCCTGATCGTAGGCATCGTGTTCGGCACTGTGCCGGCCACCCGGGCCGCGCAGATGGACCCGGTAGAATCGCTCAAGTATGAGTAGCGCGCTGCCGCCCGATCCATCTGACAAGAACGAAGAACAGTCCTCCGGCCCCAATCTGGTGCTCATCTATAGCCTCATCGCCCTCGGATTTCTGATCGCCATCGGCTGCGCTGCGCTCATCGTGCTGCCCTTCTACAGCCATCGCCACTGAGCCGCGCCCAATCCCTCACACCGAATGCAACGCTTCGATGATGCGGTCGGTGTCGTAGACACACCCACCCCACACGCCACCGCTGGCCTGCACCAACGCTGCCCACAAACGCGTGTCGTCCGGCAAAGCGGGATGCGGCCGCAGATCGGGCCGGGGTCCACGGCGTCCGAGTTCCTCGGTCCCCTGCTCTGCCCCAAACACCGCCTCACCACTCCCGATCAGTTGCACCGATCCGGTCAGCCGCTCGCGATCGATCACAATCTCGATCACGTCGCCCTCCCGCACCTTGCCGATCGGTCCACCCGCCAGCGCCTCCGGCGACACGTGCCCCACGCAGGCTCCCGTGGATACCCCGCTAAACCGTGCGTCAGTCAGCACCGCTACATGCTTGCAGTGCGGAAGCTGCTTGAGCGCAGAGGTGATCTGGTAGACCTCCTGCATTCCCGCGCCCTTCGGCCCTCCGCAAATCAGCACCACCACATCCCCGTGCGCGATGCGGCCTTCCTTGATCGCCCGGATCGCCGCCTCTTCGGTGATGAACACCTTGGCCGGCCCACGATGCCGATACACGTTCTCTTCATCGATCAGCGAGGGATCGATCGCCGTGCTCTTGATGACCGCCCCTTCCGGAGCGAGATTGCCCACTGGAAAGCAGACGGTAGACGTTAGCCCTCGTGCCCGCGCCTTATCCGGGCTCATGATCACCTCATCCGGATCGATCCCGTCCTGCTCACGCAAGCTTTCCCGCAGCGACCGGCGGCGTTCGCTCTGCTCCCACCAGTCGAGGCACGCATCCAACGTCTCGCCACTGACCGTCTTGACCGACGTGTCCAGCAGACCCGCCCGGCGCAGATGCAGCATCACCTCCGGTACGCCGCCGGCCAGAAACACCTGCACCGTGGCAAACCCGCGTGGTCCGTTCGGCAGCGCGTCTACAAGCCGCGGAACCTGGCGATTCACAGCGGCCCAATCCTCCACCGTCGGACGGGCGAGCTTCGCCGAAAATGCAATCGCCGGCAGATGGATCAGCAGATTCGTTGAGCCTCCGAACGCGGCATGCAACACCATCGCATTCCGCACGGCAGCCTCGCTCAGCACATCTGCCACCCCCATCCGCATCTGCGCCATGCGCATCAGCGCCCGCGCCGAACGAGTCGCCGCATCCAGCCAGATCGCATGACCTGAAGGAGCCAGCGCCGTATGCGGCAGTGAAAGGCCCAGAGCTTCGCCAATCACCTGGGATGTCGCCGCGGTACCCAAGAACTGGCATCCACCCCCCGGAGAGGCACACGACCGGCAGCCCACCTCGGCTGCGTACTCCAGCGTGATCTGCTGCTGCGCAAAGCGTGCGCCGATGGTCTGCACCTTGCCCGCGTCCTCGCCATCTTCGGGCAGCAGGGTTACACCGCCAGGTACAAGGACCGCCGGCAACTCGCCCGACGACGCGAGGGCCATCATCATGGCGGGAAGGCCCTTGTCGCAGGTCGCGATGCCCAGCACGCCCTTGCGCGTGGGCAGAGAGCGCATCAGCCGCCGCAGCACCACGGCCGCATCGTTGCGATAGGGCAGCGAGTCCATCATGCCTGCGGTGCCCTGCGTCCGCCCATCGCACGGATCGGTGCAGGCGCCCGCAAACGGGACCGCGTGCAATGCCTTGAGTTCGCGCGCCGCCTCGGCCACCAGTAGTCCGACCTCCCAGTGCCCGGTGTGAAATCCCAGCGCAATCGGACGGCCGTCTTCTCCGCGCAGCCCACCATGCGTGCTCAGAATCAGAAACTCCGGGTCGAGCAGGCGGCCAGGTTCCCAGCCCATCCCGGCATTCTGCGTGAGCCCAAAGAGATTTCCTGAGGGCTCCCGCAGCAGCATCTCCGCCGTGATGGGCAGGCTGCCCTGCGGCCCCGGCGCGTGCGTCTTCACGTTCAGCAAGCTCGCGCCCGCCGTCTCCACCACCGACTTGAATTCAATTCCAGGCATGTCTACTTCTCAACGTGTGCAGGCGCCGTGGCCACCGCCACCAGCGAATCCGCACATCCGTAGTAAAGAAACCATTGCTTGTGAAACAGCACCAGTCCCTCCGCGAAGGTCGTTCCCGCAGCATATTGACCGGTCTTCTCATACGGCAGCTCGGGCTTGAACACGGGACCATCCGACTGCGCCAGCAAATGCGCCGGAGACTTGGCGTCGAAGAGCGCCTCGCCGACTGCATAGGCTCCGGCTCCCAACTGCGGATCGCCGCCCTCCTGCCCGTTCTTGCCGTTGTAGAGCATCACAATCCTCTTCTCGGTGAGCACCGGCGGCGGACCCGTCTCCGGAAACGTGCTGTCGAAGTGCCCGGCCCGCGGGCGCAGCAGCTCCAAGGGCTGTCCGTTCGCGTCTTCCACCGGCGTCCAGTGAATCAGGTCGGGCGAAGTCGCCAGGCGAATGGATCCCTCACCCCAGTACATCCAGTACTTGCCATCCACCTTGGCCGCAATCAGCCGTCCCTTGGCCTTATCGAATCGCGTCAGCATTCCCGCCGACTTGTACTGCAGATGGGCGTACTTCCCGCCCGCCGCCGTCAAGAATGCCGGACCATGTTTCGTCCAGTGCTCCAGATCCGTAGAGCTCGCAATCCCCACTGTATATGTCTGCCGGTTCCATTGCGTGTAGGTCAGCACGTAGGTGCCATCTTCCCGCTCCACAATGCGCGGATCCTCCACCCCTCCCGGCCACTCCCGCGCCTTCTGATCGTCTTCCGCGGGATAGAACACCGGTGTGGCTCGGCGTGTGAAGTGAATGCCATCGCTGCTCTCGGCCAAGCCAAGTCGCGAGGTGTGCATGCCAATCTGCATCGTGCCCGAATCGTCTTCGGAGCGATACAGCACATAGACCTTGCCGTTGCGCACGATGGCCGCGGGATTAAACGTATGCAGCGCCTCCCAATGTGCAGGCGCCTTCAGAATCGGATCGGGGAAGGTTGACTGGGGCCGCGGCTTCACGATCGGATTGCCTTCGGCCGGGCGGGTAAACGGTCCAATCTCCCAGGGCGCGAGGCTCTGGCCATGGATGGCAGCGGCAAACAACAAAACACAACAACTGATGGAGACCTTCATGGGTTCTCCTCCTTTTCTTGCTTGGGTACTTCCGGCTCCACAACATAAAAACTCAGTACTGCATCGCCCTGCCGCAGCGAACGCGTGCGGACCAGGGCGCCGTAACGATCATTCAGGGTTTGCTGACGGCGATGCTCGGCCACCACCAGCCCTTCTGGCCGCAATGCTCCGCGCCCAGCCCCTCCCAACTGTGCCAGGGTGTTGGCGTACTCCTCGAGAGCGTCATAAGGCGGATCGAGAAAGATCACGTCGAAGCTCTCTCCACCGCGGCCGTCCCGCAGAAACGCTGCAACAGCAGCGCTATGCACCTGCACGCCTTCTTTGAGCCCCAGCCGCGCCAGGTTGGCGCGCAAGATCTTCAGCGCCGTTTGAGCTCTCTCCACCATGTGCACCTGCGCGGCGCCACGGCTCAGCGCTTCGATGCCCACCGCTCCCGAACCGGCGTACAGATCCAGGAACAATGCCCCCTCCATCCGCGGTGCCAGCACATTGAACAAGGTCTCCCGCAGACGGTCGCTGGTCGGCCTGGTCGCCAGTCCCGCCGGGGCGTGCAAGGTGCGGGAGCGAAGAAAACCGGCAATCACGCGCATCGCTCAACAGAATACGCGAGCCCACCCCGCCAAGTATTTGGCTGAAACAGCTCGGGTCTGCCCTCTACAATGGGTGCATGCGAGGCTGGTCGTTCCCACTGGGACGTTGGATGGGCGTGGAACTACGCGTCCACACTTTCTTTCTGCTGCTGGCCGTAGTGTGCCTCGGCCTGGGCGCGTCCGACTCCAGCAAATTTGCGGTGGCCCGCGGCTTTGCCCTGTTCTTCGTGCTAGTTGCGGCCGTGGTGATCCGCGAGATCGCGCGTCTTCTGGTCGCCGCCTGGCTGGGCCTGCGCCTGCGCGCCATCCTGCTGCTGCCCATCGGTGGCATGTTCGCTTACGCCACCCCCGAGAGCCAGGAGCTGGCGACCCAAGGGGTTGGACAATTCGCCCTCGCCGCCGCCGGTCCCCTCTTCAACTGCCTCACAGCTCTGGCCTTGGCCGCCACCTTCCTGGGCGCGGGAGGCACCGGACTCTCTCTCTTAGACCAGCCGCTCATCTCCTCCGCGCATCTGTTGCGCAGCATGGTCTGGATGCAGGCGGGCCTGGGGCTGCTCCATCTGCTCCCCGCCTATCCGCTGGACTGCGGCCGTATCTTGCGCAGCAACTTCGCCCGCACTCATGGCGCCGGAGCAGCCAGCCGCGCCGCCACGGGAGTTGGCCAACTGCTGGCGCTCGCCGCCATGGTGGGCGGCATGCTCCTGCACAGCCCCTGGCTGATCATCGCTGGTTTCTTCATCATGATTGGCGCGCAGATCGAGGATCAGGGCGTCTTCTTTCAGTCGGTGGTCGATACCGTACGCATGCGTGAGGTGATGCTGACCGACTTCGCCACGCTCTCTCCCTCCGACACCCTGGCCGACGCCCTGTCCCGCTGCGTTCACTCCCTCCAGGAAGACTTCCCGGTGGTCCGCGGACCGCAGCTCGTGGGCATCGTCTCCCGGCAACGCATCGTCGATGCGCTCCGCAGCGAGGGCAACGGTTACGTACAGTCGGTCATGTCCCGCGCCTTCCAGGTTGCGCGTCCCGAAGATACCCTTGGCGCCACCATCCGCCGCATCACCGCCGGCCGCGGCCTCTCTCTCATTCCTGTAACCGAGAGCGGGCGAGTTGTGGGTATCGTGAGCGTGCAGAACCTGATGAGCTCCATGTCTCTGCTGGCCGAGCAACGGCGCATGGAGCGCATGGAAGCCGGAGACTAGCCGCCCCATGTCCGGCGATGGAAATGCCAACGGAGCTCCCGAAATCGAGCGAACTCCCTCTGGCCAACCCGCATTACAAGACGAGATCCCCACTGCTTTCGATGACGCTGCGGATTGGGAGGCCGGCGACGCAGGCAAGCCCTTGGCTCCAGGCCTCTATCTGGTGGCCACGCCCATCGGCAATCTGGGCGACATCACCCTGCGCGCCCTCGATGTACTGAAGCGCGTCGATCGCATCGCCTGCGAAGACACCCGCCAGACCCAGAAGCTGCTCAATCACTTCCAGATCGCCACGCCCACCGAGAGCTGCCATGAGCACAACGAGCGCGATCGTGCCGCCCGTTTCGTGGATGCCATCAAGGCTGGCAAGCGCATCGCGGTCGTCACCGACGCCGGCATGCCTGGCATCAGCGACCCGGGTATGTGGCTCGCAAAGGCCGCCATCGAGGCCGGCCTGCCCGTCATTCCCATCCCCGGCGCGAATGCTGCCCTCAGCGCCCTCGTCGCCTCCGGCCTGCCCACACAGGAGTTCCAATTTCTCGGCTTTCTCCCGGAGAAAGCAGGCGCCCGCCGCACCCGGCTTGAAGAGTTAGCTGCACAGGCCGCAGAGACAGAGCGCACCCTGGTCTTCTACGAGGCCCCTCACCGCATCCTCGAGACACTCGACGATCTCCAATCCGTCTTCGGACCCGATCTGCGCATTGTGGTGGCACGCGAGCTCACCAAGCTTCACGAGGAGTTTCTGCGTGGCTCCGTGGCCTCGGTGCGCGAGGAACTTGCCGCACGAGATCGTGTGCGCGGGGAGATCACCCTGCTGGTGCAGGCACCCTCGGCCAATTCCGTGAGCTCCGTTGCCGCGCACGAGACCATAGCGGCGGCCGTCGCGCGTTTAGCCGCAGAGCATGGGATGGACGAGAAGGAAGCCCTCAAGCGTCTGGCCCGCGACCTGAATCGGTCCAAGAGCGATCTCTATCGCGAACTGCAACGTGAGCGCGCCGGCCGCAAGCAGCGCTAGCGAGACGGCTCTACCTCAGAGCGTGCCCTCGCGCCGCATCTCCTCGATCTCCCCGATCAGCTCTTGCAACTGCTCGCGCTTACGATCGCTCACATCGAGGAAACGAATGCCAACCGTGAAACGGTCATGCACCGACTGAATGACTCCGGGAAGCCGGAAGGGCAGACCATCGAGCGTGAATCCAACCTCGATGCGCCGGTAGATTCCCACTGGAAATCGCTCGTCACTGCGAATCGAGCACCCTCCCAGGCTCACGTCCAGAATTCTGCCATCCTTGCGTGATGCAAGATCCAGCAACAGAATGCTCGCCCGCGAATCCACCGTGTGTCGGGCTTGAGCACGACGCTCTCGGCCTCCGCGTGGCGGACCAGCAACTGGTGCGGAAGTGACCGGGAGCCCTTGCAGCGGCGTTCGGTTCGGCCCACTGGGCCGCGGAAAGGGAATCGGCTGGCGCCGCGCAGGCTTCACCTGTCCACTTGGACTCTCCTCCTCGGCAGCATCACTGGTGCCCAGGTGCCGGATCGTAAGCTCGGAGGGCTCCGGCAGCTCGTCCGGATTCGCTTCGCTCTCCAGCCGCAGCTCTTCGAGCAGGCTCAGCAGGTCGTCTTTGCGGCGGGGGCTCAAGGCCGTGAAGTGAACGCCCAGCAAGTGGTGCTCGCGCAGCCACTCCGTCCGCCCGCTCAGGCGAAAAGCGATGCCCTTCACCTTGAAGGCCACTTCCACTTGTGCTTCTTCGTCTTGAAGAAAGGGCCGGTCCGTGCTGATCCGGCATCCACTCTCGCTTAGATCGATGATCTGGCAGGAGTAGCCTGTGTCCTGATTCACCAGGAACAACGTCGCAGGCCCCTCAACGGAATAGCGCGGCTTGACTCGGCGTTCCGCAGCGGGCCGCCTCGGCTCGTTCATGGTTCCGACACCTCTCTAGCCGCTTATCGGCAGATTAGTGTCCGCCCGCCAGTTCCCAGGGGCGCACCGGAGCAGCCTGGGCTGCATCCCGTCCCTTCAGCCGGTCATATTGGTAGAGATCGCTGGTGGTGCCAAGTGACTCATTGTAAAGACCCATCGCGCCGGTCACCTGGTTCAGTTCCTCGGTGAACTGATGGATGGCATGCAGCTGAGCGGCCGTGGCCGGCAGCTCGAACTGGCTCGTAAGGATGAACTTCTGGTACCCCCGGTCCAACAGGCGCGCGATCTCGCCCCGAACCAGCACGCCGGGCGTCACCGCCAGCTTCGCTCCACCGCTCTCGAACCTTTCGTTGGTATAGCCCGGCAGCAGGACGGCTGCCACCCCATGTTTGCTCACCCGCATGCCGCTCGATATCGAAGACTCGGACTCGACCGTGAAGGAGTGGGAACGCAGTGCATCCAGAAGCTGCTCAAAGCTGGGGCGTCGGGTTTTTCGGGCCATATTCGGTTCCAGTCTGCGAGGATAAAGAGGTAATGCGGGGTAAACACCCCTTCTTCCATGATACCTGCAGCGCCTTCGCCGCATCCGCCCCATATGACCTCGGAAAATCCCTCAGCTCCTCTTGGACTCTCGCTGGCCGACCGGATCGGCAACACTCCCCTCATCCGCCTGGAGCAGCCGGTTCGTCACCTTCCCGGCATTACGCTGCTGGGCAAGGCCGAATGGGCCAACCCCGGAGGCAGCGTTAAGGATCGCGCCGCAGCATCGATCGTGCGCGACGCGCAATCCCGCGGCCTGCTGACGCCCGGCAAGACCTTGCTGGACGCCACCAGCGGCAACACTGGAATTGCCTTCGCCATGTTGGGGGCCGCGCTTGGATTTCCCGTGCACCTGGCCATGCCCGCAAACGTCTCGCCCGAGCGCAAACGCATCCTCCGCGCTTATGGCGCCACCATCGACTTCACCGACCCCGACCAGGGCTCCGATGGAGCCATTCGCCGCGCCCGGGAGCTGGCGGGCAATGAGCCTCAGCGCTTCTACTACGCCGACCAGTATTCGAACGACGCCAACTGGCTGGCCCACTACCGCAGCACCGGACCGGAGATCTGGGAGCAGACCCAGGGCCGCATCACCCATTTCGTGGCTGGGCTGGGCACCACCGGCACCTTCATGGGCTCCGCGCGCCGGCTCAAAGAGTTCAATCCGGCCATCAAGGCCATCAGCTTTCAGCCTGATTCCCCGTTCCACGGTCTGGAAGGGCTGAAGCACATGGGTTCCGCCATCGTCCCAGCCATCTACAACCCCCACCTGGCCGACCGCGAGCTGGAGATTGAGACAGAAGCTGCCTACGCCATGGCCAAGCTGCTTGCCCGTCAGGAGGGTCTGCTGGTGGGCATCTCGGCTGCAGCCGCGGTGGTGGCCTGCGTCAAAATCGCTGAGGAAGAGGCAGCCGCGGGGCGGGAAGCCGTTCTCGTGACCGTCCTGCCTGACTCCGCCGACAAGTATCTCAGCGAGCGTTTCTGGGAAGAGACCCCGTGGTCCTTCGCCATCTGAATTAGCCGCACATTCTGGGGCGAGAAAGTCCGGAGATCTCTCGCCCCTGCTCCAAGCTTTCGATCCAGATCTGAACACTCTCGCGGATTGTGCCCACAGGCACTCCCGCATGGACCTCGCCGAAACCGTTCAGCCGGCGCAGCGACCTGCGCAGCAGCGACAACGTGCCGGCCGGATTCCCTCGTTGCAAGTGATGGAACGCCGCCGTGATCTGAATCAATGCCTGCAACAGCGTCTTCTCCGGTTCCTCAGACTGCAGCCAGATACCCTCCCAGTGCTCGTGTGCTTCAAAGAATTCCTGGTTCTCATAGCAATGCAGTCCTCGTGCCAGAGGATCCTTGGTCCAGTCCAGTGTCATACAGTCCTATTCTCCACCGGCGAGATCGCGGGTCTGCGCGAGTAACATGGAACTCGTGATGAGCACTCTGCATGTGCCCCGGCAGGTCTATGAAGCGATTCGCCTCCACGGAGAAGAGACCTATCCCCATGAATGCTGCGGCGCCCTGCTCGGCACAAACCAGAACGGCGATTGGACGATCAGCGCCGCCGTCCGCGCCGGCAACACCCGCACCGATTCGGCCCATAATCGCTACCACATCGATCCTGTCGAACTGGTCCGCATTGAGCGCGATGCCCGCAAGCAGGGTCTGGACATTGCCGGTTTCTACCATTCGCATCCCGATCACCCCGCGCAATGGTCGGCCACCGATTTCGCCGAAGCGCATTGGGTCGGCTGCGTCTACGTGATCACTGAAGTGGCCCGGGGCAAAGCCGTGGTCACCAACTCCTTCCTGCTCGCCGGCACCGCGGAAGAAGACAAGCACTTCGAAGATCAGCAGATCGCGCTTATTCCCTAGCTGCAGCTCCGCCCTTTGCCCCGCCGCGCTCACCGCCTGGGTTCGTGACTTCTTGTGACCGCAACCCGCCCCCCATCATCCAAATACAATGAATTGCAGCGAGGCTTTCCCCGCATGATCATCTACATCCCCACCCCGCTTCGGCCCTACGTGGGCGGACAGAGTTCAGTTACCCTCGACGCGCCGACCATTGCAGCCGCCATCAATCAGCTCACTCAGTCTCATCCCGAACTGCGCAAGCATCTCTTCACCGAAGAAGGAAAGATCCGCGCCTTCGTGAACGTCTATCTCAACGATGAAGACGTGCGCTATCTGCCCGACAAAGAGAGCACCGCAGTGAAGTCTACAGATACGCTTTCCATCATCCCCTCGATCGCAGGCGGAGTTGCCCTCCGCTCCGCGGGAGATGAGTGAACTGGGCAAGGGGTCCCCGGCATGATTGCATTCGATACGCTTCCCGAACTCACCACCGACGAACTCGCCCGCTAC
>CBJOJD010000041.1:0-22224 GCA_966443485.1 uncultured bacterium | reverse complement strand
GATCGATCCGGACACCGCTCGTTTGTTGCGCGTGACCGAGGCTTCGCTGATGTCCGGCATTGCCGCGGTGAAGCCCGGTGCTACCCTCGGCGATATCGGCGCGGCAGTGCAGAAGGTTGTTGAAGCAGAAGGATTTTCAGTGGTACGGGACTTTGTGGGCCACGGAATCGGCGCGCAGATGCATGAAGATCCCCAGGTGCCGAACTTCGGTGAAGCGGGCCGGGGCATGAAGCTGCGCACGGGCATGGTCATCGCGATCGAGCCCATGGTGAACGCCGGCAAGCCCGATGTGCGTGTGTTGGGCGATGGCTGGACGGCGGTTACCGGGGATGGAAGCATGAGTGCTCATTTCGAGCACACGGTGGCGGTAACCGACACCGGAGCAAGAATTTTGACGGAGTAGCAGCTCTTAGCCATTGGCTCCTAGCCTTTTGCTCATCGTGCGGAAACGAAGAGCGCTCGATGAACGGGGCTGAGCTAGAAGCTGACAGCTAGAAGCTAAAAGCTGATTTTTGGAACCGCCGGAAATGAGAACGCCTCCGGCAGAAGCGGGAAACTGATTGTCGAAGGAAGACGCGATTGAGGTAATGGCAACGGTCATCGAGACCCTGCCCAACGCCATGTTCAAGGTCAAGCTCGAGAATAACCACGAAGTCTTGACCCATGTCTCGGGAAGGATGCGCAAGAACTTCATCCGCATTTTGCCCGGTGACCGCGTGGCCGTAGAGCTTAGCCCCTACGACCTGAACCGCGGCCGCATCGTTTACCGCTACAAGTGAGCTGACAGCGAACAGCGGGCAGCCTACAGCGAAGGACGCGCTCAGTAATAACCAATTCTGGTGGCAGTTTGCTGTCGGCTGTCAGCCTCAGAGAAAAGGGCAATAAAGAAATGAAGGTCCGTGCATCGGTAAAGAAGATTTGCGTGAAGTGCCAGGTCATCAACCGCCGTGGGGTGGTCCGCGTGATCTGCGAAAACGCAAAGCACAAGCAGCGCCAGGGCTAAGCCAGCCTGGCAAGAACGGAAAACCTCCACGGCAGCAAACAGCTGCCAGCCGACAGCGAGCAGTTGAAGATCTTGAACTGAGAGCTGTTCGCTATTGGCTGTCGCTATCAGGGGCTAGTTAGCCGTAGAAGGCTTGCGATGAACCCCGGAGGAACTCCAAGTAACCCGTGCGAACCGGCGCATTGCCGGAGGCACACAACGGTAGTAAAGGAACAGAGGACGGAAATCAGGGTCGGCAAGAGCGCTCATTTTGAGCCCAACCGCTAGCCCCCTGGCCCCTAGCCTCTGGTTCCTAAAAGGAATTTCCATGGCACGTATTGCTGGCGTCGATCTGCCCCGCAACAAGCAGGCCCGGATCGCGCTCACGTACATCTACGGCATCGGGGACCCCCGCTCGCTGAAGATCCTGGAGAAGGCCAATGTCGACGCCTTCAAGAAGATCCAGGACCTGGGCGAAGAGGAAGTCAACCGCATCCGCCAGGTGATTGAGGACGAAGGTGGTGTGGAGGGTGACCTGCGCAAGGACATCCAGATGCACATCAAGCGCCTCATCGACATCCAGAGCTATCGCGGCAACCGGCACCGCCGGTCGCTGCCCGTGCGCGGTCAGCGCACTCACACCAATGCTCGCACCCGTAAGGGACCCCGTAAGGGCACCATCGCGGGCAAGAAGAAAGCGACGGCGAAGACCTAATGGCGAAACAAGAGCAGAAGGGCGCCGGCAAGGCGGGCAAGAACAAGAAGTTCAAAAAACGCGAGCGCAAAAATGTGCCCTACGGTGTGGCGCACATCCAGGCCTCGTTCAACAACACCATCGTGACCATCACCGATCAGATGGGCAACACCCTGAGCTGGAAGAGTGCCGGCTCACTGGGCTTCCGCGGATCCCGCAAGGGCACCCCGTTCGCGGCTCAGCAGGCAGCCTCCAACGCCGCAGGCATGGCTCGCGACCACGGTCTGCGTGCCGTGGATGTGCGCGTTGCCGGTCCGGGATCGGGCCGCGAGTCGGCGATTCGTGCGCTGGCCGCCGCCGGCATCGAAGTGAAGTCCATCCGCGACGTCACTCCGGTTCCGCACAACGGCTGCCGCCCGCCCAAGCGTCGCCGCGTGTAATTACCTCAGCTCACAGTAGGCAGCTAACAGCTAACAGCAACCGCTGGGAACTGTCAGCTGTGAGCTGTAAGCTGACCACTGAACTTGGGCCGGGACGAAGTGCAAGAGCTAGCAGCTAACAGCTACAAGCTAGAGGCTGCGCGAAGCGCACGTAAACCGGCCGTCATCCGAAGTCAGGAGAAGAAATGGCTCGTTATACCGGAGCAGTCTGCCGCCTTTGCCGTCGCGAAGGCACCAAGCTTTTTTTGAAGGGCACCAAGTGCCACTCTGACCGTTGCCCCATCGAGAAGCGCAACTTTCCTCCCGGGCAGCACGGCAAGGACCGCAAGGCCAAGATCGTAGGCTACGGCCTGCAGTTGCACGAGAAGCAGAAGGCCAAGCGTATGTACTTCACGCTGGAAGGCCAGTTCCGCGAGTATTACGAGAAGGCCAACCGCGCCACGGGCGTCACCGGTGAGCTGCTCATCCAGCAGTTGGAGCGCCGCCTCGACAACGTGGCCTACCGCCTCGGCTTTGCCATCTCCCGCCGTCAGGCCCGCCAGGTTGTGCGTCACGGCCACGTGCTGGTCAATGGCAAGAAGGTCAACATTCCCTCCTACCAGGTGAATGTGGGCGACGAGATCTCCATCCGCGAAGGCGCCAAGAAGCTCATCATCGTCGAGCAGGGCGTGCAGTACGCCGCGCAGAATCCCGTGCCCGCCTGGCTGGAAGTCAACTTTGACAACATGTCGGGCCGCGTCCTCCATCTGCCCAAGCGCGCCGACGTCAACTTGCCGATCAACGAACAGCTGATCGTCGAACTTTATTCGAAGTAAGCTAATAGCCAACAGTTGGCAGCTAACAGCGCAAACTGTGAGCTGCCAACTGTTGGCTGACAACTCAACGCAAAGGAGCACTTGCGCGGCCGCCGCAAAATGCATCGCGACGTACTCGCCGCGCGGGAACTGAGAGACGAATATGCTTTGGAGAGGATTCCAAAAACCCAAGCGTCTGGCTGTCGAAGCCGAGACATTGACCGAAACCTACGGCAAGTTCAGCGCCCAGCCGTTTGAGCGCGGATTTGGCACCACCATCGGCAACGCCCTGCGCCGCACCCTGCTCAGCTCCATCGAAGGTGCCGCCGTAACCGCCATTCGCATCGAGGGCGTGCTCCACGAGTTCCAATCCATCCCGGGAGTGGTCGAAGACGCCACCGACATCATTCTGAACCTCAAGCAGGTTCCCTTTAAGCTCGCCGGCGAAGGTCCCAAAGCCCTGTACCTGCACGCCGACCAGCCCGGCATCGTTACCTCTGGCATGATCGAAGCCGACGGCGACGTCGAGATTCTCGACAAGAACGTCTACATCGCCACCGTCTCCGAAGGCGGCAAGCTGGACATGGAGATGCGCCTCAAGCGTGGCCGCGGCTACGTCTCGGCGGACAAGAACTTCGATGCCGACCTCGGCCTGGGCTTTATCCCCGTGGACTCCGTGCACTCGCCGGTGCGCCGCGTGAACTACGCGGTCGACGCTGCCCGTCTCGGTCAGATCACCGACTACGACAAGCTGACCATGGAAGTGTGGACCAACGGAGCGGTGCTGCCCGCCGACGCCATCGGCCTGGCCGCCAAGCTGCTCAAGGACCACATGAACATCTTCATCAACTTCGAAGAGGAGATTGAAGCCGAGAGCCGTGGCGAAGAAGGCCGCGTGCTGCTGCGCAACGACAATCTCAATCGCTCTGTCGAAGAGTTGGAGCTCTCCGTCCGCAGCTACAACTGCCTCAAGAACGCCAACATCCAGACCATCGGCGAGCTGGTCCAGAAGACCGAAGCCGAGATGCTCAAGACCAAGAACTTCGGCCGCAAGAGTCTCAACGAGATCAAGGAGATCCTCGCGCAGATGGGCCTGAGCCTGGGCATGAAGATCGACGAGCAAGGCAACGCGGTACCGGGGCCGACCAGCATCTCTCCCGCCGCCGCACTGGCTGCCGGTTACGGCCGCTACGACGACGAAGACGAGCCGCTGGATTCGGTCGACCTCCAGCTGCCCACGGAAACAGAGAATTTCTAAAAGACAGCTACTAGCTTCTAGCCACTAGCTTCTAGCTCTCCCAGGCTGATTCAACGGGCGAGCAAGAATTAGCTAGGAGCTAGAAGCTGAAAGCTAGGAGCTAGTTATGCGCCATCGCAATGCAGGATTCAAACTCGGACGCAACACCAGCCACCGCCGCGCCCTGCTGCGGAACCTGGTCACGTCCGTTATCGTGGAAGACCGTGTGGAGACCACTGTCGCGAAAGCCAAGGCAGTCCGCCCCCACGTCGAGAAGATGATCACCCTGGGCAAGAAGGGCGATCTGCACTCCCGCCGCCAGGCCCTGGCCTTCCTCCAGACCGACACCGCCGTATCCCGGCTCTTCGAGACCGTGGCTCCTCGCTACGGCGACCGTCAGGGCGGCTATCTGCGCATCGTCCGCACCGGCTTCCAGAAGGGCGACGGCGCCGAGAAGGCCTTCATCGAGCTCCTCGGAGCCGAGAAGCAGCTCGACGAGAAGCGCCAGAAGCGCGCCGAAGTCAAGGCCAAGAAGCGCGAAGAGCTGGAAAAGGCTATGGAAGAAGCCAAGAAGGAAGAAGGCGGCGAAGAGGCTGCTTAATCGCACCTCGATTCGCACTCTACCTTCATTAAGCCTCCCGCTGTCATGCTGAGCTGTTCGAAGGCGCCTATGGCCCGTCGAGCAGCTCAGCCTTTGCACTTTCTAGGCAAGTGCTCAGACCGGCCGGCAGCAGGCTGCTGAGCAGACCATTCCTGGGGCGCATCCTCACCGATGCGCCCTTTGCTATTGCGCTGCTACGGTCTCTCCGCCGATGACTTCCCGCGCATGGGCCACTTGAGTAAGTTCCGCGTCGGCGTTTGCCCAGGCTTTCAGGAACGTGCGATAAGCTTCGCGCGCCCCGGCCATGTTTCCTCGCAACTCTTCAACCTCCGCCAACCCATAAAGCGCGAACCCCGAGTTGAGACGTTCGGCCAACGCCGTCTCATACGCGGACTTGGCGCCGGCATAATCCTTTGCAGCCAGCAGGGCAGAGGCCTCTGTTTCGCCCACCGGCCGGATGTACATGGGCGGCTCATGGTATCCTAGCCTCTTCTCTTCCGCACGAGCCGATGCGTACAGCTTCTTCGCGTCGTCCAGGCTCTTTTGTGCCACCAGAACTCCTGCGCGCAGCTCCAGCGATTCCACGCTAAGGCTCTTCAGAATCGGATCCGGCAATGCATCCGGCATCAACGGTTCCGAAACGCCTTTGCTGGACTTCGCCTCATCCCCTTTGCTGTCCTCCTTCTTTGCGGCCGTATCATCTGCCACGCGCTGATGCATGCGCCAAAGCCCGGCGTCAAAGGCGTCAGAAGCCATCTGTGCGGTAGCCACGTCTCCCGCCTCAAGTGCCTTCATCCCTTTCGCGTAGTCACTCAGCTCGGTGGCGAGCGCCCGAAGGTTGGCAGTCTTTGCACCGTCCAGCTTCGCCTGTCCTGCCATCGCAGCTACTGCATCCCAGTCGCCGAGGCGCAGTGCAACCGGTAGCCGGTTATTCAATCGCGCCATCTGGTCGCGGGCAGACCAGATGTAGAGCGAAGCCGACAGCCTTCCTCTGCCTTCGCCAGCGTGATCGCTCAGGGCATTCGCCTGCTGCAGCTTGCCTTCCTCCATCAGGTTGGCGATTGCGTACATCAGGTTGTGAATGTAATTCCAATCGTCGTCAGGCGACACGTGCTGCTCGCGCATGTAGCGTTCGTCAGCCTCGGTTGATTGAGCAAACCAGTGCTCAGCCTTCGCGTAGTCGCCAACGCGGAAATAGATGTGGCCCGGCATGTGCACCATGTGGCCCGAGGACGGAGCCAGGCTGGCCAGCCGCTCTGCCGATCGTAGCGCCTGCTCTGGGTGATTGCCAGGTTCCACCGCGTGAATCCAATAGTGATTCGCAGCGGAATCGTCCGGAGCGTCCTGCAGTACTCCTTGCAGGATCTGGAGCATCTCCTTCTGTCCAGCCTTCGGCTCGCCTGCATCGTCGAAGCCATCCCCTACAGCTTCGGCGAGGAAGATTCTCGCTTCGATATCGTGCGGATTGTCGCTCACCAGCTTGCGATAGAGCGCCACCGCCTCTGCCGGTGTCTCTGCTTTGGAGTCTTCAGCGAGCTTGTCTGCCTCGATGTATAACTTGTCGGAATCGCTTGCCTGATCTTCCAGTTTCACCGCCTCAGCGAGGGCGCGTTTCGCGTATACCTTCGTCTCCGACCCTCGAAAACCTTCCATCCGCGCCAGCCCCCACCAGCACATGGCGCACTTGGGATCGACACGGATACCCTGCTCGAAGGCCTTCGCCGCTTCGTAATCCCAGAAGTCATGCATCAGATTGAGGCCCTGATCGAACCATGCCTGGGCTTCCGGAGTCGCCTTGATCTGGATGTGGCTATTACCGATGCCGGTCATCTTTACCGGGACCGGCAGCTTCTCGGGCGGCTCGATCGGTTGCATGTCCGCCATCCCCATGTCATGGCCTGAGGGACACTGCGCAAGCAATGCGCCAGTGAGTGCAGTGGCTAGGAAGATCGAGGAAAAGGCGGAGACTTTCAGGCGATGCAGGGATTGCATGCCGCGAGTCTAGCCGAACAAAGAGAGCTCGCGCCAGGAGATTGCTCGCCCGCCTCCTGCGCCACATCGACCAGCCTCTCGCCAGCGATCGAGGCCTGATCGTTTCTCGCCTGCCTCTTGGCGGTCAGCCTCTTTGCCAGTTAGGCTGCACTCATGCAGGATTCCGCCAGTACGGACCAATTGCATAGCCCATCTCGCCCGATCATCCTCTCACCCGGCGTGCACCGCGTGATCCTGACCGGTTTTATGGGCGCTGGCAAGTCGACTGTCGGCCGTCTTCTCGCCGACCTCTCAGGCTGGAACTTCCTTGATCTCGACACCCACCTGGAGGAGGTCGCCGGGAAGAGTGCCAAACACCTCTATGCAGAGATGGGCGAAATTGCCTTTCGCCAGCTGGAAGCCGAGATCTTCGCGGATGCCTTAAGGCAGTCCGAGGTGGTCATCGCCCCCGGCGGCGCGGTCATTGATAAACCGGAAAGCCAGGCGCTGCTGGCCGGCGCGAAGGGCAGCTATACGATCTTTCTCGATGCTCCCTTCGAAACGCTGATCGCCCGGTGCGTTCTCCAGGAGCAGTCCGGAACCTCCACCTATCGCCCCCTCCTGCATCAGCGGGCCGTGGCGCAGGCGCGCTACGAGCAACGGAAGCAGCTATATGCCGCCCACGCAGACTTGCTGGTCGACGTGGCAGACCGAACGCCGGCGGAGGTTCTCCGGCGTATCCTGCACGAAATCTCCGCTCAGCCTTAGTCCTACTTGGTCTGGGGCTCAACCTGTTTGAATCCGGCCGGCACCTCGAAGTGGGAGCCGTCTACAGAGTCGGTCGAAAAGTTAGAACTGATGGTCTGGCTTTCCATCAGGACAGCAACGGCGGGCTGCGGCGATCCTTGTGCACTGTTGTTCTGATTCTGATCCGCAGGCGGCGGAGCGTCCTTCTTCTTCTTGCCGAACCCGCCAAAGCCTCCAAAGCCGCCGAGCCTGCTGGTCAGTGCGGAAGCCGCGCTCTGCTTGGCTACATCCGAGGCACTGGGCATGGCCGGCGAGTTGTCCTGTGGAAGTGGAGCTTCAGAGGCGGCCGGCAGAGGCTTGCCATCCGCAGTGGTGCCCATGCGCGTGATCTGCAGCACCGGTACACCCTTCATCTTCTGCATCTCTTTGGCAAGGTCCTGCAAAGCCTGCGAGGCGCCCGGGTTCTGAGCCAGGAAGCGGCTTAGGTCCAACCCGGTCCCCGGAGTCATCATGCCCATCTTTTCTGCCATGCGTACATAGAAGTCGCGCACCTGGTCGTAGCCCGGCACATCGGAGGCCAGCCACATATCGTTGGTGATGCCGATGTTGCCGGTTTGCTGCGTCTTCTGGTCAGTCCCCGTCATGGTCATGGTGAGGATGGCTTCCTTGGTGCTCAAGCCGCTCACCTGCTTCTCCGCTCCGGTGTTCCGCACCTTCACATCGAAGCTCATCTTCACGTCATTGCCGTTCGCATCCTTGGCCGGTTGGTTCTGCATCTGCTGAGTGGCCTTCTGCAACTGCTCGCGCATCTGCGCGAAGGTCATCACCGTGTAGGTGCGCTTGGCGAGATCGATATGCGTGATCGCTTCCTTGTCCGGATCGATCACCTCGGCCTGCTCCGGCGAGATGCGTGCCAGGCGATTTCCCTTGAGATAAACAGTTGAGACGATAGGTTCTCCGGCCTTGCGCGCCTGCGAACTGAAGGTGCCCGCCATCTTCATCAGGCCCAGGATCGAACCACCGGTGATCTGCGTGGTTTCCTGATACGAGGCGTCGGCGAGAAGCGAGGTGGGGATGAGAACCGCAGATCCGATGAGAACGATACGTACGAAACGCGAAACAGGCATGCAAAACCTCCCATTTGATTGGAGCCCGTTGGATCGACCTGGCAGGTGAGTGGCGAATTTGCGCCGAAGTATAGCGCCGCGCGGGACCATGGTCAATTTAGACCCAGAACATTAGTGAGGCGGGATCAAATAGCGTTTCGAATGCGCGAGAGTTTTGCAGGCTGGCGAGACAGGAAGAGGGAAGGATGCTCCCTGGTTTTACGCAGCCCTCATCAGCTGCTTGGGCCGGGCAATGCGCATGAACACGTAGACCATCAGCTGCAGCACAATTGCGCCACTGCAATCCAGCACCACATCCCAGGGCGTCGAAGTCCGGTTGGGAAGAAAGGACTGGTGGAACTCATCAGCGCTGGCGATGGCCGCGGTGCCCAGCAGCGCCAGCAGCGCGTCGGTCAGGAAGCGGGAGTGCCGCAGGGTCAGCCACCACGCACGCAGCCAAGCCAGGCCGATCAAGCCGTAGCCGACGAAGTGGCCCGTCTTGCGCATGTAATGGTGAATGATCTCCCAGCGCTCGTCCGGTACGGCTCCGAAGAGAGTCTGATAGAACCAGCGAAATGGGACGCTGGTGTGATCGGACCCCATCATCTCCGTGGACTCCACGCAGATTACGGCTACGCCGATCACAACCGGCAACCAGACATAGAGCCAATACCAGCCGCTGCGATCCCTACTCGACATGGTAGTTGGGTGCCTCGCGCGTAATGATCACATCGTGCACGTGGCTCTCGCGCAGGCCCGCATTGGAGATGCGCACAAACTGCGCCTTCTCCTGTAATTCCTCGATGGATCCGCAGCCCAGATAGCCCATGCCAGACTTCAAGCCGCCTACCAGCTGATACACCATGGCTTCCAGTGGTCCGCGATAGGGAACACGGCCTTCGATGCCCTCGGGTACAAACTTGGCCAGGCGATTCTGTCCGTTGCGCTCGCGCTGCACCACACCTTCGGTACCGGTGCTGGCGTTCTCCATGTCTTCCTTGCCCTGGAAGTAGCGCTCGCCGGAGCCTTGGCTCATCGCGCTGAGCGACCCCATGCCGCGATAGGTCTTGAAGCTGCGGCCCTGGTAGAGGATGGTCTCACCCGGGCTCTCGTCCACGCCCGCAAAGAGCGACCCAATCATGATAGAGCTGGCGCCGGCGGCAATGGCCTTGGTGATCTCGCCGGAGTACTTGATGCCGCCGTCAGCAATCACCGGAATCCCGTGTTCGCTGGCCGCCCGGTAAGCCTCGGCGATGGCGGTGATCTGCGGCATCCCTGCGCCGGTGACCATACGGGTGGTGCAGATGGAGCCGGGCCCGATACCCACCTTTACGGCGTCTGCGCCAGCATCGATCAGAGCCTTGGCACCTTCATAGGTCGCCACGTTGCCGGCCAGCAGACCTACGCTGGGGAAGCGCTTTTTGACTTCGCGCACCGCCTCCAGCACCCGAGAAGAATGTCCATGTGCGGAGTCGATGGCCAGCACATCCACGCGGGCATCAATCAAGGCCGCGGCCCGCTCCAGGAAGTCCCCCGTGGCCCCAATGGCCCCGCCCACGCGCAGGCGGCCCTTCTCATCCTTGCTGGCGTTGGGATACTTGAGTTTCTTCTGGATGTCCTTGACCGTGATCAGACCCTTGAGCTCGTACTGGTCGTTGACCACCAGCAGCTTCTCCACGCGGTGTTTGTGCAAGATCAGCTCTGCATCCTCGAGCGTGGTGCCTACGGGAACCGTGATCAGGTTCTCCTTGGTCATCACTTCGTCTACGGGAATGTCGGAGCGGGTCTCGAAGCGCAGGTCGCGGTTGGTCAAGATGCCTACCAGCTTGCCGCCTTCGGTCACGGGCACGCCGGAGATCTTGTAGCGCCGCATCACTTCGAGTGCATCGGAGATGAGCTGGTGGGGTCCGATGGTGACTGGATCCACGATCATGCCGCTCTCCGAGCGCTTGACCTTGTCGATCTCCCCCGCCTGCTGCTCGATGCTCAGGTTGCGGTGGACGATGCCGATGCCGCCCTGCTGGGCCATGGCGATGGCCATACGCGACTCGGTTACCGTGTCCATCGCCGACGATAAGAGCGGCGTATTCAACACGATGTCCTTGGTCAGTTGGGTCTGCGTGCTGACCTGGGCGGGCACTACATCGCTGTAGGCGGGCACCAGCAACACGTCATCGAAGGTCAGGGCTTCGGGCAGATTTTTCGAGAGCATAATACTTTGACGCGCCTGGCAGCCCAGCGATTCGAGTCACTGGCCCGGCAGGCGCTTTGATCCATTGTAGCGGACCACCTGCGGCGGAGCCCGCTGTAGGCCCTCCAGCCGCAGGTGAACACCGGGATCTGCAACAGCGGGCGCCCTCCATGTGCACCGAGGCTGGGTGATCTGATGCACGTGTTCCGACGCGCCCCGCGTCCAGTTCGCCGGCTCTCTCCAGCTCTCAGGAGGCCAGGCGCGGCTCGGGCACGATCCGCCTGGTTGCTCCCACCATCCACCGCAGCACGGGCGTGCCCAACAGGGCCTCCGTCATCAGCATTGAAATACCCCACGTAAGCACAAAGGAAGTGGTCAGTACCAAGGCTGCGGCAACAGGCTCATAGCGCCCAAGATGGTTGATTGCACGAGACATTTGACTCGGAACCGCCATGCTCATCAAGGCGTTGAGAACCACCCAGTGGATCAAATAGACGCCGAACGTGTGCGATCGCAGATCGAGCTGCGGGAGCCGGTGCAGCGAAACCTTGAAGAGCAGGAGCACCGCAGCCACCGAAAAGAGCTGATTGCTCAGCCGCAGCGTATTCAACGCCTGGTTCGGATCGGCATGCACCAGCCAAAGGCTCTCCATCACCGCGAGCATCCATGTCATAGCCGTCGCGGCGATCAGAACCAGCAGCGGAATCCGCCGCGTCCAATCTCCCACGCGAGCAAGGTTCCGTCTCGTCCAAGCTCCCAGCCAGAGGTAAAACACAAACCCGGCGATGGCGGTTGTATGGGATTCGTTGGGCAGCCACTTAAGGTAGAGATTCGCCCCGTAGATGAGGCTGCACAGCAGCAGCACTCCACCAAACCACAAGCGCTCGAGATGTCCCCGGAACAGCAGGAGAATCCCAATGGCAATGAGCAGATTCGGGATAAACCAGTAGCTGCTGCGAAACATGGTTGCGCTGAACTCGCCGCCCAGAAATGCAAAAAGGGATGCAAGCGAATTCGATCTGCCGTGGGCTGATGGCCAGTCGCAGGCGCATTGCACTACGGCGTAAGCGAGATACCAGAAAAGCCAGGGAGCGAACAGGCGCTTGGCTCGCCGGTTCATGTACTCTCCGGGCCTCCAGCGCTCCAATCCATCGCTCATCAGGAATCCAGACACCAGGAAGAAGCCGATGGTCCCAAATTTGAAAGGCTGAACCAGGCAAACCAGTGTTGGCCCCAGCGGAGCGATATCGGTGTAGGCGCGGAACTTCTCCACGCAGTGCATGGCTACAATGGCAGCCATGGACGCCAGCCGAATAATGTCAGCAAAGGCGTAGTTAGGGGAAGTTCTGTTCAACGCCGCCGGCCCTTCTTGCACCAGTACGCCGGCGGATGAGGTGCAACCGTTCATAGCAGCCTCTACTGCGTGTCCGTACAAGAGGGCTTTGCGCGGTTCGAATCCACCGCTTCCGCAGCCTCCGGCGCTCGTGGGGGTTCTAGCCCGCAGGGAAGTCCATTCAGGCCGAGTCGCCGTGTTTAAGACACGCTTTTGCTCAAGATTTCATCTAGCGAATGAACTCGCCGACCGGCGAATGTCCTAGGCTGCGAGCTGGGCAGCTTCGAGCAGACGATCAAACCCTCTTCGGTGCACTTCCCGTGCAAATTGCACGACCTGCCCAGAGCAAACTACCCGCTGGCAGATCAGGGCCTTCGGCTGGCCCTCCCGATGCGAGGAACGAAAACGCAGATGGTAGACGAAGTGTATCGGGATCTTCTTTGCTGCCAAATGCAAACCGCCGAGCCAAGCATAACGCTCGACTCGGCGATCGGTGACTTCGGTTACGCGGCACCCCGCGAAGGCTTGCAAAATCGTGACGGTTTCTACGCCTTCAAGGTAAATCGGCGCTACACGCCCACCGGGAAGGGCTTGGGGCTGCTCTCTTCTACATCTGCCCCGCTGCGCCAGCGCTCAAAGCGACCTTGCAGCAGGCTCATCAGCCCGGTGTACCAGTAGCCGATCACGAAGAGAATCAGGAACGGCGCGGTGAAGTAGTTGTGATTGGAGAAGCAATACAGAATCGCCAGGAAGAAGTAGGTGCCGATCAACAGCTCGATCCACGGCGCCAGCACCAGCCGCTTGCGGTACTTCTTGCCCGCGGAGGACTTTTCGCCCTTTTTCGCGACTCGATACTTGGGGGTACGAGCAAAGGCGCTCTTGATGCCCAGCAGCGCTTCCATTACCGCCTTGGTGTTGGTCACGGTGAGCCCGATCCCCAGCGCCATCAGGAATGGCAGGTAGAGGAAGGTCTTCGGCCAGGTCTTGGGAAAGAGCACCCGCTGGCTGGCGACATAGAACACCGCAATCGACAACGTCGACGCCGTGAACAGCGGCACATCAATCAACAGCATCTGGAACCAGCCCTGATAGAAGCGCACGATCATCGACGGAATCAGCAGCGCCGTCATGATCACCATCAGCGGATAGCTCATGTTCGCAGTGAGGTGATACACCGACTCAATCTTGATTCGGCGCGGCACATTCGACTTGAACATCATGGGCAGCACTTTGATGCTGGTCTGGATCAAGCCCTTGGCCCAGCGCGCCTGCTGGGTCTTGAATGCCGTCATTTCGATGGGCAGTTCAGCAGGGCACTCGATCTCCGGCAGATATTTGAACTTCCAGCCCGCCATCTGCGAGCGGTAGCTGAGGTCCGTGTCTTCGGTGAGGGTGTCATGCTGCCATCCGCCCGCGTCGGTGATGGCCTTGCGCCGCCACATCCCGGCAGTGCCGTTGAAGTTGAAGAACTCTCCCGTTCGCGAGCGTGCTCCATGCTCCAGCACAAAGTGCCCGTCCAGCAGAATGGCTTCGATCTGGGTGAGCATGCTGTAGTCGCGGTTGAGGTGGGTCCAGCGGGTCTGCACCATGCCGATCTCCGGCTCGGCAAAGTGATGGATCACCTTCATGAGCCAATCCGGAGGAGGCACAAAATCGGCGTCGAAGATAGCGATGAACTCGCCTCGGGCCACATTCAGGCCGGCATCCAAAGCCCCCGCCTTGTAGCCGTGGCGGTTGGTGCGGTGAATGTACTGGATGGGATGGCCCAGGGCCGCGTAACGGGCCACAATGCCCGCCGCCACCTCCTGGGTCTCGTCGGTGGAGTCGTCCAGCACCTGGATCTCGAGCCTTTCCCGGGGATACTCCATGGCGCAGACGGCTTCGATCAGGCGGTCGATCACGAACTGCTCGTTGAAGATCGGCAGCTGCACCGTGACCAGCGGTAGCTCATCGAACAGCTTGGGAGGATTGGGGTTGTAGTTCTTCCGGTGCTTGAAGTACTGGTAGCACATCGTGTAGCGATGGATGCCGTAGGCCGCCAGCACAATCATCACCACGAAATACGGGAACAGCATGGCCGAGTCGAACCAGTTCCAGGCGTGATGCACTCCGGCAAAAGGGTCGGTAAAGATGGCGCGAAATTGGCGCTTGAAGCCGTTCTGAGGGGCGAATACGAAGGCGGCCGCGCGAAGCGCCGCGCTGTCCGACAAAGCGGCGGAAGACAGGCAATGAATGAGTGCTGCGACCAGGGTGTTTCCTCCACATTCTGGCTCTAGGTCATTGTAAGACAAGGCTCGAAGAAGACCCCGGGTGAAGTTGGCCGGGCAGAGCGGGAAGGATGCTCTGCAAGCCTGCACCAAAGACGAGGCAAACGGCCGATCTTGGAGCAAAGCCCCCGTACGGAGTCTGGTGCCGGCCTCAATTTAGCCCTAAAGTTCCTCCCGCCCTTTGCCGATGAGTCTCGAAAGCGCGAATTCCGTAAGACCGCCCCGTGGTCGAGCGCTGTGGTTGGCGATCGCCGCGGGGCAGAGGCTCTGGGACGCTGCAGTGCAGCTTTTGGGTGAGAGACGCGCCTTTCACTGGCGCTTTAGGCGCAGGCTGAGGAGTAGCGCATGAAGTTCAAGTGGGGCAACATATCGACTGAGCTGCGCAGCGAGCGCGGCAACATCCTGGTGCTGACGGCCCTCAGCATGACGTTTCTGTGCGGATTGCTGGCCCTGGTCGTGGATGTGGGCCACCTGCTCTATACCCGCCGTCATTTGCAGACGCTGGCCGACGCCGCCGCTTTGGCAGGATCCTTGGAGCTGAACACCTGCGGCAGCACCGCCAACTGTTCGGCGCTGCAGACCGCGGCCAAAGCGTCCATGACCGAAAACGGCATCTCCGACTTCTCTACTTTCACAAACTGCAGCACCGGCACTGCAACGGGTATGACCCTCACCATCAACAACGGCCCGTGCGCGCTGGGTAGCAACGACCCCAATTACAACAATGTGAAGTACGTGGAAGCTCAGGTGAGCTACCCGGTCAAGAGCATCTTCGGCAACCTGCTGGGCAAGAAGTCCTTCACCCTGAATGCCCGCGCCGAGGCGGGCGGCGGTCAACTTTCACCGTGCGTCTATGTGCTGGATCCCACCGCGGGCTCAGCCCTCACCATGAACGGCAACGACTCACTGCTGGCGCCCACCTGCAGCATTATCGTGGACTCCAACTCCACCTCCGCCGCCATGTTCGATGGCCACGTCACTGTGACGTCGAAGTCGCTGAATATCGTGGGTGGGGACACCATTAACGGAGGCAGCAACAGCATCACTCCCTCTCCCACGACGGGTGCTTCTGCCGTGGCCGATCCGCTCAGCTCGCTTCCAGCCCCTCCCGTCAACTGCTCTACGAACTCGACCGGCAGCCCTTATTACGGGAGAACCTCGAACCTGTCGATCAACCAAGACTCGGTCTTCTACCCTGGCTGCTACGCAGGAGGCATCAATCTCAACGGGCAAACCTCGGCAACTTTCAAGCCCGGCATTTATGTCTTCACAGGAGACCTCAACGTAGGGACAGGGAGTATCAGCGGAAACGGTGTGATGTTCTATTTCACGAACTACAGCACCATCCAGATGAATGGCAACTCCTCAGCCAACTTGGTGGCGCCCACCACTGGCACATACGCCGGCATTCTGATCTACCAAGACCGGAAAGAGCCTGCCGATATCAAGCTGAACGGCGGTTCTTCCAACGTCTGGCAAGGAGTTCTCTACGCTCCCGCCGCGCAATTGACGCTAAACGGCGGCAGCAACCTGGCTGCTTACACCTTTCTGGTCGTCAACCAGTTGCTGGTTGATGGCAACGTGAACTTCACAGTAGGTACTGACTATTCCTCGCTGCCCAACGGCAGCCCCATCCCCAGCACCGGCGGGGCCTTGGTGGAGTAACTATGAGACTGACTTGGTTTTTCAAAAGGCTCCGTGGCGAGCAGGGAAGCAGCGTGATGGAGATGGCGCTGGTGACACCAACGCTCGTCCTCTTCCTGGTAGCCGCATTTGACTTCGGCCGAGCCTACTACCTGGCCAACGAGGTGGAAGGCGCAGCGCACGCCGGCGCCGAGTACGGAACGCAGAACCCAAAAGACGCCACCGGCATCGCCGCTGCGGTAACCAGCGATGCTCCGGATGTCGCCAATCTGTCCACTCCCAGCGTCAGCTACGGCTGCGAGTGCTCCGACGGCTCCTCCAGTTCGACGAACTGCAGCAGCACGCCCTCCTGCACCGACAACGTCGTCTACTGGGTCAAAGTCACCGCATCGGCAAATTACAAGCCAGTGTTTCCCTGGCCGGGTATTCCATCCACGGTGCCGCTCTCGAGCACCGCGGTGATGCGAACCTCGAACCTCTAGAGATCGGTGAGCAAAGCGAAGGCTGGTACTAAGTATGAAACGGTGGATCAAATTACTTTCAGACGAAAATGGCAGCAGCCAGACGCTTGAATTTGCTCTGAGCGCGCTGGTCTTCTTTTCGCTGATCCTCAGCATTATCGATATCAGCCGCGCGATGTGTGCCTACCATTTCACGACGTACTGGTCTGAACAGGGTGCCCGCTATGCGGTGGTGCGTGGCGCAAAATGGTCTTCAGGCTGCAATACCTCAGCCCCGCCCAGCTTCACCATGAGCTACGGATGTATTGCCAGTGCCAGCGATGTCGAAAATTACGTTCGGGCGCTCCCCGGCTTGAATCGCTCCAATCTCTCCGTGAGTACCAGCTGGCCAGGCACGACTCCGGACTGCACCAGCAGTTGCTCCGCTTGCAGCGGTTCCAATAGCGCCAAGAGCCAAGGCTGTCAGGTGAACGTCACCGTCACTTACAACTTCAAGTTCTTTACCCCCCTCATCCTCAAATCGGGGCTAAACTTCACCGCCACTTCGACCAAAGTCATCCAGTATTAGCGGTCTGCCCTCCCCGTCCGCTTAGCCGCCGTTCGATCCTTCTTCTCTCCACCTGAAGATGGAGGAGGTGGTCGAACCATGTGATGGCGACAATGGCGCAGGGCACCACAGACAATGCATCCTCAGGGCGCTCTCTGCCCGCGAGGTCAAGACTTTGATGCAATTCAGCCAGTGCAAAGCGCCGGTTCGAGCGCTTTTGGTAGGGTGTGTTGTGGCCGCAGGTACCTGGGCAGCAGCGCAGAACGAGCAGCCATCCCAGCCGGTCCTTTATGGCGGCAAGGCCCCAGCCAGCAGCAATGAGCCCCAGGGTGGTTCGGCCACAGGCGGCGTCTTTGCCCCGATTCTGGACTCGGAACAGCGGCCTATTACGGCGGGTGGTTTCGTCAAGACGGGCCCCAAGGTCTTCGAGGATATTTCGGAGAAGGCCGGCCTCACCAGTTGGCACCACAAGATGGGTACTCCGCAGAAGCCCTACATTCTGGAGACTATCGGCTCCGGTGTCGCGCTTATCGACTACGATCACGACGGCTGGCTCGACATCTACATGGTCAATGGCTCCACCTATGAGGCTCTGGACGGAAAAGGTGAGCCGCCGCATGCCGCTCTGTTCCACAACAACCACGACGGCACCTTCACCGATATGGCCGCCAAAGCCGGCGTAACCAACGATCGCTGGGGCTTTGGGGTTGCAGTAGGCGACTACGACAATGACGGCTGGCCCGATCTTTATGTCGCCAATGACGGAAAGAACCGGCTCTTTCACAATAACCACGACGGCACGTTCACCGATGTGGCCGAAGCCGCTGGTGTAACCCTAGGCAACTGGTCCACCGGTCCCAGCTTTGGCGATTACGACGGAGACGGCCGCCTCGACATCTTCGTGCCCGGCTACATCCATTGGGACATGAACAACCTGCCCATGGCGGGTACCGCATCCGTTGGCTTCGCAAACTGCTCCTTCCGCGGTGCCAATACGATGTGCGGACCGCGTGGGCTGCGTGGCGAGCCCGATCATCTCTTCCATAACAATGGCGATGGCACCTTTACCGACGTCAGCGTAAAGGCCGGCGTCAACGACAAGAATCGCTACTATGGCTTCTCCTCGACCTTTGTCGATGTCGATGATGACGGCAAGCTCGATCTGATCGTGACCGACGACTCCTCGCCGAACTACATGTACATCAACAAGGGCGACGGCACCTTCCAGGATTCCAGCTTCTTCTCTGGTTTTGCTCTCAACCAGGACGCCCGTGAAACCGCCTCCATGGGCCTGGCGGTCGGCGACTACATGAACAATGGGCGCCTCGATCTCTACACCACCACCTTCTCTGACGATTACAAGACCCTCTACCGCAACGATGGCGACGGCAACTTTGTCGACATCACGCCGCAGATGGGGATTGCTGAGCCCACCTACCCCTTCCTCAGCTGGGGAACTCAGTTCTTCGACTACGACAACGATGGCTGGAAGGACCTGATGTTCGTCTCCGGGCACGTGTATCCCCAGGTGGACAAACACAACTGGGGCACCTCCTGGGCGGAGCGCCCGTTGCTCTTCCACAACATGGAGCACGGCAAAAAGTTTGAGGTGATGCCGCCGGTCGAAGGCACGGGACTGGCCGATGTGCTCCCCGCCCGCGGAGCCGCCTTTGGCGATCTGTTCAATGATGGCAAGGTCGACGTGGTCATCAACTGCCTCGACCACACGCCGGTGCTGCTGCGCAACGTCAATAGCGACCATAATCACTGGGTTGGTCTGCAACTGACCGGCTCGGGAAAGAGCCCCCGCGACGCGGTGGGAACCAAGGTCTACCTGAGCGCGGGTGGACAGCGGCAGCGCGGCGACGTGATGAGCGGCGGCAGCTTCGAATCCTCTAACGACTTCCGCCTGCACTTCGGATTGAGATCGACCACGACGGTGGACAAGGTAGAGATCCACTGGCCCGATGGCAAGCAGGAGACCTTCACTTTGCCCAGTGTGGACCGTTACTTCGCAATCGAAGAGGGCAAGGGACTGATTGCCAGCGTGTATGACGGCATTGCAGCCGAACGCGCCGGAAACAAGAGCGCGGTGGCCAGAGCGGAGAAGTAATCCGCCACATGCCGCAACACGAGCAACAAGAACCAACTTTCACTCGGCTGGTGAACGCATGAGAAAGATGATTCATTTCCGGCTCCTCGCCGGGCTGTGCCTGGCTCTCTGTCTCGCACCGTCCGGCGGAGCGCAGCAGAGCGGATCGCAGGCGAAAGCTACTGACACCGATCTGGCTCCCCCGCCGGCGTATACGCCGCGTCCCAAGGATGCTCCTCCGGTAGAAGACACACCGGCTCAAAAGGAGATGCTGGAGAAGCTGGAAGCCCGTGCGATGGAGCGCACCGAGGCTGCCCGCAAGGCCCACAACGATGCAGTGACGCCAGGCTACGACTTCCACTACGGCAAGGCCAATCCGTTTACTCCGGGCAATATCCAGGTGGAGGGTAAGGGCTTCCTCCAGGCAGGTGCCTTCCCGACGGCTGAGTACTGTGGAACCTGCCATCAGGAGGCGTACAGCCAGTGGCGGCAGGCCCTGCACTCCAATGCGTTTCGCACGCCGTTCTATCGCACCAGCGTCAATCTACTGATCCGGGACAAGACGCGCGGCATCTCCTTTGCGCGCCACTGCGACAGCTGCCACAATCCCATCGGCGTGGTCTCTGGAGCGCTTACGGAGGACTCCAAGATCGATCGGGCTCGCTTCGACTCGGACGGCCTCACCTGCATGACCTGCCACTCCGTGGTGAAATTGGACTCGACTAACGGCAATTCCAGCGTGGAGATGGGGATTCCTTCTGTCATCGTTGACGAAAAAGGAAATCGCATCCCAGGCCAGGTGCCATTCGATGAGATCTTGCGTCATCCTGAGCGCCATTCGAAGGCCGTGATGCACGACTTCCTCCATCAGCCGGAGTTCTGTGCGGCTTGCCACAAGGCCAATCTGCCTGCCACGCTCAACGACTACAAATTCCTGCGCGCCTTTACCGCTTACGACGAGTGGCAGCAGTCGAAGTTCTCGCAGCGCAACCCGCTGACCTTCTACACTGCGGACTTCAAAACCTGCCAGACCTGCCACATGATGCGTACTCCCGTCACTTTGCCTGAGTACGGCTCGAAGAACGGTACCTTTGCTTCGCACCGCTGGCTGGCAGGAAACACGGCCGTTCCGTTCTACTACGGCTTCGACGAGCAACTGAAGAAGACCATTGATTTCCTTCGTTCTGGCAACTATCTGAACGTCGATATCTTTGGCCTGAAGAAGGCCGGCAGCGACAAGATGATTGCGCCACTAGGCCGGGCCTCCTACGATCTCGCCCCCAATGATGTGGTCGAGGCGTTTGTGGTCATCCAGAACAAGAACATCGGACACTCGCTCATCCCCGAGGTTCGCGACCTTTACGAAGCGTGGGTCGAATTCACGGTGAAGGACTCCACCGGGAAAGACATCTATCACAGCGGATTCCTCAAGCCGGATGGCATGCTCGATCCGCGGGCGCACAGCTTCACCAACCGCCCGGTGACGGACGAAGGCGACTTCGTCGACAACCACAAGGTTTGGACAATCCACTCCACCGCCTACGACAACACCGTGGCGGCTGGCCGCTCGGTCCTGGTGCGCTACGAGTTCCGGCTCCCTGCGGATATCAGCGGGGCTGTCTCAGTCACGGCGAAGGTGAACTACCGGCACCTGCGTCAGAGCTATCTCAACAACATCTTCGGCAAGGATCACCCCGCCTATCCGGTGGTGGAACTGGCTTCGCGGACCCGTACCCTGCACATCGGCAAGAACCTGCCCGAGGCGCCCGATGCAGCCGACAACCCCGATTGGATGCGCTGGAACAATTTGGGTATCGCTCTGCTTGATCAGCTGCAATATGCGGAATCGGTCGAGGCGTTTACTGAGGTCATCAAGCTGCGGCACGATTACGTCGATGCCTACACCAACGTCGGGTTGACCGAGATCCTGTGGGAGAAGTATGGCTCTGCGCGTACGGCTATCCGCAAGGCGCTCACCATGGATCCCAACAATGCACGTGCGCTGTACTACGACGGGTTGCTGCAGCGCCGTGCAGGAAATACCGCTCAGGAGATCTCCGACTTCCGCAGGGTTGTGGAGATGTTCCCGCAATCGCGCGATGCGCGGCGCGAGCTTGGCATCACGTATTACCAGCAGAAACAGGATCACGAAGCCTTGGAGCAGTTTGAGGCTCTGCAGCAGATCGATCCCGATGACCTGACCGCGCACTACAACCTGTCCATCCTCTACCGGCGCATGGGCAGGCAGAAAGAGGCTGCGGAGCAGCAAGCCATGTTCGTCGATAAGAAGGTGGATCCGGGTGCGCCTACCTACTCGCTGAACTTCCTGCGCGTGCATCCGGAGATTGCCAACGAGAGCGTGCCCTGGCACATGCACTCCGACCTGGTTAACGATGCGGGAGGGCTGCAGAATGGCAAGTAAAGAGAACCGTCGATCCGCGGCATGGCGATGGGGCGCGCGCATGGCATGCATAGCTCTGCTCTGCGCGATGCCGCTTGTCCTGCGCGCAGAAAACAACTGTCCGTGGATGAACGAGGCCACGGCATCGGGGCTGCTGGGCGCCAGCGCGGTGGGTACGTACACCGAAGCATCGGCGGCGCATCCGGCCGAGTGCAGCTTTGTTCAGAACGGTGATGGCGGCTCCCGCGTGCTGACCATCACCGTCGAGGTTACGCCCGATGCCCACGACCGAGTGGGTCAGATGATGCACGGCTGCGAGGGAGGTTCCTCGCCATTGGGCGCGATCGGCAACGAGGCTGCACTATGTGCCGTGAGCGATCGCAAGAATCGTCGCTCAGGGCGGGTTATCGGCCGGGTGCGAGATCAGGTCTTCTCCATCACCATGACCTCCACACTAAAGATGGATGCCGTGCTCAGTCCGCAATCTATCCCCTCTCGGATCAGCCTGGCGGCGGAGCAAGTCTCCGGGAATCTCTTCTAGATGTCCTCCCACATTTGTTAGCCCCCCTTTGCATTCGCGTGTTGTACTGCCCGCAACACGCGAATGCCGAGGATTGCAGAATGTAATAATCTCCCTTTCTGAAAAGGCCGCGTCTGGCCCTGCTGCCGGCGGGTTGTCTTTCTCTCTCTAGCTGGGGTATTGTCATCTTGCAGTT
>CBJOJD010000040.1:0-22893 GCA_966443485.1 uncultured bacterium | reverse complement strand
CAACTCATCACTATCTTTGTTCGTGTCTGCTTCAGGACCGGAGGCGGCCGCCGCTCCCGGAGCTCCCTCGGGCCAGATCGGAATCTGGGTATGGCCTGCAGCAGGCTGCCAGGCGGGCGATTGGGCGAATACCGGTAGGATGGCAAAAAGCAAACAGGCACAGAGGACTGCACGGGCGCGCATGAGCTGCTCCATGAATAGCGATCGTATTGCAGTGTAACTGGCCGGAGCGCGTTCCTCCGGCCAGCGTACCTGCAAGGATCAATCGCCGATCGCGCCTTCGGCCACCTGAACGCTTCCCCGGCGTGAGCCGTAGAGCTTTAACAGTAGCAGCAGGTAATCCCAGGCCACTTTGAAGCTGGCTTTGCTGTACCCGGCACAACGACGTCCGAAGGCAAAAGGTATCTCATGCACGGATCGAATCTGCCCTCGGACCAGAATTTCCAGGAGCAGTTTGAAGCCGGTCGGCTGAAACTCCATGTTTTCGACGCAGCGCCGCCGCACCAGGAAAAAGCCGGACATGGGGTCTTTTGCGCGCAGCGAAGCCCGCTGTATGGGCCAGGTGACCCAAACCGCCAAAGCGGAGACCAGCTTGCGGAACGGGTTCCATTGGCCGAGTCCGCCACCCCGCGTGTACCGGCTGCCAATCACTACGTCGTGACCGGCCTGCATGGCCGCTACCAGCCTGGGCAGGAGTTCAGGCGGATGCTGCAAATCGGCATCCATCACCCCTAGGATGGTGGCATCGGTGTGCTGCCAACCGTGGAGGATGGCTCCGGAGAGGCCCCGTTCTCCCCTGCGTACCAGCAGCCGCACGCAAGGGTCTTCAGCGGCCAGTGCCGAGACCAGTTCTTCGGTTCCATCCTGACTATCATCGTCGACAACGAGTATTTCGAAGGGAATCTCTGCCGTCTTCAGTGCGGCCCGGACCTGCTGGAGCAGGATTTTGAGACTCTCGACTTCACGCAGTGTGGGAATGACCAGCGCCAGCTTCTCGATCTTGCGCTCGGCCTCAATAGCCGGTTGGCGGGGCGGGTTGGCCCCCCATTCCGCCGGCATGTAGCATGGTTCTACGGTCTGGATTGACATCCTTGGCTGAGCAAGAATGGAGTTTTACGGCTTGAAGCGCAGCACGATCTCAGGTAAGTCCCTATTGCTCCTGGTTTTCACCTTCTTGAGCTTTATGGTGATGGGCTACCATCCGGGTGCGGAAGATGATGGGGTTTACCTTACTGCTATCAAGGCCGACCTCCGACCTGCTCTATACCCCCACGATTCAGATTTCTTTCATCTGCAATTGCAAGCTACTCTGTTTGACCGTTGGATGGCCAGATTCGTTGACATCAGTCATCTTTCGGTCGGCTGGTCCGAGGCAGCATGGCAAATCCTCAGTCTGCTGGTCATTCTATGGGCCGTTCAGCGCATCGCCCAACAATTCTTTTTAGAGAGACACGCGCAGTGGGCCGGAGTTGCGATGGTTGGCGCCATGTTCACGCTGCCCGTCTCCGGGACCGCCCTGGTCATAGTGGATCAGCACCTCCATCCCCGCACGGTGGCGACTGCCCTGGTCCTGATGGCGATCACTCGAATTCTGGATGGCAAGCGCTGGCAAGTGCCGCCTTTTCTTCTCCTAGCTCTCTTGATTCACCCCATCATGGCCGCCTTGGGAATCTCCTTTTGCTTCTTCCTGTGGCTGTCCGAAACGGGCTTAGGGGCGGGCAGGCTGCAACGCTGGGGAGGGTCAGCCGCCGCTGCCGCACCCCTGGGCTGGATCTTTCAGCCCCCTTCTGCCACCTGGCGGGAGGCGCTCAGCACACGAACGTATTACTTTCTTTACAAATGGACCTGGTATGAGTGGCTGGGAGTCATCGGTCCTCTCCTCTTGTTCTGGCTGCTGCGCCGCTTTGCGCAACGAGAAAAGAACGAGCCGCTCGTCCGGTTCGCTAGCGCTGTTCTTTTGTACGGAGTCTTCCAGCAGCTGGTCGCGATGGTCATGCTGACCCCAACCAGCCTAATTCGGCTGACTCCCCTGCAGCCCATGCGCTATCTGCAGCTGATTTACCTCTTCATGGCTCTCTTTGCCGGATGCCTCATAGGCAGATACATGCTGAGGACGCGGGTTTGGCGATGGGCGGTTTTCCTGCTGCTTATCAACGGTGGAATGTTCATCACGCAGCGCCAGCTGTTTGCAGGCACACCGCACTTGGAGATGCCTTGGACGAAGCCCGCAAATCCCTGGCTGCAGGCGTTTGCCTGGATACGGGAAAACACCCCTGCGAATGCCTACTTCGTGCTCGATCCCAACTACATGGCGGTCCCCGGAGAGGACTACCACAGCTTCCGCGCGCTAGCTGAGCGCAGCCAGCTCCCCGACGCGATCAAGGATGCTGCGGTCGTGACCCAGGTCCCGCAACTTGGGCCCGCATGGGCTCGGGCACAATCCGCTCAGGCCGGCTGGGACCACTTCCAAGTTGCTGATTTTGAGAGGCTCAAAGAGCAGTTTGGAGTGAACTGGGCCCTGGTCGAAAATCGACAAACCGATGGGCTGGATTGCCAATGGCACAATCAGGAGCTCTCCGTCTGCCGGATTCCCTGACGGCGGCCCGCAACCCCCGCGGGGCGTGAGATCAAGACTCGCTCAGCTTTGCCGATAGGGAGAGTGATCAGGCTCTCTCCATGGCAATTCAGGTCTTCACACGTGCGGTCTCGGCGGCGAAGCTCAAAGCTCACGTGCCCCTTCGCGAGCGAGCGCTGGCCCACCTGCGCATCCTGCGTCTCGACCATTCCATCAAGCAGGTCTTCATCCTCCCCGGCATTGTCCTGGGCATGGCTCTGGCGGATCGCCCGCTCAGCTTCAGCCTCTTCGTCCAAATCTGCGTCGGCCTGATCAGCGCGACCTTGATCTCCAGCAGCAACTACGTGCTTAACGAGATGCTGGACGCGCCCTTTGACCGCCTGCACCCGACCAAAAAATACCGCCCTGCTGCATCGGGACTGGTGCACTTTGGATGGGGTTACGCGCAGTGGATCGCCACCATGGGAGCGGGGCTGGCGCTGGCCGCTGGCATCTCCCGCGGATTCTTCTTTAGCGCCTTTGCCTTATGGCTGATGGGCTGTGTGTACAACATCCCGCCGGTACGGAGCAAAGACCTTCCCTACATCGATGTCCTGAGCGAATCGATCAACAACCCGCTGCGCTTCTGCCTGGGCTGGGCCATGATCACAGCCATGCTGCCGCCGATCTCGCTCCTGCTGTCGTACTGGATGCTGGGCGCGTACTTTATGGCCCTCAAGCGTTTCAGCGAGTACCGCCAGATTGGCGACCCAGTTGTCGCCGGAAGCTATCGCAAGTCCTTTCTTCATTACACACAGGAAAATCTACTGATCTCTGTGGCCTTTTACGGCTCGGCCTCCATGCTGTTCTTCGGCGCCTTCATCATGCGCTATCGCATGGAACTGATTCTGGCCTTCCCCATCGTTGCCTGGCTGATGGCCATCTACTTTGGCTTGTCGTTCCAATCAGAGAGTTCGGTGCAGAACCCCGAAAAGCTCTACCGTGAGCCCCGGCTGATGAGCGTTCTGGCCTTGTGCGTAGCCGCCTTTGTCGTTCTCCTCTTTGTGAACCTCCCCTGGCTTCACGCTGTGTTTCCGAAATCACACCCATAGTCCTCTTTCCCACAGAAGACTGTCTTCCTGTCGTGCTGAACACAAGGCAGGGGCGCCATGACCCGCTACTATAGAACGGTGCCTACCCATGGAGAACCTGTTTTTCCATTGGCGGTCACCCGCTATAAGTGTCTGGCCGGACAGATTTTGCGATCGCTTTCTCTTTCGGCCACAATGAACCTGTTGCGACTTCCCGGCTCGGAGACGGGACGATGCTGAATCTGACCCAGCGCCTCATCCTTGGCTGCACGATCTTAGCCGGCCTGACGGTCTGGTTGGGCATTGCGTGTTACCGGCCTCTGCTGGCTGCGGGCCACTCCACCACGCTGCTGGTCGCGCTTCCCGCGGCGGCTGTCGTGGTGGCCCTTGCCACGTTGACCCTGGTGCTATGGCCGCTTCGCTCCCTGGCTCGGGACACCAAGAAAATCGCGGAAGGAAATCTCGAGCATCGTTCGGAGTGGACCGGCCGCGACAGCTTCGGTTCGATCTCCTCCGAACTGAACCGCATCGCCGTCCGGCTGCGCGAATTGCGTGACTCCGAGGCGGGCCGCCGGCAGATGGAATTTCAGCTCTCCGACGCCGTTCTGCAATCCATCTTCGAGCCCATCATCGTCACCGACGGCAAGGGGCATCTGCTCAAGGTCAATCAAGCCGCCACGGAACTGCTGGGCGAAGCCGCTCGCGATCGCATGGCCCTGACCAACACTCCCGGCGGTGACAAGATTCTGAGCGCGATCCGCGATGCGGTGGCCATGCAGAAACCCATCGCGGTGGAAGGCGACGCCGCCATGTTGCCCATGCGCATCGGCAAGCACGATCGCAGCTTCCGTCTGCGCACGACTCCCATGCGCGACTCCGAAGGGCGCCTGCTGGGTACGGTCACCACGCTGGAGGACGTCACCTATCTCCAGAACATCGACCGCTTCAAGACGCAGTTCATCGCCGTGGCCAGCCGCAAGTTGCGCGATCCGCTACTTCAGCTGCGCCGCGGCTTGTACGCGCTTTCACAGCGTTTTGCTGGCGATCTCACGCCGCTGCAGACGGAACTGGTCGCGGCTGCCGTGCAAGAGTCGCAGCATCTCGATGACCTGATGGGCGATCTGATCGAAGTGGCCGAACTGGATACAGGCAAGCGGGACTTTCAGCTTGAGAGCCTTAGTCCCCTCTCGCTGCTCCGCGAAGCGGAGGATCGTTATGCCGACCAAGCGGCGGAGAAGCGTATTCATATCGACATCAAGGCCTTCGCAGATCTCTCCTTTGTACGCGCGGACCGGCGCGCTGTGCGCTCGATCCTGGACAACCTGCTAGCCAACGCCATCCGCTTCACTCCGCAGGAGGGCGACATCCTTCTGGCGGCAGAAGAGGTCAAAGACTTCGTGCAGTTTACGGTGCGCGACAACGGACGCGGTATTGAAGCGGAGCGCCTGAGCACCTTGTTCGATCGCTTCAACCCCTTCTCTGAGCAAGGAACAGGCATGGGGCTGGCCCTGGTCCGACGGCTGGTGGAATCGCTGGGCGGACAGATCGCTGTGGAGAGCCGCCTTGGGCACGGCACGACATTTCGTTTCACTCTTCCCGTAGCCACCGTTGGTGAGCTTCGTCATCCCGTCGAGGTGGGCTAAGCGATGGCCGAGATCAAGCTGGAACGCCGGCCGGAACAGGGCAAACTGCGGATCTACATCGGTGCTGCTCCGGGCGTGGGCAAAACGTACGACATGCTGAACGATGCCTACCAGATGAAGCATCAGCAAGGCATCGACGTGGTCATCGGACTGGTTGAGCCGCATGGCCGGCCTGAGACCGAGGCCCGTATCCGCGATCTCGAGATCATTCCGGAACGCGTGATTCCCTACCGCGGCGTCACTCTTAAAGAGATGGACGTGGACGCCATCCTTGCCCGTCACCCGCATACCGCGGTCGTCGACGAGTTGGCGCACACCAACGTCCCAGGAAGCAAAAATCGCAAGCGCTACGAAGACGTCCTGGATCTGCTGGATGCAGGCATCAACGTGATGGCGGCGGTGAACATTCAGCATCTCGAGACGTTGAACGATGCGGTCAACCGCTCCGCCAACACCGTCATTCGCGAGACGATCCCCGATAACTTCTTCAAGCGCGCCGACGAAGTGGTCAACGTCGACGTGACCGTGGACGAGCTGCGAAACCGGCTTCGCCAGGGCAAGATCTATACCCCCGACAAGGTTGAGCAATCGCTGGCCAACTTCTTCCGCAAGGGCAATCTAGCTTTGCTGCGGGAACTCTCCTTGCGCACGACCGCGGAGCAGGTCAGTTCGCGGGAGTCGGAGTATCGCCGAACCCAGGGCCTGGAGCAGGCCACGGTTCCGGAGAAAGTGATGGTCTGTCTCAGCACGCGCCCGGGCACGGAGAGGCTACTTCGAGTGGGCGCGCGCATCGCCGGACGGCTGGCAACCAACTGGTTCGCCGTGTATGTCACCCGTCCTCAGGACGAGAAGGGCCACGGCGATCCGGAAGCTCATCAGCGCCTGGAAGAGTATCAGCGGATGGCGCGCGACCTGGGCGCCCAGGTCATCAATCTGACCGACAAGAATGTGTCAGATGCGTTGATCCGGTTTGCCCAGCAAGAGAGCATCAGCCACGTTGTCTTCGGGCAGTCGGCGCGCTCGCGCTGGGACATCCTGCTGCGCGGCTCCGTACTGAATCGCTTTCTGAGCGAAGTGCGCGACGTGACGGTGCAGGTGGTTCCCATCCACAAATTCGCGGCGCGCAAAGCCTAGAGGCTCCAGTAAAGTCGGACACACACCCGCCGCTACTCGCAGAACACGCGGACTTTGGTCGTGTTCCCTTCCTTCCCGTCTACATCCACGGTCAAGTCTTCGAGATGATCGATGAGCTCTTCAAGGTTCTCCGGCTTGATCTGCGACAGCGTAATCGGCACCCCGTGACGATTGAACGCTTGATCGAGCTGTTCGTGGGCCTGCTGAGGGATAAGGCTTGCCAGACGCACTCCGGCGCGCAGCAGCTGCATGGGGACGCGCACGTTGACGGTGGTTTGGCCCTTCATCCCGGTGGTCGACTCATCGGCTTCCACCAGCACGCGGAGATACTTGGCGCGCGTCTTCACGGTGGCGGTTGCAGGAGCGCCTTTGCCCGTGGCGGTGCTGCCCACATACTCGCCGGAGATGGTGGATGAATCGGATTCCATGGCGGCGATCAAGCGCTCCGCCTCGTCGGCCGTAATCTTTCCTGCGGCCAGCATCTGCAAAATCTGACGACGATTCTCATTCATAGCTTTCCTCCCCAAATTCCAAGAATGGTTTGCAATCTCTCGCCTGCCCCGGCTGCGAACAGTTGAAGGGCGTGCCCGAGCGCGGCAGCCGCGCTAGCCAGATGAATCTGGCTGAAGCAGACCAGCGCGCAGACGGCGATGGCCCAAAGCCAGTCCCAGCTCGCACTCGAGGCCAACAGCAGGCGTTCGGCTTCGGCCGAAGTGATGCGACCGGAGGCGACCAATGACAGAATCAAGCGGCGATCGCTCAGCATGGTGCCTCCTAGAGAACCTTGACCGTGACCCGCGCGCCATCGGAGACCACGCGGACGTCGGTTCCGGGCAGGCTGCACGCGATCGCCCACAGGGCTGCGATGGCCTTGCCGGGGTGAATGCGTCCGGCCAGGCACACGGCCAACAGCACGATCAGGATCAGCGGCGAGAGCATGAGCAGTGGAATCCAGAGCAGGAACAGAGGCAGCCAGAGGCGGATACCGCGGGTATAGTGATTCCACTGCACCTGGACGAAGGCGAGATTCGGAGTCATTTCAGGGCCTCCAGGGCGCGGATGGCTTCTTCGGCGGAGATCTCACCCTGCTCCAGGCGCGACAGTACCTCGGCGCGGGAGGGGGAGGGGTTGGTCTCAACGAATTCGAGCTGGCTGGCGATGCGGTTGAGGCGCGCTTTGACCGTGGGATAGCTGACGCCGAAGACCTGCTCCATCTCCTTGATGGACCCGTGGGCGCGGAGGAAGGCGGTGACGAAGATCTGGTCTTCCATGCTGAGGCGGGCCAGCTGCGGCGGGGCGAAGGCGCCTTCGACGACGATTCCCTTCTCTGGCAAGCGGACGCGTTCGATGACCAGGGAGGCGCCCTGGGCGATGCGGAGCAGCTCCTGCCATTCGGATGGGTTGGTGTTCTCGGCGGACATAGACTTGATTTCTCCTCAACCAAGATCAATATGAATCAATTTATTTAATTTTTCAAGCGTTTATTTTTAACTTTGTTGAGTCTCTTCGAAGGATTGAAAGAAAACTTGGCCCCAGAGCACAGAAACACAGCTTCACAGGGGCTGTGTTTCTGTGCCCCGATGCAAGATCTTAATGATTTGTTATCAATGATTTACTGCAAGCGAAGTTGCGAAAAGCGCGAAAACGGAAAAACCCTCGGCTTCGGATTGGCACGAAGCGCGACGCGAAGGGGGGTCCATTCCCGCCTCGCCAAAAAACGCCGAGGCCGGAACGTGGGAACGTTCCAGCCTCATTAGCCCCATGATGACACATTTGGGGTAATTGATCGGCAAATTGCGAGTCTTTGGAATGTGTGACTTAGAAGTATTTTCTCTTGACAAGAATTTACCGCTCACCGGCAGCGGCTCTTCGACAGCTGGAGTATGGCGGCGCCCCCCGTGCGCGGGATTCGGCTAAGCGCGCGGCCGCTTGCGGAATCGGTTGAAGAGGAAAGCCAGCAGGCCCAAGTGATTGAGGACTCCGATCAGGACGACTCCGGCGATCAGCGGGGCAGCCAGAGAGCTGTGGCGCAGCAACAGCAGGGCTGAACCGTGAGCAGCCGCGAGCAGGACCACCACCGGAACGGCGATCCACCACAGAGAAAGCTTGGAATGAGCCATTTCACCGTCCCTCGCCGGGGTTGGCAGCCGGCGCTGCGGAGAGAACGTACTGCAGATCCACGATTCCCACCGGACCGCTCTCGACCAGCTCAAGGCCGGCTCCCTGGGACAAGGACTCCATCTCGGACAGGCTGATGTGTCCGTGACGGTGGAAGTGCGCCGCGAAGCCCTTGGCGTGATGCGGAGAGGTGCCGAAGTCGATGGCCAGGAGACGGCCTCCAGGCTTGAGCACGCGGCGAATCTCGGCGAAGCACTCCCGGCGCACCGGCTGGGGCAGATGGTGCAGCATCATGGTGCTGAGGACCACGTCGAAGCTGCCATTCGCGAAGGGCAGGGCTTCGACGGAGGCTTGGCGGAACTCGACGGGCAAAGCTGCTTTTGCCGCCTTTTTGGCGGCGCGGGCCAGCATCTCCGGCGAGGCGTCGATGCCGGTGATCGAGCCGTCAGGGCCCACCTGGCGCTTGGCGGCAATGGCCGTAGTTCCGGTGCCACAGCCCACGTCGAGCACCTTTTGTCCGGGCTTGAGACGGGCCAGGCGGAGGCCCTTTTCTCGCAGCGCCGATTCGCGTCCCAGGCTCAGGATGAACAGCAGCAGATCGTAGCTGAACGCTGCCCGAAGTACGATGCCGCGGGGCTTGGGTTGAGGTCTTGCGGTTGTCATTGACGGCCTCCTTCACTTTGTTGTCGCACGAATCAGACATTCGTATGAAAATGAACATCTGTTCGTTTGCAAGAGTACTGCTCCGCCTGGCTGCGCCCAAGAACACGCGGCGCCCCGCTGTGCGGTAGCGAACAACAAAGTGCGGATTGTCTGGAAAGCTGGAGCGGGAAGGCCCATGAAAGAGCAGAAGACCGGGAGCGTCGACCGCCGGGTGGCGCGCACGCAGAAGCTGCTGCGCGAAGCGTTGCATTCTCTGATTCGCGAGAAGGATTACGACACGATCGTGGTGAAGGAGATCCTGGATCGCGCGGACGTGGGCCGGTCGGCGTTCTACGCGCACTTTCGCGATAAGGATGAGCTGCTGGCCAGCAGTATCGAGGAGATGTTAGGAGTGGTGCCGCCCACGCGCGATGCGAAGGGAGCGGTTGCTCCGGAGCAGATCCTGTGGTTCAGCCTTCCGATCTTCGAACACATCGATCGCCAGCGAGGAGCACACGGGCTGAAGTTGGGCCCAAGGGGCCGGACAATCCTGCATCAGCGTTTGCAGGGGATCCTGGTGAACGCGGTGACGAAGGAGTTCCGGCGATGCTTTCCGGCAGGCAAGGAGAACCCGATCCCGAATGAGCTGCTAGTGCAGTACATCACGATGACGTTTGTGATGGTACTGAACTGGTGGGTAGGGCGAAAGAACGGGCTCGAGGCAAAGGAGGCGGACGAACTCTTCCAGCGCCTGGTGATGCCGACGCTCCGAGAGGCCGTGGGGGCCAGCTGATCGTCTGTCAGCGGTCGGGTCAGCGCTGCGCGGCATCGAAGGGCAGGAAGACCGCAAAAACCGTCCCTTGATGCGCGGGAGACTGGCTGGACCGAAGCCGGATCGAGCCGCGATGACGGGAGATGATCTCTTGGCTCACCCACAGGCCGAGTCCCGTGCCGGTGGTTCCCTTGGTTGTAAAGAAGGGCTCAAAGAGGCGCCGGATGGCTTCTTGAGGGATGCCGGTGCCGGTGTCTGCCACGGTGAAGACGATGCCTGCCTCGCCAGACGGCCAGTGCGTAGCTTCGCGGGTGCGGATCAGCAGTCTCCCGGGTCCGGCGCTCATCGCGTCCAGCGCGTTTCCGATGAGGTTGGCCAGCACCTGACGGATCTCGCCTTCAAAGCAGCGGAGCGGACGCTGGGCGCGCAGACGCGTGCTGACCTCGGCACTGGAGTTATGCAGCCGGCCGAAGTAGACATTGAGAATCTCATTCACCAGCGCGTCGGTGTGTACTTCCTGCGGACTGCTGGACTGGCGGTGGAAGCGCAGCGTCTGGGCAGTAATGGCGGAGGCGCGGCGCAGCTCAATCTCCGCGGTATCGAGCAGTCGATGAACGTCTTCGATGCTGTCGCTCGATCGAGCCAGGTAGAGGAGATTGGTGACTGCTTCGAGCGGGTTGTTGATCTCGTGTGCGATCGATGCGGCGAGGCGGCCCACCGCGGCGAGCTTCTCGCTCTGGATAAGGGCCTTCTCCGCCTTTTTCTGCTGCGTGATCTCCTGAGAGGCGGCCGTAATGCCTTGGATCACGCCATCGGATCCGTAGACGGGAAAGTAGCTGACGCGCCAGTAGCGATACTCACTGGGGTCGGTCACCAGCGTCCCTTCGAGCGGATAGTTCACGATCGGCTCCCCGCGGGCGACCTGATCGAAGAGCTCACGCAGGCCGGGGATGGGAGCCATCTCCGTGAGCGTTTTGCCAACCACCTGCTCCGGTTTGAGACCGAAGAAGGCGGCCTGGCGGTCGTTGAGACGCAGGTAGTGATAGTTGTCTAGATCGAAGTAGGCGAGGCCGATGGGAGCCGTGTCGTAGATGGTCTGCAACTCGGCGTGCTGACGGTCCCGTTCTTCAGACTGGCGGCGCAGTTCCTCGCGGTCGGCTTCGAGAGCGCGTAGAACACGCCCCCGCTCCAGCGATTCCCAACAGCGAGCGGCAACGGAGGCGACCAGGCCGATCTCCTCCGGCTGCCACTGGCGGGGTTGCATGCAGTGGACGGCCAGAATGGCGGTCAAGCGGTCGTGCTTCATGAGCGGGAAGGAGACCGAGGAGATCACGCCGGTAGCGCGAAAGCTCTCAATGCCGGCGGCGCAGCGGGGATCGAGCTCCGCATTTTGCACGATGAAGGGCTGTCCCGAGACCAGCGCATCGTATGCAGCCTCGGAGAACTGGTGGAGAGAGAAGCTGCCCACCATGGACGGCAGGCCATCCACGTAGTCACCCAGGACCCTGATGGAGTCCTGATCGCCCTGGACTTCGGCATACGCGCAGCGATTCACGCGCAGATGACAACCCAACAGCCTTGCGGCGCTGTCGGTAATCTCCGTGGGATCGGTGGCTTCCCGGGTAACGGCATCAATCTGGCCCAGGAGGCTTTCCCTTTCACGCACCGCATCGAGTTCACGACGCAGCCGCGCGAGCTGCTCCTGATGATCAGTTGTCATAGCAGTGACTTAGATGATCTAAGTGGGCGGAAAAGCTCGCTGGGGAAGAATAAAGGCTAAGGACTGCGTTTTCAGCCTGCTACAAGGCAGCCGCAAATTATAGATGAGATGAAATATCTCAGGTCTCTGCGTAAGAGACCTGAGATAGCGAAGTAAGTCAGCGCAGCCCCAGCTCCTGCGGGCCTGGGCGGCGCGGCGGGCTGCGAATTCCTGAGCGCTGGGGATGGGAGAGAGGTTTCTGCCGGCGAAGATATCTTCAAAGAGCGTGACCATCTCGTCGTGGATCAGGCCGTTGGTGGCCAGCAGTTCGCGACTGGCCAGCTCCGCTCTTCCACCGGAGTAGTTTGAGACACGGCCGCCCGCCTCTTCGACCAGCAGGATACCGGCTGCGGTATCCCAGGCGTTGAGGTTGAACTCCCAGAAGGCCTCGAAGCGTCCCGACGCGACGTAGGCGAGGTCCAGGGCGGCAGAACCGGCCCGACGCACGCCGTGCGAGCGCATGGTGAACTCGTGGTAGAAGTGGATGTTCGGATTGTCGTGGCGCTTGCGGCTGGGAAATCCGGTAGCCACGAGAGACTGCGCCAGCTCGCGATTGCGCGATACGTGGATGGGCTTGCCGTTGAGCTGGGCGCCGCGACCGCGCTCGGTGGTGAAGAGCTCGTTCTGCATGGGGTCGTAGATGATGCCGGCCACCAAGGTGCCATCTTCTTCGGGCTTGAGGTCCGGAGTGCGCTGCTCCAGGCCCATGGAGACGCAGAAGTGAGGCATGCCGTGGGCGAAGTTCGTAGTGCCGTCCAGCGGATCGACGTACCAGCGGAACTCCTGATCGAGACGCTCCCGGGTGCCTTCTTCGCCGTAGATGCCGTGGTCGGGAAAGGTCTCGCTCAGCGCGGTAAGGATGAGTTTCTCCACGGTGCGGTCGGCGATGGTGACCAGGTCGACGTCGCCCTTGTACTCGGTTTCGACGCCTTGCGCGTAGAACTCGCGGAGGCGTGCTCCGGCCTCGCGCGCAATGGTCGCAGCGCGCGGGACCCACACGTAGTCACTTGCGTTCAATTTGGAATCGTTCACAGGCCTGCCATCATGGACCCATCCGAGGGACCGCGGCGTTTGCCGGCCTCGGTGATGGTCCGAATCTGGTGTTTGTAGATCAAGAGATTGGGTTTGCCTTCGCGGGTCAGTCGCAGCATGCCGTCATCGAAGTACTCGATCCAGCCTTTTACGACTTCTCCGTCGCGCAGTTTCACGGTGACGGGAACTTTGCGTTCGCTGAGCGAGCGGAGGTACAGGGCCTCTTGTCCGGTTTCCCCAGGCGGAGGCATCTTGGGGCGTCGGCGGGAAGCCATGGGAGGAGTCATATAGTCCATTTTAGATGCAGGGTCACGCGGCGTGGGCCGCAATCGTTGGTAACCCGAATGCCTTTCCGGAGAAGCTGTGACGAATGCGCTTTCTCTTGTGATGCAGGAAAGGGCCGAAGTGTCCAAACGGGTCAGCTAATCAATTTGGCTGCGTCGCGGCTGGGCCGGAGGCTCGGAGTAGTACCCACTCCGGTAGCGGATGTTGTAGGCGTTAGGCGCGGCGCGGGGAATCATCACTGAAAGGCGGTGGAAGGCCAGCCCGGGCACTTGATGGCGCGGATAATAGCCAATCAGATACTGCGTGCGAAGGTCCTCGCTGACCTGAGCGAAGGCCTTGTCGAGGCTGCCCTGCTCGGCGTAGAAGCTCTTGCCGCCGCTTTGCTCAGCCAGGGTGATGAGCGCGTGTTCGCCGCCGGTGTCGCGGCCGGCACTGGCTTCGATGGGCACGTCGATGATGCTGTAGATCATGACTTCGCCGCGCAGCGCCTGTTCGAGTGCCTCGGTGTAGGTGGTGCTGCGAGCGGTGTCGCCGCCGTCGGAGACGAGCACCAGCACTTTGCGTCCGTCCTTCTTGGCCAGCTCCTGGGAGGCCAGGTATACGGCTTCATAAAGCGCGGTCGCTTCCCCGCCCTTCAATGAATTCAGGCCGTGATCGATTTGATTGAGCTTGTTGGTGAAGGGGACGAGCAGGTCCACGTAGGTAGCGAACTGGATCAGGCTCATCTGGTCCTGGGGACGAAGGATGGCGCGGGCGAAGTGCTTGCCTGCCTCCTGCTCTATGGCGCGGTCTTTGTACGTGCTCTCGCTGGTATCGATGGCCAGGGTGATGCGCAAGGGCTGCTCGGACTGGCGTTCAAAGAGCGCGATCTCCTGAGGACGGCCGTCTTCGTAGATCTTGAAATCGTCTTTAGTGAGTTGACCAACGATGGCGCCGTTCTGGTCGGTGACGTTGACGAAGAGATTGACCAGCTTTACGTCCATGCGGAAGGTGGGCTGCTCGGTCTGTGCCAAAAGGCCCGATACAAAACAGAGGGCCAGGCAGATCGCGAGGGCGGATCGGAGCAGGTTCCTATCGCCACAGCAGCGCGATGAAGCAGAGAAAGACAGGGCGTCGGCTCCGCTGCGCGGAGTAGCGAGACAGCGAGTCAGCAGGCGCCTGGTTCTGCCGGTGGATCTAGGACTCATTCGGGGCTTGCGCTCCCTTCACAGCGATCTCCGCGGGAAACGGTTCGCCGTCGGCCCAGACGACGCCGTCGACGAAGGTCTCTTTCTTCCAGATGGGCACGGTTTTCTTGAGGGTGTCGATCAGCCAGCGGGAGGCCTCGTAGGCATGACCGCGATGAGCGGAAGCGACGACGATGAGCACGCTGGATTCGCCCACCTGGAGCCGGCCGAGACGGTGGACGATGGTGACGTGACGAACGCCGAATCGTTCGCGAGCCTGGGCCGCCAGCTCGTTCATCTGCTTGAGCGCCATCTCCTGGTAGGCTTCGTAGTCCAGATAGAGCGTGCGACGGCCGCGGGTGTTGTTGCGCACGATGCCGTCGAAGAGGACGACCGCGCCATCTTCCCCGCGTTTGGCAGAGGCAAGCAGGGCGGGGGTGTCGATCACCTCCAGGGTGAGGGCCACCAGACCGCGGTCCTCGGGCTCGGTGATCTGGGCCAAGAAGGGAGCTCCGCCCGATACCGGCGGCAGCAGACCGACCTCATCTCCCTCGCGAAGCACATGGCTGGACTGCGCGTATTCCGCGTTCACGCTGACGGCGATGCTGGACCAGGTGGCGGGCGGAATCTGCGCCGCCTTTTCCTGAGACAGCACGTGGAGCAGCGCGGAGACGGTCGCGTTTTCCGGGAGCTCTCTACTTGAGCGGGAACCGAACCAGTCGCGGAGGACACCGAAGGTAAGGAGATGGACCTGCATACTTCTCGAAGAATATCGTCTGTCAGGTACTTAGACGCAGCCAAAGTGATCCGGGGGGAGCCGGAGCGGAAAGACATACCATTCTTTGCGATGAGGGCTGACCGGAGCAGACGGGAAAAGGAAAAGGCCGGCTGATTGGCCGGCCTTCTCCGCAGTTCCTCAGTGCTGCCTAGGCAGCGGCAGTCGCTGGCTGCTCTTCCGCGGCAGGGGCCTCGATCTCGTGCATCTTGAAGCTGGGCAAAGCTACCGCCAGCACGTCCTCGATGTGACGGGCGTAGTGAATAGCCACGTTGCCAATCAGCTCGGGGGTCAGGTCCTCTTCCACGTCCTGACGGTTGTCAGCGGGAAGGATGACGGTTTCGACTCCGGCGCGACGGGCCGCCAGGAACTTCTCCTTTATGCCGCCGACCGGCAGGACATTGCCGCTCAGCGTGATCTCGCCGGTCATGGCGGTCAGCGGAGTGACGCAGGTGTCGGTGAGCAGACTGGCCAGCACCGTCGCCATGGTCACGCCGGCGGAGGGACCGTCCTTGGGGATGGCGCCGGCCGGCACGTGAATGTGCAGGTCGAGATCCTTGTTGAAGTCCTCCGTCAGCCCTAACCGGGCGGAGTTGGAGCGAACCCAGGTCAGCGCAGCCTGCATGGACTCCTGCATGACTTCGCCGATCTGGCCGGTGATAGTCAGATTGCCCTTGCCCTTCATCTTGTTGGCTTCGATGAAGAGGATATCGCCACCTGCCGGGGTCCAGGCCAAGCCCACGGCCACGCCGGGACGCTTGACGCGCTCGGCCACCTCGGTGTCGACGCGAATCTGGATGTTGCCCAGGAACTCCTTGACGATCTCGCGAGTGACGACGAGCTTTTCCTTGTGGCCTTCAATGACACGGCGCGCCTCTTTGCGGCAAACCGTGCCAATGACCTGCTCCAGCTTACGAACGCCGGCTTCCCGGGTGTAGTGGCGCACCAGGTAGCGCACCGCATCGTCGGGGAACTCGATCTGCTCGGCGGTGATGCCGTTCTCCTTGATCTGCCGCGGGATCAGATAGCGATTGGCGATGTGCAGCTTCTCTTCCTCGCTATAGCCCTGCAGCGGGATCACTTCCATGCGGTCCAGCAGCGGCGGCGGCACCGGGTCGAGCTGGTTGGCCGTGCAGATGAACAGCACCTTGGAGAGATCGAACGGCACATCCAGGTAGTTGTCCCGGAAGGTGTTGTTCTGCTCCGGATCCAGGGTCTCAAGCAGCGCCGAAGCCGGATCGCCACGGAAATCGCGGCCCAGCTTGTCGATTTCGTCGAGCATGATGACCGGGTCGTTGGTCTCTGCCCGGCGGATGCTCTGGATGATCTGGCCCGGCAAGGCGCCGATGTATGTCCGGCGGTGACCGCGGATCTCAGCCTCGTCGTGCATGCCGCCCAGGGAGATGCGCTGGAACTTGCGGCCCAAAGCACGAGCGATGGAACGGCCCAGCGAGGTCTTGCCGACGCCGGGAGGTCCGACGAAGCACAGGATGGGTCCCTTCATGTCGGGCTTGAGCTCGAGCACGGAGAGATAGTCCAGGATGCGCTCCTTGACCTTTTTCAGCTCGTAGTGATCCTCGTCCAGGATGCCTTTGGCCTTGCCGATGTCGATCGTCGAGCCGGAGCTCTTGGACCAGGGCAGGACGGCCAGCCACTCGATGTAGTTGCGGGTGAGCGAGTAGTCGGCGGCCATGGGAGACATGCGTCCGAGGCGGGACAGCTCTTTCATCGCCTCTTTCTTCACGTCTTCCGGCATGCCGGCGGCTTCGATCTTCTGCTTCAGATCCTCGATCTCGCGCTGACCTTCGTCCTGCTCACCCAGCTCTTTCTGGATGGCCTTCATCTGCTCGCGCAGATAGTAGTCGCGCTGCGACTGCTGGACCTGATCCTGGACCTCGTTCTGGATCTTGGCCCGCAGCTGCTGGACCTCAATCTCCTTGGCGAGATGGGTATTGATGAGTTCGAGACGAGCGGCGACACCGGGGGTCTCGAGCAGCTGCTGCTTGTCGTCCGTGGTCAGGAACGGCAAGGAGGAGGCTACGAAGTCCACCAGCCGGCCTGGTTCTTCGATGTTGGCGGCAATGGTCCGCAGTTCATCGGAGAGGGTGGGAGATTCGGCCACGATCTGCTGGAACTGGCCCACGACGATGCGCACCAGAGCTTCAACGCTGGCGGTGGTGTCAGGCTCCACGTCCTCCAGCGGCTCCACTTCGGCGATCATGAAGGGCTCGGTCTGTATGTAGCGGATCAGACGGACGCGCTCGACGCCTTCGGTGAAGACGAAGCGGCTCTGATTGGGCATGCGAACGACTTTGTGCACCGTAGCCAGGGTGCCGACGCTGTGCATATCGGTCGGCGTGGGGGTATCCAGGCGCGCATCCTGCTGCGCCGTGACTACGATGGTCCTCTCTTCGCCCAGGGACTCGATTAACTGGATTGAGCTTTCGCGTCCGACGGTCAAGGGGAGGACAGCATGTGGGAACAAAACCGTGTCGCGGACGGGCAGGACCGGGATCCGGCGGACGGTCTTACCGCTGGGGTTCGAAGATGCCGGCGGTACTGATGAAATTGCCATTGAGTGTCCTCGTATCAACTTTCTTTACTTTAGACAACGCAGTATAGCAAAAGTTGCAAAACCTGCAGGAAGGGCGTCGTGCACTCTCCCGCGATGTGGTGCGCCGTCTGGAGCCCGGGTTGCACGTGATTCGATTCGTCTTCGGCGCGCGAGCGATGCCTGCAAAAAGCGGCGGTTTCCAGGGTGCACCTTTCGCGCTGGGAAGTCCAGTAACAGATTCGACTCGCAAGCGTTATCGGCCACGCCCACTGGAAGGTGAACGTGGCCGATTGGCGGTCAAGGTCTTAGAAATCTTGAAGAAAGCGGGCCATGGATTCGGGGTACTTCACACGGCATTGATGTGGGCAGACCGGGGAAGGTCAGCTTCGGGTTGGGTCGCCCTCTTGCTCGCGGATGGCAGACTCGATCTGATCCCAGAGGTGTTCCGGGGGGTCCACGACCGGAAACAGCTGCCGAGCTGCCTCGGCGATGGTTTCCAGGTCGGCGAGCAGCGCGCTGCAGAGGGTGCAATTTTGGAGGTGGGGATGATTAGAAACATCTCTCCCCGATCCGATCATCTCGGGCATGAGAGCCTGAAATTCTTCACAGCTCATATTCTTGGGGTCTTGGATCATCGCCGCCCCTCCCTTTGGGGAATGGTCCGCATCGCATCACGCAGCTTGAGCCGTGCCTTGTGCAGCTGGGACTTGCTGTTACCGATGGAACAGTCGAGCATCGCCGCAATCTCATTATGCTCATAGCCTTCGATATCGTGCAGGACAAAGATGAGACGGTAGCCGGCGGGCAGATCCGAAATGGCCCTTTCCAGTGCCAGCCGGTCGATGGAACCGGCCAGGGAGAGATCGGGGGCGCCGAAGCTGCGGCCTGGACCCTCCTCGGGGGTGGGTTCCATGGCTTCGTCCAAAGAGATGAGGGAAAGGCCCTTTTTGCGCAGATGCATCAGGACCACGTTGATGGCCAGGCGGTGCAGCCAGGTGGAGAAGGCGGAGTCGCCGCGGAAGGTGGCGATCTTCCGGTGCAGCTGGAGGAAGGCCTCCTGGGTCAGGTCCTCGGCCTCGGCCACATTGCCTACCATGCGCAAGCAGAGCGAGTAGATGCGTCGTTTGTGCAGGGAATAAAGCTGGGCGAAAGCATGGTGATCGCCGTTTTGTGCGCGCGCGAGCACATCGTCGCTGCCGGCTCCATTGGCGGTGGCCGGGCTGGCGCCGGTAGCCTGGGCGACAGGAGGCTTGGTTTCACCCGCCCGGGAAGGAACGATCTCTTCAGCGGGTGGGGCGGTAGTCCGGGATTGCGTCATTCGATTCCTTCGGATTCGTGGAACAACGGCCGAGAGGCCGGCGATAGCTGCGCCGCTCATCTAATCCTCGTTAGTATAGGGGGCAGCGATTGAAGTGGCGGAGAAAAGCAAACCGCAACGAAAATCACGCTGGTATTCGCTTGGATGCAGATTCAACACAATGCGTTGAATGCGTCCGCAGACGGGGAGAGAGAATTTGCGGTTGAAGCTCAGTAGGCAGCACGGCGGGCGTACGATCCGCGGCCTATTTGCCTGCTTTTTGGTGCTTACTGTGCCGGCAGGGTTCGCTGGAGCCGGACCGGTGGCATGGGGCCAGACGGCCCCGGTTTCCAGTACCCCGTCCTCCCTTGCCCAGCCGGAGGTTCCCGCCAACTGGGCGGGGCGGCAGATTCGCCAGATCACGATCGAAGGATTGGCGCCGCGCCGGATTGCCTCACTTCATGAGCAATTGCCTCTGACGGAGGGAACGCCCTTTGATCCGGAGAAGCTGACGGCCAGCCTCCGCCAGCTGTACGCGACCGGCGTGTTCGACACGCTGGAAGTGAGTGGGCGAGAGGACGGCGACGGGATCGACATTGTTTTTCGAGGAACGCCACGGGAGTTCATCGGCACCGTCTCGGTGGATGGCGCCAAGGGGGCGACGGTCAACACGCAATTGCAGCAGGCCACCCGTCTGATGGCCGGCACCCGCTTTACCGAGACCAAGATGGCGACTGCCCTGGAACAGATGCGCCAGGTGCTGGCGGATAACGGCTACTACCAGCCCACCATCACCCCGCTCTTGACTCGGCATCCGGAGGAACAGCTGGTCGATATTGCGTACCACGTGAACTCCGGAGTGCAGGCGCGCATTGGCGAGGTCAAGGTGACGGGGGACTCTGGTCTGAGCCTGGAGGAGTTCCGGCGCCATGCGCGGATGCGTCCCGGGGCTGCGGTGGACCACGATACGGTAAACCGGGCGCTGGCGGGTCTGCTGAAGTACTACCGCAGCCAGGATCGTCTCGAAGCCGAGATCAAGCTGGAGACCAAGATCTACTCTGCCCACCATGTGGACTTCGGATTCACGGCCAATCAGGGTCCCACGGTGAAGGTGGTGGCGGAGGGCGCGCCCCTCAGCCGCGACCGCATCCGCCGGCTGGTTCCCGTGTTTGAAGAAGGCAGTGTGGATGACGACCTGCTCAATGAAGGGAATCGCCGGGTTCGGGACTACTTTCAGAGCCTGGGCTACTTTGACGTGAAGGTGGATCACACGACGCGGGATCCGCAGCCGGGTCATGTGCTTATTGCCTACAACGTCAAACTGGGACCGCGGCGCCATGTTCAGAAGGTGTCCGTGGAGGGAAATCATTACTTTGCGTCCTCCACCTTGCAGGAGCTGCTGAGCGTGCATGCGGCTACCGCGTTCGACCGGCACGGCATCTTCAGCCAGGCTCTGGTGACCACAGACGTGAACGCGTTGGAGTCGGTGTATCAGAACAACGGGTTCTCCAAGGTGAAGGTCACGCCAGAGACGAATGTGGGCGAAGCGCCGATGGGCGCCGCTGCCCAGGGCATCGATCCCTCCGCGCCGCTGACGGTGGTGTACCACATCGACGAAGGTCTGCAGCAGCGAGTAGGGGCCGTGACGCTTCAGGGCAACGAACACGTAGAAGCGCAGAACTTGATGTCTCTGCTCAACACCATACCGGGGCAGCTTCTGTCTCCGCGCAACCTGGCCGGCGACCGGGACGCTCTGGTCACGGAGTACATGAGCCGCGGCTTCGATCTGCCCCATGTCGAGGTGGAGGAGAAGCCGGAAACGAACGATGCCAGCAAGATGGACGTGGTGTTTCACATCACCGAGGGCAGGCAGTTCTTTGTTCGGAATGTTCTGCTGAGCGGGCTGCACTACACGCGTCCAACCACGGTGACCAACGCGATCACCCTTCATCCCGGAGATCCGCTCAGCGAGTCGGAATTGCAGCAGACGCAGCGAAACATGTATGAGTTCGCTCTCTTCAACGAGGTCAATGCGGCGGTGCAGAACCCCGGCGGCGCCGAGACCAACAAGACCGTGTTGCTGCAGGCTGTGGAGGCACGGCGCTGGACGCTTACCTACGGCGCTGGCTTCGAGGTGCAGACCGGCACGCCGGTGAACGGCTGCCAGGGCGCACAGGCACGCGGGCAGGCCTGCAATCCTGAGGGCCGGACTGGAATCAGCCCACGTGGCCTGATGGCGATCACCCGCAACAACCTCTTTGGACGCGAGCAGTCGGCATCGATACAAGGCAACTACGGTCTGCTCGAACAGAAGGTCAACCTGATCTACCAGAACCCGCATGTCTTCGGTTACAGGAACCTGGGGCTCACCTTCACCGGCGGTTATGCCAACAGCCTGGATGTAACCACCTATGTGGCTTCGCAGCTCGAGGCTGGATTTCGCTTTACAGAAAACTTCAACCGCCAAAACGCGCTGCTTTCGCGGGCAAACACTTTCATTTACGGGTTCGATTTCCGGCGCGTGAAGGTGGCCGAGAACACGCTCCAGGTATTTCCGCAGATCATTCCTGACCTGGCGGCGGCGGTGCGCGTGGCCGGACCGAGTTTTACCTGGATACGGGATACCCGCGACTCGGCGGTGGATGCCCACCGCGGGACTTACACCAGCTTCCAGGAATTTCTATCAGCCGCGCCGTTCGGAGCCGAGGCGCACTTCAACCGCATCGATACGTCGAACTCGAGCTTCTACCAGTTCGACACCGGCAAGTTCGTTTTAGCTCGCAATACCCGCTATGGTCAGGAACGGGCATTTGGCGAAGGAAGCAGCGAGCTGCTTCCCTTGCCCGAACGGCTGTATGCCGGCGGCGCCACGTCGATGCGCGGGTTCTCGATCAATGCTGCCGGTCCGCGCGATCCCGACACTGGTTTCCCGATCGGCGGAGCTGGCGCGTTAGTGAACAGCACGGAGCTGCGCTTGCCGCCGCCGACGCTTCCCTATTTTGGCAATACGCTGAGCTTCGTGCTCTTCCATGACATGGGCAACGTGTTCACCAATGCCGGAGACGCGTGGGAGAGCATCTTCCGCGTGCAGCAGCCGAATCGCAGCGCCTGCAAGACTTTGACTCCAGCGGTGACCAACGCAAAGGGGCAGCTGGAAGAGCCATTGCCGGGAGGCGCGACGACCTCGACGGGACCGCAGGGGACGTGCAGCTTCAACTACTTCTCTCACGCGCCGGGCTTGGGACTTCGTTATCACACGCCGGTCGGCCCCATTCGACTGGATTTCAGCTATAACCTGAATCCGCCGATCTATCCGGTCAACGTCGACTACTCGCTGAGCAATCCCTACAGCAATCAGCACGTGGGTGAGGCAGACCACTTCAACTTCTTCTTCAGCTTGGGGCAGACGTTTTAATGAGCAAGATCACGCAAGTTGGTACAAAACGCGTCTGCCGTGGGGCTGTACTGGGAGCGGCGGTGCTCTGCGCAAGCCTGGGCGCAACCGCGCTCGCGCAGCCCGAGGCTCAACCCGTCGTTCTGGACCGAGTGGTGGCGGTGGTGAATGCCCAGATCATTCTGGCCAGCGACGTGGAAAACGAGTTGCGCCTGGCAGCCCTGGAGCCGGAAGGTCCGGGAGGTACCCAGCCCACCGCGCAACAGGCTCTGGACGAGCTGATTAGCCGCGCCCTGATCCAACAGCAGATTCGCCAGGAAGACGCGGACGCCAGCGAGCCGACGCCAGATCAGATTCAGCAGCGGTTGACGGAGCTGCGCAAGGAACTGCCCGCCTGCATGCGCTTCAACTGCGTCAGCGACACAGGGTGGAAGGCCTTCCTTAACGCGCACGACCTGACCGAAGAGCAGGTGGACCGCTACCTGCACGGCAGGCTGGAGATTCTCACCTTTATCGAGAATCGTTTCCGCCAGGGAATTCGCATTGAGCCGCAGGAGATCGAGGACTACTACAAGAACACATTGTTGCCCCAATATCCGCAGGGACAGCAGGCACCCAAGCTGGAGAACGTGGCACCCAGGATCTCGGAAATTCTGCTGCAGCAGCGAGTGAACGCC
>CBJOJD010000039.1:0-23207 GCA_966443485.1 uncultured bacterium | reverse complement strand
AGACCCTCCTCACGCCGGCCCCGATGCCCAATCGGGTATTCGACCGTCTCCTCCAGCACCGTCCCGTCATTCAGCTCCATCCGCAGGGAGTTGGCAATGCTACGCTTCTCCGGATCGTGGTAGTCTCGCGTAAACTGCGGCTCTTCCACACACTGAATTTTTGCCCGGAGTTCGTCGATGCGCGGATCGCCTGCCACCTTGTCCTCGTAATCTGCGGCGGTGAGGCGGCCGAAGATAAGCGGCACGGCAATCATGTACTGAACGCAGTGGTCGCGGTCGGCGGGATTGGCCAGCGGCCCTTTCTTGTCGATGATGCGCAGGCAGGCCTCGTGAGTGCGCACCGTGATCGCCTTGACTGCCGATTCGTCCTTACTGCGCTGTTTCAGCTGGGAGTGCAGCTTCATCGCCGCCTCGACGGCTGTCTGCGCGTGGAACTCGGCCGGGAAGCTGATCTTGAACAGCACATTCTCCATCACGTAAGACCCATAGGGCCGCTGAAACCTGAACTCCTGCCCGCGAAACGACACATCGTAGAAGCCCCACGTCTTGGCCGTCAGGACAGACGGATACCCCATCTCTCCAGTTCGCGCGATCAGCGCCAGCCGCACTGCCCGACTCGTCGCATCTCCCGCCGCCCAGCTCTTGCGCGAACCGGTGTTCGGTGCATGGCGATAGGTCCGCAGGCTCTGCCCATCCACCCAGGCCAGAGAAAGCGCGTTGATGGTCTGCTCGCGGCTTAGACCCAGCATCTGCGCAACCACGGCCGTGGTTGCGACCTTCACCAGCACCACGTGATCGAGCCCAACCTTGTTGAAGGAGTTCTCCAGCGCGATGCATCCCTGGATCTCATGGGCCTTGATCATCGCAGTTAGAACCTGGCGCATCGTCAGCGGTGCCCTGCTCTCCGCCACGGCGCTGCGGGATAGCCAGTCGGCAACTGCCAGGATGCCGCCGAGATTATCGGAAGGATGCCCCCACTCCGCCGCCAGCCAGGTGTCGTTAAAGTCCAGCCAGCGAATGATTGTGCCGATATTGAACGCCGCCTGCACCGGATCGAGCTGGTAGTTCGTACCTGGCACGCGGGCGCCGTTGGGAACCACCGTCCCGGGCACGATCGGCCCCAGCAGTTTGGTGCAAGCCGGATACTCCAGGGCCTCAAGCCCGCAGCCGAGCGTATCCACCAGGCAGGCACGGGCCGTGCTGTAGGCCAGATCGCTGCGGATCTCATAGTTCAGCGCGTACTCTGCGATATCTACCAGGACCTGATCGGGCGCTGGACGTTCGTTGCTGATGTGGGAAGACACAGGAATCTCCTTCAAGCGAGCAGCTGGCAGCAAACAGCCCACAGCTCTTTGGCTTTCCGCTGTTAGCTGTCAGCTGATTGCTGTTCGTTTTTCAATCGCCACGAACTCCAGCGGTTCCGGCCCCGTGTAGTGGGCCGAGGGACGAATGATCTTGCCGTCCTGGCGCTGCTCGATCACGTGCGCCGACCAGCCTGCCGTTCGTGCAATTACAAACAATGGCGTAAACAAATCAATCGGAACACCCATCTGGTGGTAGGCAACGGCGCTGAACCAGTCCAGATTGGGGAACATGCGCTTGGTCTCCGCCATCACCCGCTCGATGCGCTCCGCCACTGCAAAGTGCGTGGCGCCATCGGTTCCCTGCGAGAGTTTCTGCGCAATCGCCTTGATCGCATCGCTGCGCGGATCGCTGATGGTGTACACCGGATGTCCGAAGCCGATGATCACTTCGCGTTCTGCGATGCGTCGCCGAATATCGACTTCCGCTTCGTCGGCGGTGGCGTAGCGATTCTGGATCTCAAGGGCGACCTCATTGGCTCCCCCGTGCTTAGGGCCCTTCAAGGCGCCGATCGCCCCGGTGATGCACGAGTGCATGTCCGAACCGGTACCGGCAATCACGCGCGCCGTGAACGTGGACGCATTGAACTCGTGTTCAGCGTAGAGAATCAATGACGTCTGCATCGCCGCCACCCACTCCGGCGTCGCCGGCCGGCCGTGCAGCAGATGCAGGAAGTGCGCAGCAATTGAGTCGCTGTCCGTCTCCACCTCAATGCGCCGGCCGTTCCGCGCGAAGTGGTGCCAGTAGAGCAGCATCGAGCTCAGGCAGGCGAGGAGCCCATCGGCGATGGCCCGTGCCCCAGCCTCGTTGTGGTCAGGCGTCTCAGGCCGAACGCAACCCAACACCGAAACGCCGGTGCGCAGGACGTCCATGGGATGCGCAGTGGCCGGCAGCAGCTCCAACGCCTGCTTCACCGCCCCGGGCAAGCCGCGGGAGTTCCGCAAAGCGCTCTTGTAAGCAGCAAGTTCAGCGATCGTAGGCAGCTTGCCATGAACCAGCAAGTACGCAACCTCTTCGAACTCACAGTTGCGGGCCAGATCGTGAATGTCGTAGCCCCGATAGTGCAGGTCATTGCCGCTATGGCCCACTGTACAAAGGGCGGTGTTCCCGGCAGGCGTACCCGAGAGCGCTACCGACTTCTTCGGCTTGTAGACGTGGGAACTCGCAGTCTGGGTCATCGTTTGCTCCAGAGAGCTTCACCGTAAAGGATGGAGAGCGGTGGTGGCAAGCTACGCCAAGCCTCACCCGAGCCTCCGAGGACGTTCCATTTGTACTTGCTGCGCCCCGTCTTTCATCGCACTGCCTGGAAAGCAGGTCTGCACGGTAGACTGTTGCCGCAGTGCGACAACCGTTAATCACGAGGTGAAGGAATGAGGATCGAAGCGCAAGGTGCAACTCTGTTGCTGGGGCTGGCTGTTTTGAGTGCAGTGAACTGCCGCGCCGCCGAACATGCTCGCTCCATCGATCCCCGCTCCCTTCCCTCTGCAGGTCAGGTCGATCGCCGCTTCCAGTCCTACAACATCGAGATGGTTGAGGTCACCGGTGGACGCTTCTGGAAGCCTTACAACAGTGCAAGCGCACAAGAGCCAACCAGCAGCAATCAGCCGGGCGGCATGGATGCATCCCTCTTCGAATATCGTGCGCCAATCAATCTCTCCAACTCCCGCCTGCGGAAGCTGGCGGCTGCTCTCGGACCCGCGTACGTGCGAGTCAGCGGGACCTGGGCGAACACCACCTGGTTTGCGGACTCCGACGGCCCGGCGCCGGCTTCTCCTCCGCCTGGCTACAAGAGCACTCTTACTCACGCCGAGTGGAAAGGCGTCATCGATTTCGCCAACGCTGTGGGAGCGCAGATCGTGACCTCCTTTCCTGTGAGCGATGGTACCCGCGACGCCTCCGGCTCATGGACACCCAAGGATGCAGCGCGCTGGTTAGCGTTCACCCGTTCGGCCGGAGGCAACATCGCCGCTGCGGAATTCATGAACGAGCCGACCTTTCCGCAGATTGGCGGCGCGCCCAAGGGTTACAACGCAATCGCCTTCGCTCACGACGTAGCGGTTTTTCGGGCGTTCATGAAAAAGACCTCGCCCGCCACTCTGGTTCTGGGGCCTGGCGGCGTGGGAGAAGGTTCTACCCTGGTGCCGTCGTCGATGGCGACCCTCAAGAGCGAAGACATCCTGGCGGCGACCGGGCCTGTGTTTGATGGCTTCTCCTATCACTCTTACGGCGCGGTCTCGAGCCGCTGTAGCCGCCCCGGGGCTCCGGGAGGAATCTCCGCGGACGCGGCCCTCGGGTCCGATTGGCTTGAGAAGAGCGTGAAGATCGAGCAGTACTATGCCGCCCTCCGCGACCGCTACGAGCCCGGCAAACCGCTATGGCTTACAGAGACTGCCGAGGCCGCATGCGGTGGCGACCGCTGGGCAGCCACGTTCTTGGACACCTTCCGCTATTTGAATCAATTGGCCTCTCTCGCCCGGCAGGACGTGCAGGTTCACATGCACAACACGCTGGCCGCCAGTGATTATGGCCTGCTTGATGAGAAGACTTACGAACCTCGCCCTGATTATTGGGCGGCCCTCCTCTGGCATCGATTCATGGGCTCGAAGGTGCTGGATGCCGGGCACCCGTCCCCCGATCTCTATGTCTATGCGCATTGCCTGCCTGGGCACGCCGGAGGAGTGACCGTCCTCGCGATCAATCCGGACCGCACCACCGCGAGATCCGTCACTGCGCCCATCGCTGCTGAGCGCTATACGCTCAGCGCGGCCTCGCTCTCTGATGCACACGTAAAACTCAATGGAGCGGAACTGGAGCTTGGAGCCGACGATTCGCTCCCCGTTCTCAAGAGCCTGTCGACGCCTGCCGGAAGCGTGGACCTTCCTCCGGCCAGCATCACCTTTCTTACCTTTGCGAATGCCGAAAACGCGGCCTGCCGCAACCCGGATTGATCGCTTATTCGGAGCTCTTGGTTCGGGCGAAGAGCGCGTCTAGCTTCTGCTCGTAAGCGTGGTAATCGAGATACTTGTACAGGTCAGCCCGGGACTGCATCATGGGAACCACGCTGCGCTGCGTTCCCTCGGCGCGAATCGTTTCGTATACCTTAAGCGCCGCTGCGTTCATGGCCCGGTACGCCGCGCAGCAGTAGAGCACAATGTCCACATCGGCTGATGCCAACTCCTCGCGCGTGAAGAGGGGGGTCTGTCCAAACTCCGTGATGTTCGCTAAGATCGGCACTCCCACTGCTTGGCGGAACCGCTTGTACTGGTCCAAGTCCTTCACCGCTTCGGCAAAGATCATGTCCGCACCAGCGGCCACGTAGGCCTGGGCCCGTGCGATGGCCGCATCCAGCCCTTCGTTGGCCAGGGCATCGGTGCGAGCCATCAGTACGAAGTTCGGGTCGGTCTTCGCATCCACGGCGGCCTTGATGCGGTCCACCATCTCTTCGGTCGAAACAAGTTCCTTGCCCGGCCGATGTCCGCAGCGCTTGGCACCCACCTGGTCTTCCATGTGTACCGCCGCCGCGCCCGCTTTGATCATGGACCGGATCGTGCGCGCGATGTTGAATGCCGAACCCCATCCCGTATCGATGTCCACCAGTACCGGAAGGATGGTCACATCGGTGATGCGGCGGAGATCGATCAACACATCTTCCATCGTGCTGATGCCCAGATCAGGCATGCCTAGTGAATTTGCCGCTACCCCTCCGCCGGAGATGTATAGCGCCCGGAATCCCGCTGCCTCCGCGAGCCGCGCCGTATACGCATTGATGGCTCCCGCAATCTGAAGGGGCTTTTCTTCGCGCAGGGCAGCCCGAAACCGTGCTCCCGGTGAGTTCAATTGTGCTTGGTCAGTCATCTTCTTTGCGGCATGATAGCAGCCGCATCTTGGCCTTCGCTGCCGCGCTTGGGACCCGCACACCGGCGAGTTTTGGAACCCGGGTTCAAAGTGCGACAATCATCTGCGGCAATGCCGCTGTACTGACTGAAGGAGGAAACAGCAAGCATGAAGCGACTTTGGATCTGCACCGCCCTTCTGGCCGCCGCCTCAACCACATTGTTCGGGCAGCAAAAACCTCCCGCGAGTCCACCTGAAAAGGCCACCGCCACCATCGATGGCAAGAACATCTCCATCAGCTACTCATCCCCCGCAGTGAAGGGCCGTGAAGGCCACATCTTCACCAAGGATGGACTGATCAGCCACAATCCGCACTACCCCGTGTGGCGAGCGGGCGCCAACGCAGCCACTACCTTGGAGACAGACGCCGACCTGCGTGTCGGAGATATCGACGTTCCCAAAGGCACTTACACCCTGTTCGTGGACATCTCCAATCCTGACCAGTGGGTCTTGATCCTCAACAAAAAGACCGGCGAGTGGGGATTGGCCTACGATGCCAGCCAGGATCTGGGCAAGACCAAGATGGAGATGTCGAAGCCCGCTGAGATGGTCGAGCACCTCAAGTACGAAATCAAGGATGAGGGAGGCAAACACGGCAAGCTGACGCTGGCCTGGGAGAACCACGAAGCCTCTGTTCCTCTGGAAGTCCGCTAAGAAAAGAATCGGCGCGTACCCCTCAGTGAGGCACGCGCCGATTGATCCGCTCTTGCGCGGATTTACGCTGCCGGTGGCAGATCAAAGTCGCCGCACCGCTGCTGCGGAAGTGCGATCTCCATGGTCCGCACGGCGCGCATGGCGGCGCTCGGCGCGAAGCGCAGCACCTTGGCCTTGCGATACATCGAGAAGGGCTGGGCAAACCAGCGATTGCGCGCCCGCTGCGCCTCACTGGCAGTGCCGATGTCCAAGACTCGGCACGAGGGATCGGAATTACCCGACCTTTCCGCCTCTCGATGTGTCTCCACAACATGCAGTCCGAACGGCCGATCGCTTGGGGCTTGAGCGAAGTGCGCCGAACGGGCCATCCTCCCGCGGCAGCGGAAATCCGAAATGTTTACAGTCAAGTTGCTCATGCTCTAAGTCCTATTAACGAGGGACCTTGCGCCTCGGAATGAGATGGTGCGAGGTCAGGAACCGCGTGCTAAGGATCCGTTTCTCTGCTAGGTAGGATGCGGGACAAAGAGTCGAGTTGTCTGCGCGTCTCGAACCGCGGGCCTCTCGGCCGGGTGGCGAGCAGGCGCCCCAAGCCCCCGCCGATCGGTCTGCTAGCTCCGCAACACCACCGCAGTATCGGGCGGCACCAGCAGCGACCCCGCACTCAGCGCCACGCCCTCCCTGGAGCTCAGCGCAACGGCGAAGCCCTTTGGTACTACATGGCTTTGCGCCGATTTGCCCAGCTGGCAAATGAGCATGACGTTTCCACGCGCCATGGTGATCCACCCGTGTTTCTCATCGAAACGCACCCGTGTACGGCCGGGCTCGCTATCGGTCAGCGCCGGCGTGCTCCTGCGCAAGTGGATCAAATCGCGATACCAGGCACGCATCTCCGCATGCTGGCCCTGCTCGGCCTCCTTCCAGCGCAGTTGCGAACGTACGAAGGTGGCGCGATCCTCCGGATCCGGGATCGACTCAGGAGACCAACCGAAGGCGGCAAACTCCCGCTTGCGGCCCTCCGAAACCAGCCGCGCCATCTCTTCATCGTGGTCCGCAAAATATTGAAAGGGTGTCGACGCGGCCCACTCCTCTCCCTGAAAGATCATGGGAACAAATGGGCTCAGCAATACCAAGGCGGCTCCCACCTTGGCGCGATCGAACCCGGCGCTATCGGTAAGCCGATCGCCGATGGCGCGGTTTCCAATCTGGTCGTGGTTCTGGATGTAGCCAAGGAAGCGGCTCTGGGGAAGGTGCCGCGCAGTGCGGCCATGCGCGCGCTTGCGATACTTCGAATAGCGGCCGTCGTAGACAAAGGTGTCCTGCAGCGCCTTGGCCAGATCAGCCAGGCTGCCGAAATCAGCGTAGTAGCCGCCTTGCGGCTCGCGCGCCAACATCGTAAACAGCGCGTGATGAAAATCGTCGCTCCACTGTGCGTCTACGCCCAGGCCACCGGCCTCTCGCGCCGTCACCACACGAGGATCGTTCAAATCGCTCTCGGCAATCAGCACCCGGCTCTTCCCCAGTTCCGCCTCCAGCGCCTTCGTCTCCTGCGCGAGCTGCTCAAGGAAGTGAATGGCTGAGCGATCCACGTAGGCGTGCACCGCATCCAGGCGCAAGCCATCGATGTGGAAGTCACGCATCCACATCAGCGCGTTAGCGCAGAAGAACCTCCGCACCTCATACGCGCGTTCTTCTTCCAGGTTCACGGCACCACCCCACGGCGTATGGTGCAGATCCGTCACGTAAGGACCAAACTTGCCGGTGTAATTGCCCACCGGGCCGAAGTGGTTGTAAACCACGTCCAGCAGCACCGCCAGGCCCCTCTGATGGGCCGCATCCACAAAGCGCTTTAGCGCATCCGGTCCGCCATACGGCTCGTGCACCGCGAACAAAGCCACACCGTCATAGCCCCAGCCATGGCGCCCGGCGAAGGAGGCCATCGGCATCAACTCCACGTGCGTAATGCCGAGTTCCTTGAGCCGATCCAGCTTGGCAATGGCCGAGTCCAGCGTGCCCTCCGGCGTAAAGGTTCCGATGTGCAGCTCGTAAATCACTGCGCTCGCCAGCGGAGGCGCCTGGAACTGCGCATCGCTCCATGAGAACGCGCTCTGGTCATAAACGCGCGAGCGCTCGTGCACGCCGTTAGGCTGCCACTCAGACCGCGGATCGGGATAGACCTTCTCCTCGTCGTCGATTAGAAAGCCATACTCCGTCCCCGCCGCAGCGTCCGCCGCCTCCGCGCGCCACCAGCCATGCTCATCGGGACCGGTCATAGGCACTCGCGCGCCGTTCACATCCACAGCTATCTTGTGGGCCTCGGGCGCCCATACGGTAAAGGTATGCATCATTGCTCCGAATTTCGAACGAGCAGGGCGACAGGAAAACTCCGCAGAACCGTCTGCAGACGCACGCGTCCACCGGATACGGGCTCGGCTGTGAGAACGTTTGTCCAGTTTCCAGCTGGAAGATCGAGCGTTGTGCCAGCCCAGCCATCGCCAAGCTTGATGGGCCAGCGCGGCACAATGGTGACAACGCGCTCGCCGCGAGCATAGCCAATCGCGTGGTCCGCCTTGCTTCCGCGCGCCGGCAGCGGCACATAGGCAGCATCGGCACCGAAGCACTCCGGATGCGCGGCACGCGTCTGCAAGCATTGATAGGTGAGCCAGAGCTTGGGCATTCCGCTCTCCGCCCGTTTCAGAATCCCGGCAGGCGGCAGCCCCGCCTTAAGCTCGTTGACCATCGATTGACGCAGCTTGTAGTCGACCGGCGTGCGATTGTCGGGATCCACCAGGCGATAGTCCCACAGCTCCCCGCCCTGATAGGTGTCTGGCACGCCCGGAGCGGTATAGCGCAGGAGCGACTGTGCGAGACTGTTGGTCCGCCCCGCTTTATCCACCTTTTCCACCATGGCTTGCAGATCGCTGACAAACTCCCGCGACTTCAAGATATTTTCGATGAAGCTCCGCAGCGCGTCTTCAAACTCCTTGTTCTGTTGCGTCCAGCTCGTCTGCTCCTTGGCCTCGCGCGCCGCTTTTTCCATGTACGCGGTCAGGCGCTCCTCTGAGATCGGCCATGCGCCCACCAGCGTTTGATACAGGAAGTACTCCGTATTGCGATCCGGCAATCCGTTGCTCTTCAACGCGGAGTTCATGCGCGACCAGCGCTGTAGTGCTGATCTCCATCGTGCCGGGATCTCTGTCAGTGCAGCCAGGCGTGCCCGTACGTCATCGCAACGCTTTGTATCGTGCGTGGAGAGCGTGGTCATCGTGTAGGGGTGCGTGGCCTGTATGTGCGTGCATGTGCGATGAAATTCATCCACGCTGATGCCGTCAGTCGCCGGTGACCCGCCCACCTCATTGAGCCCGATCATGCGATTGAAGCAGTAGAAGACCGTATCCTCCACGCCCTTTGCCATCACCGGAGAGGTGAATTGCTGAAAGCGCAGCAAGAATTCGCTCTCCTGCGCGCCGCGCTCCCGCAACGTGAGCACGTCTGCAATGAAGTCGAACAGCCCGTTGTCGATGTCCGTCCGACGCTCTTTGGCCTTGGCCACCGCGCTCTCGATCTCATGCCGGTCCTCGTCGGTGATCTCATTGCGCTCCGCAACCACGTAGGTGCGATAGATGGAGAAGCACGCGGCCACCTCTCGTATGGCGCGGCGAATCTCGGCTCGCGTGTAGTCGCGCCGATCGCGGTGGTTTTCGCAGATCTCCACAAACAGGTTCGCCAGCCGATTCACATCGCTGCCCAGCGCTTCCTGCTCCACGTTGATCTTTTTGTCGTGGGCCAGGCTGTCCAGATCTTCGTTGCGGCCGGTAAATTCGCTGTACGTGATGCCCATCTCGCGCAGCCCCGGACCGTACACCAGGGCGTTGTTGCAGAGATTCATGAAGTCGTACCCGGTCGTGCCATCAATCGGCCAGCTCGCTCGCAGATCTTCTCCGGGCTCCAGAATCTTCTCGCCGATGATCCACGCTTCTGGCGCTCGCGCCCGCAGCCGCGCAAGATACTGCTGCGGATCGCGCAAGCCGTCGGGATGGTCGACGCGCACCCCATCCAGGACGCCCGCCTCCAGCCACTCGAAGATCCGGCAGTGCGTCGCCTCAAACACATGCGGACGCTCCATGCGCAGACCAATCAGCGTATTCACGTCAAAGAATCGCCGGTAGCCAAGCTCCTGGTCCGCGGTTCGCCAGTAAGCCAGCCGGTAGTTCTGCTCGTTCAGGATCTCGTCCAGCGCGTCTACGTCGCTGTTGATCGCCTGGAGCGTCGTGGCAATCTCCCGGCTCGTCTCGGGCTTCTCTTTGCACTGCCGCTTTAGCAGCCCATAGATCACGGACTTATCCCGGTGGCGCACCTGCACAGCAATTGGGTCGGTGGAGTCCGGGGCCGGCAGTCGCGCCAGACTGTCCGCAAGAAATCCCAGCGTGTCGTCTTGCGTGCGCTCCGCGGTCCGCGTCAGCACCACGACCAACGACCGTGGCGAAAGCGGAAAGATGTGATCGAAATAGCGGACCTGAAAGCGATCCCCTTCTCGCTCGATCCGTATCTGCGCCACTGACAGAACCCGCCCATATTGATCGCCCAATACCGGGATCAAGACCTTGTTGTGCAGCTTCACCTCGGCCGATTGCCAGTCGATATCGAACCAGGTGGCGTATCGACTCGAAGGCCCGTTCTCCAGCACGTCCCACCAGTACAGATTCTTTGGACCGGTGGCCATGTGGTTAGGAACGATGTCCAGCACCTGCCCTAGTCCCAACTCCTTCAGGCGCCGGCAGAAGCGCTGGTGGCCCTCTTCGCCCCCCAGCTCTTCATTCACTTTCTGGTGATCGACGACATCGTAGCCATGCAGACTGCCCGGCGCCGCCTGCAGATAAGGCGAGCAGTAGACGTGAGAGATGCCCAATTCCTTCAGATACGGAGCAATAGCCGCAGCATCGTCAAACGTAAACTTGGCATTCAATTGCAGACGATACGTCGAGATCGGAATTCGCGACATCGATTCCTCTGAAGGGCAATATGCAACGGCTGGAGACAGCTCTACAAGCTAAGATGCAGAACTTCGGATTCCGTCCATTTACCGATGTCGCTAGCCTAAGGTCAATCTTTGGTCGGTTTTGCGCAATTCCTTCCAGGGATCGTGTTTGAGACGCTCCCTCCAGCTTTCAAAATCGGAGACGTGAAACGCCGGCCGGTCCGACGCATCGAGCTCGCTCCAGCTCAGCGGCATGGCCACCGGCAAGCCTGCCCGTGCCCGCGGCGAAAACGGTGCCACCGCGGTTGAGCCCCGATCGTTGCGCAAATAGTCCAGATAGATCTTGCCTTTGCGCGCCGCCTTGGTCATCTTCGTGAGGAACAGCTGTGGAGACGCCTTCTCCATTGCCAGCACCAGGCGGTGGGCGAAGTCTTTCACCTCCGGCCAATTGTGCTCGGCTCGAATCGGAGCCACCACGTGCAGACCTTTGCCACCCGTCGTCTTTACAAAGCTCTTTAGCCCGGCAGCGCGAAGGCGCTTGCGCACTTCTTTGGCACTCGCCGTCAGCGTTCTCCAGTCAATCGCTTCGTCAGGATCGAGATCGATGATGATGCGGTCGGGCTTTTCCAGCGAGTCATTGCGCGATCCCCAGGGATGTACCTCGAGCACTCCAACTTGCGCCAACTCCACAATTGCCTCGGGCGTGGAGAGCGTGATGTAGGGCTCCTGTGCGCCTGTCTTCCGATTCAGCACATTGACCGTGCCAAAGCTGCCGCTCAGCATCTGGTTTTTGTGCTTCTGATAGAAGCACGGCTTGCCGCTCCCATCCACGCAGCGCACCAGCGTCAACGGGCGCCCTTTTACATACGGCAGCATGGCATCGGCCACGGCCAGATAGTACTCTGCCAGAGCCTGCTTGGTGACGCCGCTTGTCTCGTCCAGAACTTTGTTTGCATGACTCAGCCGGATCGGCAGATTCGCGGCTCCGGCTGAAGCTTGCGCCTTTCCCCTGTGTTTGGTCGCGGACGCCTGCTTCGACGGCTTGGCGCCAGCTTGCTTCGCAGTGCCGTTTTCCTTGGGCGATTGCGGCTCTTCCAGGCGCACTTCACTGGCCGCCTTGTCTTCCCGCAATCCCTTGAATGACGCCTGCCGCACCAGGTTATCCGCCGTCCATGTGGAGAAGGATACCTGTGCCACCAGCTCGGGCTTGATCCAGATGGCATCGCGCGTGGCATCACTGGGGATCTGGGCGAATGCGGGCGTAGCGCGCCGCAGCTTATCCAATCGGTCGCGGATGGCGCGATGTGTCTTTTGCGTGAATCCGGTGCCGGTCCGTCCTGCGTAGACCAGCTTCCCATCTCGATAGAAGCCGAGCAGGAGTGCACCAATGCCCTTGGTGTTGTTTGAAGGCAGGGTGAAGCCGCCGACGACAAACTCCTGCTCGCGATAGCACTTCACCTTCACCCATCCACGTCCCCGGCCCGATTCATACTTGCCTTCCGCGGATTTGGAGATGATGCCCTCGGCTCCCAGGCCGCAGGCCTTCTGAAAAATCTGCTGTCCGTCGCCCGATATGTGATCGCTAAAGCGAATGGTGAGGGAGTCGTTGGCTGCCGACAGCACATCCAACAGCATCTTCTTGCGCTTACCCAGCGGCAGATTGCGCAAGTTATGCCCATCCAGATGGAGCAGGTCAAATACGAAGTAGGTCAGCTCGTGCTTTGCGCCCTCCTGAAACGCGGCCTGCAAATCGGCAAAGCTCGATGTCCCTTCTTCCGTGAGCACCACCACCTCGCCATCCAGAATCGCGCTCTTCACCGGAAGCATATACGCCGCCGCCGCAATGGATTTCATGCGGTGCGTCCAGTCCAGTCCATTGCGGGTCAACAGCTGAACGCGAGAGCCGTCTTCGGCCAGGCGCAGTTGCATCCTGTAGCCGTCGAGCTTGATCTCGTGAACCCACTGGTTGCCGGTCGGAGCCGTACGCGAGAGGGTGGCCAGCTGCGGCTCAATAAATGCGGGCAGCTTCTCCTTCGGTGTTCCCTGCACCAGAACCGTCCAGTCCTGGGCCAGGGGCTTGCGCACAAAAGGGATGACCTTGGCTTTCAACTGGGTGGAAGATGCTCTGTTCTCGGCCCGATTCGATTGCCACACCCGATCCTCCGCCTTGGCGATGGCCTGTAGATCGCGCCCGCTTGCTACGCTATTGGGAGCCTCTTCAGTGATTGGAGCATCCTCCGCCGTGCGCTCCTCGGCATCGTGCTCTTTGATCAGCAGCCAATTGGGTTTGTTCGGGTTCGCCGCACGGCCGCCCATGCGAATCAGCGCCCAGCTTCCCTTCATCTTCTGGCCGCGCAGCGTGAACTTCAGCGAGCCTTTCCTTAAGCCCTCTTCCACATCGCCGTGCGGTTCCCAAATGCCGCGATCCCACAGCATTACCGTACCGCCCCCGTATTGGCCCTTGGGAATGATGCCTTCGAAGTCGCCGTATTCCCAGGGGTGATCCTCCACCTGTACAGCCAGCCGCTTGTCGCCAGGCACGTAGCTCGGCCCCTTTGCCACTGCCCAGCTCTTCAGCACACCATTCCAGCCAAGTCGGCAGTCGTAGTGCAGCCGCGTTGCTGCATGCTTCTGGATAACAAACGGCAGTGGCTCGGCTTGCTTGCCTCCCTGCACACGCCCACCACTCGGTTCATGCGTGATTTTGAAATCGCGCATAGACCGGTAGCGCGCCAACGGATCATTTGCTGCTCGGCTTGTCTTCGTCGACGTGTTGCTTCCTCTTGGCATAGGGGCCCCTAGGCGGTTTTGCGCCTCTTCTCGTGAGTGCGGCGCGCTCCTTGCATCACGGTGACTTTCGCTTTCGTGCCTTTCTCCCTCGCTTTGTGCCCGGAAGCGCGCGCCGGCGGCTTTCTCTCACCGGTCTTGTCCACGCTACGCCGCAGCGCATCCATCAGATTGATCACCTTGGCACGCGGCGCTGGTTCCTGCTCCTCGGGCATGGGCAGGTGCTTCAGCTTGGCTTCGATCATCGCCCGCAGCGCCGTCTCATACTCATCCTTGTAAGCTTCAGGATTGAACTTCGCTGCTTTCCGCTGGATCAGTTCTTTAGCGAGACTCAACGACTCCTCGTCGATCTTCGGGGTCTTGATTCCCTCAAAGTACTCTGCCGGATTCCGTAACTCCTCGGCGTAGCGCAGCGTGTAGGCCATCAGCCCGGGCAGCTTATCGTCGTTGGGCGCGGTGATCGCCAGCAGATGCTCCCTGCCGCTTAACGCAATCTTGCCCAGAGCAACTCTCTTTGCCTCGAGCAGAGCGCGGCGAACCACGGCGAACGCCTCCGCCTGCTGGTCGTTCTCGGGAATCACAAAGTAAGGCTTTTCGAAGTACGCCGGGTCGATCTCCTGCAAGGGCACAAACTGCTGCACATCCAAGGTGTGCCGTGAGGGGATGCGCAGCTTGGCGATCTCTTGAGGATCGATCTGCACATACTCGCCTTTGCGGTACTCGTATCCCTTGACGATGTCCTCTTTCTCAACCGGAGCTTCGTCCCCGGCAGAGACCTTCTGATGCCGGACTCGTTCGCCGCTCTTGCGACTGATCTCGTGGAAGTGAATCTCGCTCTTGGCCTCAGTAGCCGGAAAGAGCTTCACCCCGAACGACACCAGCGAGATTTGAATATGCCCCGACCAAAATGGACGTGCCACGCGGAAAGCTCCTCGAATCTGTGTGATTCCGGGCCATTCACGGAAGTTGCTCCCCGCGCGGCTTCCGGCTAAGCGGCCACTCGCTTGGCGTAGGGATTGATCCGCTCCGCGATGGTGGTTAACAAGTGGTCGGCATGGCCTTCCTCTTTCGCCGTCTTATCCAGCAGGAGTGCCGCTTCGGTGTCGCCCAGAGTCTCCGCGTAGCTGCGCAAGGTGCCGTAAGAGGCGATCTCATAGTGCTCGATCCGCTGCGCCACCGCAATCAGACCGGCATCCCGCACCCACGCATCGCGCGCGTCGAGCATCATGTCATCGGCTTCTCCGGCCAGCGCTGCGATCGCTTTACACTTCACGGGAGAGATCGAATCCACCGCCGGATCGCTGGCCTTTTCGCGGGCCAGAATCTGCTCCAGGCGCCTGATCTGTTCCTCGGTTTCCTGCAGATGCGACTGGAATGCTTGCCGCAGCTGCTCGTCGGCAGCATGCACAATCAGGTCGGGAAGCGACCGGACAATCTGCTCTTCTGCTGAAAGCATCATCCTCAGCTGGTGCACATAGAGGATGTGCAGGTCTCTGTAGTTTTCCGACAAAAGTTTCATCGCTACTCCTCCCTGGAGGCTGAGATGCAGGGTGAGACGGCGATGGCTGGATTGCGCATACAAAACAAAACGCCTGCTTTGCGCAGGGCAAAACAGGCGTCCGGAAAGCTGCGGTGGTCGCTTAGTCGCGGCTACGTACCTTCGACAGCAGCCGCAACATCTCCATGTAGAGCCAGATCAGCGTAACCATGATGCCGAAGGCTCCGTACCACTCCATATATTTAGGTGCGCCGTAGTTCACGCCCCTCTCGATGAAGTCGAAATCCAGCACCAGGTTCAGTGCCGCCACCGCGGTGATGATCAGGCTGATTCCGATGCCCAGAGGACCGCTTCCGTTCAGCGCCATGAAGTGCACGCCAAAGAAGCCCAGCAGCATCTGCACCAGGTAAAACACCATGATGCCGCCGGTGGCCGCAATCACGCCCAGCTGGAACTTCTGCGTGACTCGGATCATGCGGGAACTGTAGGCCATCAGCAGAACGAACAGAGTTCCGAACGTCAGACCCACCGCCTGCACCGCGATCCCCGGATAGCGCAGCTCCATCACCGCCGAAATTCCGCCTAGAACCAGGCCTTCCAGCAGCGCGTAGAGGGGAGCCGTCACCGGCGACCACTCCTTCTTGAATACCGTAACCATGGCACAGATAAAACCGCCGATCGCGCCCAGCGTCAGCAGAGGCGCCACCGTGGACAGATCCCCGGTCAGAAAGCGGAACCAGGTCCAGGCCGCCGTCGCAAACGTACACAGGAGCAGAATGCCGGTCTTGTTCACGGTTCCGCTCAGTGTCATGCGCGAGGTTACATCGATGGCCCCGCCAAAGCGGCCTGAGGACATGCCGCGAAAGGTGTTTTCGCCGAGAGCGGGGTTTGAAGTCTTCATCAAGGGCATTGCTATCTCCGTCTGAATGAGGGCTCCGCGCAACCTGACGCGGAAATCACCCCTCCTTCATTCTAGCTGCGCAGGCATCGCGCTGCTGTCTATTGGACGGGACTGGGCACCCGAAGGGTTCAGGCCCGCACCGGCAGCCTGGACCAGAACCGGCCCCCGGCCAGAATTCTGATCCTTCTCCGCTACAACCCCGGGTGAGAGAGCTGCTTGGCCTTTGGAATCAGCTCCATATAGACGCTCCGCGGCAGGTGAGTCTGCCAGTGCCCCGTGAGGCGCGCATAGCCGACCGCTCCAAAGAAGATCAGGCCCAGCATGACCGCCACTCCCACGGGACTCAGTGCCCGCTTCCGCCAGCGGACCTCCCGGGGCAGCGACTTCCAGGGGGGTAGCGCCAGTTGCAGGGCATCTTCCGCCGGGCAGACCGCCACGCATGCCATACACGCCGTGCATTCGACCGACCGGATCTGCACCAGCTGATCCACAGCCAAACCCGCCGGGCAGGCTTTGGAGCACTTGGAGCAGTCGATGCACGCCTCAACGTCGCGCCGGATCTTTACCGGACTCAACAAAGAAACCAACCCCATGAGCGCGCCGTAAGGACAGAGATACCGGCACCAGAAGTTCTGCACCAGCATCGACAACGCCACCAGGACAAAGATCACCAGGGCTGCCGTTAAGCTCATGTCCCGAAAGAAGTTGAGCATCTTCACGTCGGCCAGCAGGCCGTACGGCGTCTGCATGAACCCCTCCAGAGCCTCCGCGGACATGGCGACGATGAAGGATCCAAAGAAGGCCAGCAGCAGGTACTTGAGTCCGCGCAGCGGGATATCGACCCACTTGGGCATGCGGAGGTTCCGCCCGAAGAAGCGCCGGCCCAGCTTCCAAAGATTCTCGGATAGGGTTCCTACCGGGCAGAGCCAGGAGCAAAAGGCCTTCTTCAGGAACAGGCTCATGGCCATAAAAGCAACAAGAAGAAACAATGCCGCGGGATGGATCCCGGGTACCCGCCCGGTGGAGACCAGGTATTTGAAGTTCATCAGTCCCGCAATCGGCAGCCATCCCTCGGCTCCGGCAGGCCGGCTGACGTAGGTACTGTGGCCCCCGGATTCGTAATACCGCACCCACAGCAGAAACTGCACTCCCAGCCAGGCATTCAGCGCCACAAAGCTCCACTGCACCAGCTGCCGTACTTTTTGAGAGCGATCAGGGGCGGTGCGGCGGACCAGGGTCTTTTTGGCAGGGCGGGCGGCAGGTTCCAGGATGGTTTGCATTTCGAGCCTCACGTTACTGCTCCAACCTAAGGCCCTGCCGCACAAAGGTCAGTGACTTAGGTCGCCTCAGATGGGCGGAAGCGACCCGGCTTGGCTCAGTTCTCTGTTTCCGGCTCACCCCCTGCCTTGTCATACTGGCTGTAAGGGTGCTCGATGCCTCGTTTGGAAACTCCCGCCACCGCTCCTCGCTTCGAAGCCCAGGGCAGGTCGCGTACCGTCTTCAACGCAATTGCGTGGTCTTCCCTGCTCTTCGCCGTTCTGCAGAGCATCTGCACCTTCTTTGCCGCCCTCAACGGCCTGCGCATCGGCCTGGGGATCAGCTCTCTCCTGCTGGCTGCCACCACCGCTGCCCGGATCGACAGCTTTCACGCCGACTGGCTGCGCATTCCCATGATCACCCTGGCCCTGCTTGGTTCCATCCTTAACCTCCTGGTGATCTGGCAGATTCGCCGGCTGCGAAACCGCCCCGCAGCCCAATGGCGGCGAAGCCCATCTACCCCCGCCAAGATAGGCAGTGAACGCCTTCAGATGGTCTTGGCCTTGCTCACCCTGGTGCTCATCTTCCTGGAAGAGCGGCAACACCTGATTTGGCTTCACCACCTCTGATTTGCCGCACGTCGAGAGCTGCCGGCCGGCAACTCCAGTGTCCTTCGACACACCCTGCTCCACATTTTTCGTGGCATGATTCTGTCGAAATGCCCGAACGACTCACATCTCGCGGAATCCAGGCCCTGTTCACGGTCGAGGACTGCGAGTATCTTCGTTCGCTGCACATCTCCCTCGAACCTCAGTTGCCGGCGCACCCGCACTCACCGCTCGGCCTCGCCCTGGCCAGCAGCGGTGCGGCCATGGTCATCCTGTGGGCCCTTTACCTGGTCGCCGTCCACTGAGAACATCGAACCTTGCGCAGCGCTCGTGGCCCCGCCTCGCCATGGTCCTTGTCGAACCCAGAGATGACCTTCTGTCCCTAAGCGGGCCCGCACTCCAGCCGACTGTAATGCCTGGGCCCGCCCGGTTTCTCTACTGCAACATCCACTGTTGAGGTAGTTCGCCGTTATCCGTCCAGATCTGCAGCTGCGTCCCGGGATTGGTGGAATCGCCGGGATCGTCCAGGTTCAGTCCCCCGGACGCTTGGTTCTGCAGCATGTAGGTGCCATTGCCGTAGTCCAGAAAGCGCCAGTTTTGATTCGGGTTATTCGCCGTGCATGCCCACAACGTCACCAGGTTCCCCGGGGTCGTACTGCCTCCGGTGTTGTCGACACATAGCCCGGTGTTCGCATTCTGCAGCGTGAAGTACCCGCTGCCCAGATTGTGCAGGGCCCACTCCTGGATGACGCTACCCGTGCACGTCCAAAGATCCGCGGACGTGTTGTTGGCAGTCCCCCAGCCATAATCGTCCAGACACAGATGGCCCCCTAGATTGCGCAACGCATGAGTGGACCCATTCGCCGGAACGTTGTTCCACGACTCCGCACCGTAATAGCTGAGGCACACGCCGCTGCTGTTGTAAGCCGAGGCGAGTTCCAGGATGTTGGATCCGTCCGTAGCCGGCAGCAGTGCCGACGAGTAGTTCGGACAGTAGTTGTCATAGGCGTTCGGTATCTGCACCGGCGCTTGGATCGTGTACCAAGGCCCGGATCCGTCCGCCGTGAGATTCACGAAAATCACCTTGCCGTTGTACGACGACACGCTGCCATTCGACTCGTACAGCACTTGACCGATCAGCAGAATGGCTCCATTCGAGGACAGCACACTGGGGCTCCAGGTATTCGTCGGTGCATGCTCGAACCACTGTCCGCTGTAGCTTTGAACCTTGGTTCCCATGTTCGAGGCTGTTCCCCAATTCCATCCATCGCTCGATGTCCGCTCGAACACGGTGCAAGCTGCCGGACCACATAGCTCATAGCTCATGAAGTAGGTTCCAGATGGCAGCTTGGTGACCACTGCCATGCCGGGCCGGTCGCTCTGAATTGTACTCGCCACCGTATTCTGTTGGTTTTGCCAACTGACGCCGTCATAGGTTCGAATCTGCGCGAGCTTCTGGCTGCAACACGGATCCGTTTCATCGGACCAGAACATCACCAGCGCGCCATCGCTTGCAATCGTGAATTGAGGCTCCCACAGCCCGTGATTGGAGTCGCCTTGCACCACTGGAGTCGACCAATACTGCCAGGATTGCCCATAGTTGGTGCTCACATAGATCTCAATCGCTGGCGTTGATCCGTAGAAGTAGGACGCTGCGGAGAGCAGTGTGCCTGCGGCCAGAGATCCCACTGCCTGAGGCATCTCGTACAACGTGGCACAGCAGCGCTCCGAGCTCCCGGAGGCCGTCGGCACAATTCCCAGATAGCTCCAGCTGTTGCCGTTATCCGTGCTCTTGAAGATGCTGCCGTTGGTGCTAGCGACGATGGTTCCGTTTTGAGCTCCGTGCGCCAGGCGCACCAGGCGCGGGTACAGAGTGCTGTTGTTCAGTAGCGTTCCTGTAGAGGGTTGAGCACACAGGCTTGCGGCTGCCACGAACACGGTAAGCGCTACTGCCAAACACCGCGTGAGCGCGGAAGCGAGGATAGAACGACAAGAAAACTGCATAGGTTCTCCTTTTTCCGACGAACTTCATAGGAAGTGGGTTAGGGCAGGTCGAGCAAGAGAAGGAGTCTGTACTGCTCATCGCTCCGCTGCATGTCTGATCCATGCAGCGTGAGGTAAATCATCCAACAGTTCCGTCCGGTCTACACGCCGGTGGTTTGGCCCGGTTTCATTGCACGGTCAGCACGATCTGCTCTGACGCAGTGCTCGTGGCGCCTGTTCCCGTTACCACAATCGAATAGCTGCCCAGTGGGGTTCCAACGACGGATGAGGTCTTCTGCCCGCCGCCGCACCCAACCGGGACAAGCATGAGAGCGCCAATCACCAAGAACAATCCGGCAGCTCGCTGGATACGCCGTCGCACTGCAACGACGCCTACGGGAAACAACCCCGCGAGTGCGAACGCGAGGTTCGCAGATGCGCCGCTTCTCCGCGATCCGTCCTTAGCGGATGACTGCGTCGCGGCCACTGTAGACACGGTGAGATTGGCTGCCGCCGCGGAGCTGCCGGTGATCGTCACCGGGCTGCTCGCTCCAAAGCTTAGCGTTGGGTAGTAGCTGAGGCTGGTGCCCGGACCCGCTGTGATTTGTGCGCTGAGGTCCACATTTCCCGTGAAGCCTCCTGCCGGCGTCACGGTGATGACGATGACATTGCCTGTCGTGGCTCCGGCTGTGAGACTGATCCCGCTGCCGCTCAGGGCAAAGGTGGGCGGCGGCGGCGAAGTGACGCGGATTGTTCCGCTTCCTGTGGAAGGCGCGTAATTAGCGTCCCCGCTGTAGTTCACGGTGAGCGTGTCGGCACCCGACGGCAAGCTGTTGGCTGGAATGGTGATCGTCGCTGCTCCGTTCACCAGCGAAACCGCGCCAGAACTGTAGTTGCCACTGCCCAGCACTGTCACCGTTCCGCTGGGGCCAGGACCGCCCACAATCCCGCTGATTGCAACATCGACCTTAACAGCTTGGTTGGTTTCGATGCTCGCCGATTCAGGTGTGACTTTGACCGTGGCAGTTTGGGTTCCGGCGATGATTGGCCCCGTCGAGTAGAACATTGTGCAGACCGACCCGACGTACTGCGATGCCAGCTCCAAAACGCTCATGCCATCCGTAGAGGGCAGAAGTGCTGAAGAGTAGTTCGGGCAGTAATTGTCATACACGTTGGAAACCTGCACTGGAGCGCTCATCGTGCTCCACGGTCCCGACCCGTCCGCGGTGTGATTGGTGAAGGTCGTGGCGCCGCTGCCGCTGGAGATCGCTCCGGAGCTCTCGTACAGCATCTGTCCGACCAGCAGGATGGTTCCGTTGCTCGACGTCGCCGACGGAGCCCACACATTGGTAGGAGCGTGTTCAAACCACTGACCCGATGTAGTCACCACCTTCGTTCCCAGGCTCGCTGGATCTCCCCAGTTCCAGCCATCTGAGGACGTTCTGGAGAACACGGTGCATGCAGCCGTCCCGCAGATCTCGTAACTCATGAAGTAGGTTCCGCTGGGCAGCTTGGTCACCACGGCCATACCAGGGCGATCTGCCTGAACCGCGCTTGCCACCGTGTTGGTCACATCCTGCCAGCTGCTGCCGTTATAGGTTCTAACCTGGCGAAGCACCTGGCTGTGGCCGGTCTGCGTCTCGTCAGAGTAGAAGCAGACCAGCGCCCCATCAGCGGCGATGGTGAACTGCGGCTCCCACAGTCCGCCGCTCGTTGTACCTGGATTCTGCCCAGTGGCGCAGCTCGATAGATACGACCACGTCTTCCCTGCATCGCTGCTTTGAAATACCTTCAATTGCATCGGCTGTGTCTTGGAAGTCTGCCCCACCGATCCTGCCCACAACAGCGTTCCTGGGTTCAGCGTTCCCAGTTGTATGGGAAGCTCGAAGAGCGTGCCGCAGCAAAGGCCGCCCGCGAAATCTGGATCGGTGATGGCCCCAATCTTTTGGAAGCTGGTCCCAGAGGCGCTTGCGTAGATGTCCTCCTCCCCCACGTTGTTGGGAAAGGCCGTAACGCTCACCACAACCTCTCCGTTGTTGGCCGCTACGGCATTATGGGAGAGCCGGATGGCGCGAGGATAGAGAGCTGTGCTGGGACTCAGGGCCGTGCTCGACTGGCACAAGGCAGCGTCCGTCGCAAATAGCTGTGAGATGGCAAGGGCAAACAGAGCAAGCATGAAGGCAGTACTACGTCTGAACCGCGGACACACCCTTTTGCGGGCGGTCCCCCGGCCGATCCGATGAATGTGCATTGTCCGGCTTCTCCCGACGCCTCAGGCAGGAATCAATGTGGCGTGTAGCGGATGGGTTCAGGGGCTGATCGCTCAGCCCCTGATGTTGTTAGAACGTGATTCTGGCCTGCACGTTCACGTTGCGAGGCGGTGAATCCGCCGTCGGGGTCTGACCGGGAATGATCGAACCAAAGTTCGGATCCCAGGCGTTGTTGTTGAAGCGCGCGGTCAGCAGATTGAAGTGGTTGAGAACGTTGGAGGCCGAGAGGCGAAGAATCAGGTTCATCCGCTCGTGCACATCAAAGCTCTTCTGGATCGCAGCGTCGCTGAGAAGCATGGGCTTCATGCGGATTACATCCGAGTTCCAGTTCTCGACGGATTCGTTTGGAAGCGTGTCGTAGACCATCCAGTCGTACTGGCTAAGGTCAGACGGGCAGGCTCCATAGGCGGTGTTGGTAGGCAGCGGTGCGACTCCTCCGCCAGCCAGGTGGTGCAGCACGCAGTGTCCCCAGCCTAGGAAGCCGGTGGCAGAGCGATCGCTCCAGTTGGGGTGCTTGTTGAACTTGTTATGCGGAAGCGGTCGGGCACCGCTCGGCAGCGCAATGGGTTCGCCGCTCTGCAAGGTGAACTGCGGCGAGAAATCCCATCCGCCCACCACTGCGTCGGCAATGCGATTGTTGCGCAGGTTGAGCGCCCGGTTGCGGCCAAAGGGCAACTGGAAGACGCCGTCAATCTTGAACGACTTCGGAATCTCCAGGTAGTAAACGCTGCGCTGGCGCAGGTTCAGGTCCTGGCTCAGCCATCCCCACTGCTCGATCTGCTTCGACCACACATAACTGGCGTTGAAGCTGATGCCGTGCGTCATGCGCTGGCGGTAGTCGATCTGCAGCCCGTTGTACCATACGTGACCATCGTTCAAGCCGGAGACCGTTACATCCTGGAACTCAGGATGCGGACGATTCATATCCCAAGCCTGATTCGTGGTGTTGCTGTAGTAAGGCGTACCTTGGAACGCGGCGACTCCCTTGAAGGGATTGTTCACCGGCGCCCAGCAGTTA